>NZ_VKJP01000020.1 GCF_007280575.1 Streptomyces benahoarensis
CCCCCGCTTCCCCGGCCTGACCGCCCCGCAGGAGGGCCGCGCCGAGCGGTGTCAGGGTGTGCAGCACCGCGTTGCCGCGGCGGAGGGTGAGGAGGAGGCCGGCGTCGCGGAGCACCGTCGCGTGTTGGCTGGCGGAGGCGAGGGAGACGTCGACGCGGCGGGCCAGTTCGGTGGTGGTGCAGCCGGCGCCGACGCCGCGGAGGATCGCGGAGCGGGTCTGCCCGACGAGGCGCCCCAGGGAGCGGCCGGGCGCTGGTACGGGTGTGGCGCGTGGGGCCGGGTGATCGACGGGGTAAACCAGCACCGGTGTGAGGTCCGGGTTGTGGAAGGTGACCGGCGTGCGGCGGCAGAAGTAGGACGGCATGAGGAGGAGCCCGCGTCCTCCCAGGTGGAGGTCGCGGTCGACGGGGTAATCGATCTCCAGGACCGGGGCGCGCCAGCGCAGTGCCGACGGGAGGGTGGCGAGCAGCCGGTCGGCGCCGCCGTCGAGCAGGGTCCGGCCCCGGGCGGCGCGGTCGGCTTCTATACGGGCCTGAAGTCGCGGCCAGTAGGGGGCGACGGCCGCCGCGTGGTAGCGCTGGAGGGCTCCGGCGAGATGGCCGAGCTGCCGGGTGTCGCCGTCGCCCATGGCCCGTATCCAGGTGGGCAGCGTCCGGGTGCGGGCGAGCCCGGCCAGTTCGGTGTGGACGCGGGCGGGCGGCGTCTCGCGCAGTGCGGACAGCGCGTCGTCGACGCCGAGTTGGCCCTCGGGCGGGGTGAGGAAATCCGGGAAATAGCCCCGGGTGGGGACGAGTGGCGCCAGCAGCCGCGTTTCGCCGTTCAACTTTTCCCGGGTTTCCGCGCGCCATTTCCCGAAGGCCAGGCCGTCCCGCCGGTCACGGAGTCGGTGAAAACTTAAAATTGTTTCCCACAGCACATCGGGCCGTGCGGCTATCCGCACGCGGGCCAGATCGGGTCCACTGAAATGGACGCGTAACACCGAACCCCCACCCCTGGATACCTCTGACGACCCCGACCGCCTGAGTATGCACGCCGATACGTGCGGTCACCATGCCCTTTTGGCCAGAGTTGAAAAGGGTCGCGCACAGGGGTGGACACCAGGAATGCTGTACTCAATTCAACGCCGGTGTACGCGGCCCGGATTGCTCGATCCCGTGGGGGGTGACGGGCATGGAACCGGCCGCGCCGCATTGCGTTGAAAGCCGCCCCCCACGCCGACAGGGGAGGCGGCGGCTCCCGAGGGGGGAGTTCGGAAAAAGCGAGGGCGGCACCTCCGCACGGGTGCCGCCCTCGTCCGCATGACCCATCGGAGCGGAGATCCCCACTCCTCCAGCAGCCAGTCGAGGCGGTGTTCGCCCAACCGTGTCAGCGCTCCTGGAACAGCGACTGGGCGTGGTCCAGGCCGTACCTGGCGACATCGGTGCCCAGTTCGACCCCGGCCTCGTCCGCGAGTCGGGTGTGGATGCCCAGCCAGACCCGCGCGTCGATGTTCTCCCGCGTGAGCTGGTGCCATCCGGTGTAGGTGCGGACGACGCCTGGTGCGGTGGCGCTGGTCAGGGTGAACGGGGCAGTGCGCGGTCCTACGAGGGCGGTGAGAACGGTTTCCGCCGCACCTGCGTAGGTGTTGTGGCCGCTGGGGTGGTCCGGGTGCGCCGGGGTGGTGCGCAGTGGGGTCCATGACGGGTCGGCAGGGATCTCGCCGACGCCGGTTCGGATCGCGGTGACAGGGCGCCACAGCTGGTAGGTGTACTTGCTGTCGGAGGTGGCGATCTGGGTGTCCACCAGCGTGGCGTTGGCCAGGGCGACGAGTTCGGCCTGCTTGAGCAGCGGCTGGTGGGAGGTGGCGGTGAGCGCGACGCGAATCGGTTTGGTCCACAGGGTCGGCGAGGATTCGAACCAGAAGGTGGCCGTGCCGGTCTGCCGCGCGGTGCGTACGGTGCTGTTCAGTTCGCCGAAGTCTCGAACCTCCTTCAGGTCGGTCTGGTACCGCTTGGACGTCGGAGCGGGAGGCGCGGGCAGCCGGAACTGGCTGGCGCTCTTCAGCAGGAAGGGCCGGGCGAACCGGTTGCCGTTCCGGATGGCGGGGGCGAACGCGGGCGGGGTGGAAGGCACCAGCTCGACCAGGGCGCGGTGCACCGCGGCGGCCAGCGCCGCGTCCTGGTAGTCCCTACGGTCGACCCCGGACGGCACATGTTGCAAGGCCCGCGCCGCCGCGATCCAACTGACGGCCCACGTACGGTTGTTGGTCACCGGAGGGAGTGATGGGCCGGCCTTCGCGATCGTGTCAGCTGTGGTGTCGTACCAGGCGAGCGCCACGGAGGTGCGACCGTTCCCAGGCGCAGGGGCGGCGGTGACGCTCGACGCTGCGCCGGTGGCGACCAGCAGTGCCGTGGAGGCCACCAGGGCCACACGGGTCTTCGGGGAGTTCATGGGAGTAGCTCCTCACAGGGGGTGGGGCCGGGTGTCGGCCCCACCCCCTGCCCGCGGAGCGGGATGCCACTGCGGGCAGGGGCGGTCTTCGGTATGGCCGGGCGTGCGCCGGCGGTGATGTATCCGGGGAACTGGCGAGCCCGGGCGGCGCCCTGATGACCTGGCGGGGATCAGGCGGGGTCGGCGTTGATGTGGAAGGGGACGGTGACGATGTTGGAGGCGACGCCCATCAGAGCCAGGTCCTTGGCGTCGGTCTTCCCATCGCCGTTGAGGTCCTTCACGACGTTGGGTGCGTCGTTGTAGATGCCGTCGTGGTTGAGGTCGCCGACGACGGCCACGGTCAGGGTGGTGTCGACCTTCTGCCCCGCGATGGGGGCGCCCACGATCCAGGTGTCCCACAGTTCGGTCTTGTCCGGGGTGCGGTTGGTGACGCCGGAGAGGTTGAACAGGTTGGCCAGGTTGGTGCCGGGCCCGGAGAAGCCGGGGAGGGTGCTGTTGGTGGTGGAGTCCAGCACGACCAGTCCAGGGATCTTGTCGTCCTGGCCGGTGGAGAACGTGCTGGGGAAGGGGGCGATGTTGTTGTGCGCGGCCGGGCCGGTGAGCTGGAGCCCGTTGAAGCCGGTCTGGGCCAGGGTCTTGCCCCGGAAGGAGAGCTTCAGGTCCACGAACCAGCCCTTGCCCTCCACGCCCGCGTTGTCCCCGCTCTTGGGCGCGAGGACCTCCACCTTGACCGGGTGCGATGTGGTGGCGGCGGACGTGTCCGGGCTTGAGGCGTTCGCGCCGGACAGCGCGGAGGCCGCGACGCCCAGGCCGAGGACCATGGTCGCACCCGCGCCGAGGGTCCAGCCGAGCTTCTTCTTGCTCATGACGTGTTCTCCTGAGTGTTGAGAGGCTTGCGGTCATGCGTACGACCACCTGCGGCACCCGGTTCAGTCCTCAGGCCGACCAGTAATGCTTTCTTGGGTGGCGCGCGCCGGGGGCTGGTCACGGTCGCGTTCCTGCGGTTCCTTGTCCCTACGGCTCCGGACGAGGATGCCGTCCGGCGCGCCCGTGGTCTCCACGCCGACCCCGCGTCTGCACGCCCGTGCACACCCCTGCCAAAAAGCGCCGACGGGCCTTCGCTCGAACGGACGGCGAGAACCTGAGTTCATCCGCTGCCTGCAAGGTGAACTCAAACTCCCAGCTCGTCGTATACGTAGCCGCGAGGGCACACGATCAGTGCCTCAGGACACAAGAAGCCGCATGTCGCAGCCGTCCTCGAAGACGGCGCGGCCAGTGCGGTCAGGTATGGAAGTGAGTCGGATGGATCGGATCTGGTTCCGCGCCTCCCCGGGGCGCGGACTGTCCACCGCCTGTAGCCCGGGCCCGGCGATGCTCCAAGCGACCCCAGCCTGCGAGACGAGGACATCGAGCGTGACGCCGGACGAGCAGTTGATGACTGCGTTGTACACCGAGCACCACGATGTGCTGCTCTCCTTCGTGCGCAGATATGTGCGCAGTCCCGAGCAGGCGGAGGACATCGTGCAGGAGACGCTGCTGCGGGCGTGGCGCAGCATCGACAGGATCGAGGCACACCACGTCACCATCCGCTCGTATCTCTTCACGATCGCCCGCAACGTGCTCACCGACGGCTGGCGCGCTGAGCAGCGACGTCCGGAACCGCTCTACAACAACGAGGCACTCGCGGCCATACCTTCCGCCGATGATGTGGAGGCGGCGCTGGAGGGGCACGTGATCACCGCAGCGTTGGAGCGCTTGTCCAGCGAGCATCGTGACGTGATCCAGGCGCTGTACTTCGAGGGGCTGACCGTCGCCGAGTCCGCGTCACGGCTCACGATCCCGGAGGGGACGGTCAAGTCCCGCGCTTACTACGCCGTACGCAACCTGCGCGCAGCCTTTGAAGAAATGGGAGTTCTACGGTGAGCACCGACCACGATGACGTGCGCATGCTGATCGGCGCGTATGTGCTGGGCGGTCTCAGCGAGACCGACCGCCGCGTCCTGGAGTCCCACCTGCCCACGTGCCGGGAATGCCGTGACGAGCTCGCGCGCTCGGCCCCGCTGGCGGGACTGCTCCGCCGTTCCCCGGGCATGCCCGCGCCTCGTCTCCAGGCCACGCGCGAGGCCGACGCCGATGCGGCGCCCCCGGCTTCGTCGGCCGGGCTCGGCCGTCTGCTGGAGCAGGTCCGCGCCGGCGATGTCGCACGCAGGCGCCGGGCTCGTCGGCAGTGGCTGGCATTGGCTGCGGCTCTGATCGTGGTTGCCGGGCTCGGACTGGGGTCGATGCTGTCGTTCCCGCACTCGGCCGACCCGGCCACGGCCTTCACCTCAGCCGCCGAGTACTCCGTGTCCGGCAGTGCCACGCTCACGGCCAAGCCCTGGGGCACTGCGGTGAGCGTCACGCTGGCCGACCTGCCCGCAGGAGCACCAGGACCCTTCGTCCTCCAGGTCTCCTCGGTAGACGGCCGCAAGGAGCAGGCGGCCACCTGGGGGATCACTCCCAACGGCAGCGCCGCCGTGACGGGGGCGAGTGCCCTGCACCTTCCCGACATCCGATCCATCTCCGTGATGGACCATGCGGGACGCCTGGTCGCCACGACCCGACCACTCTGAGACTGACGCGCTCCCGATGGTCCCCAGCCGCAAAAAAATCCGAGGGCGGCACCTCCGCACAAGGTGCCGCCCTCGTTGGGTTCCGGAGTCCGGCGAGGGGCGGGTGAGGGTCGGGCGCCCGGCCGCCGGCTCCGGTGGTGCGTTTCCGGGGCGCCACGGTGCGCTCGGCATCCGTGGGGCCCCGGAAGCTCGGTTCAGCGGCTGTCGCTGCCCTTCGACTCCGCGGCCGCCCGGCCCGCCTCCAGGCGGGCGACCGGGATGCGGAACGGCGAGCAGGAGACGTAGTCGAGTCCGACCTCGTGGAAGAAGTGCACGGACTCCGGGTCGCCTCCGTGCTCACCGCAGACGCCGAGCTTCAGGTCGGGGCGGGTCGCCCGGCCCGCCGCGGCGGCGTTGCGGACCAGCGAGCCGACGCCATCCTTGTCGATCGTCTCGAAGGGGCTGACGCCGAAGATGCCCTTCTCCAGGTACGCGGTGAAGAAACTGGCCTCGACATCGTCGCGGGAGAAACCCCAGACCGTCTGCGTGAGGTCGTTCGTGCCGAAGGAGAAGAAGTCGGCGGACTCAGCGATCTGACCGGCCGTGAGAGCGGCGCGGGGCAGTTCGATCATGGTGCCGAGCGTGAGCTTGAGGCTGACGCCGTGGGTCTTCTCGACCTCCGCGATGACCTGCTCGGCCTCGTCGCGGACGATCTCCAGCTCCTGGACGGTGCCCACCAGCGGAATCATGATCTCCGCACGCGGGTCGCCCTTGGCCTCCTTGCGCTCGGCCGCGGCCTCTGCGATGGCCCGTACCTGCATGGCGAACAGACCGGGGATGACCAGGCCGAGGCGGACGCCGCGCAGGCCCAGCATCGGGTTCTGCTCGTGCAGCTTGTGGACGGCCTGGAGGAGGCGCAGGTCGTTCTCGTTGGCGTCCTTGCGGGCCTCGGCGAGCGCGACGCGGACCGACAGCTCGGTGATGTCGGGCAGGAACTCGTGGAGCGGCGGGTCCAGCAGCCGGACGGTGACCGGCAGGCCGTCCATCGACTCGAACAGCTCGATGAAGTCGGCCTTCTGGAGCGGCAGCAGCTGCTCCAGGGCGGCGTCCCGGTCGGCGTCGGTGTCGGCGAGGATCAGGCGCTCGACCATCTCGCGGCGCTCGCCGAGGAACATGTGCTCGGTGCGGCACAGGCCGATGCCCTGGGCCCCGAACCGGCGGGCGCGGGCGGCGTCCTCGGCGTTGTCGGCGTTGGCGCGGACCCGCAGACGGCGGACCCGGTCCGCGTACGCCATGATCCGGTGGACGGCCTTGACCAGCTCGTCGGCGTCGTCGGCACCGGCGTGCATCCGGCCCTCGAAGTACTCGACGACCGGGGACGGTACGACGGGCACCTCGCCGACGTAGACCTTGCCGGTCGAGCCGTCGATGGAGACGGTGTCGCCCTCCTCGACGACCACGCCGTCCTGCGTCGTCATCCGGCGGCGTTTGGTGTCCACCTCCAGCTCCTCGGCGCCGCAGACACAGGTCTTGCCCATGCCGCGGGCGACGACGGCGGCGTGCGAGGTCTTGCCGCCGCGGGAGGTGAGGATGCCCTCGGCGGCGATCATGCCGTTGAGGTCGTCGGGGTTGGTCTCACGGCGGATGAGGATGACCTTCTCACCCGAGCGGGACCACTTGACCGCGGTGTACGAGTCGAAGACGGCCTTGCCGACGGCGGCGCCGGGCGAGGCGGCGATGCCGCGGCCGATGGTGTCGGCCTTCGCCCCCAGGTCGAAGCGGGGGAACATCAGCTGCGCCAGCTGCGCGCCGTTGACCCGCTGCAGGGCCTCGGCCTCGTCGATGAGTCCCTGGTCGACGAGCTGGGTGGCGATGCGGAAGGCGGCGCCGGCGGTGCGCTTGCCGACGCGGGTCTGGAGCATCCACAGCTTGCCGCGCTCGATGGTGAACTCGATGTCGCACAGGTCCTTGTAGTGCGTTTCGAGCGTTTCCATGATCTGCATCAGCTGGTCGTAGGAGGTCTTGTCGATGCCCTCCAGGTCGGCCAGCGGCACGGTGTTGCGGATACCGGCGACGACGTCCTCGCCCTGCGCGTTCTGCAGGTAGTCGCCGTAGACGCCCTGGTGGCCGCTGGCCGGGTCGCGGGTGAAGGCGACGCCGGTGCCGGAGTCCGGGCCGAGGTTGCCGAAGACCATCGAGCAGACGTTGACGGCGGTGCCGAGGTCGCCGGGGATGCGCTCCTGGCGGCGGTAGAGCTTGGCGCGGTCGGTGTTCCACGAGTCGAAGACCGCGCGGACGGCGAGGTCCATCTGCTCGCGCGGGTTCTGCGGGAAGTCCCGGCCGGTCTCCTGGGCGACGATGCCCTTGAACTGCTCGACCAGCGCCTTGAGGTCGCCCGCGTCGAGGTCGACGTCGACGGTGACGCCCTTGGCCTTCTTCGCCTCCTCCAGCGCCTCCTCGAAGAGGTCGCCGTCGACGTCCAGCACGGTCTTGCCGAACATCTGGATGAGGCGGCGGTAGGAGTCCCACGCGAACCGCTCGGAGCCCGCCTGCTGCGCCAGGCCGCTCACCGAGGCGTCGGAGAGGCCGATGTTGAGGACGGTGTCCATCATGCCGGGCATGGAGAACTTCGCACCCGAACGCACCGATACGAGCAGCGGGTCGTCGGCCTGGCCGAGCTTCTTGCCCATCCGCTGCTCAAGGGCGTCGAGGTGGTGCGAAACCTCGGCACGGAGTGCCGCGGGCTCCTCCCCGCTCTCCAGGTACACCTTGCAGGCTTCGGTGGTGATGGTGAAGCCGGGCGGGACGGGAAGACCGAGGTTCGTCATCTCGGCGAGGTTGGCGCCCTTGCCGCCGAGCAGATCCTTGAGGTCCTTGTTCCCCTCGGTGAAGTCGTACACGAACTTCGCGGACGCAAGCTGGGTTACGTGGGGATTCTGTGTTTCCGACACGGGACTGGACTCCTCGCGGATGGCTGCCCTGACGGCGAGGAACATACCCAGATCGCAGGCATCTGGGTACGTCCACTTGGTCGACATCCGTACGTAACCGCCCGTCCGCCACCGGATCGAAAGAGATATCTCCTTGGCGAGTGAATACATCACTTGAATGGACGTGCGCGGAGTGTTGCCGAATTGCGCATCTCCCTCACTCTCTGGAGTTCATCACTACGAGTAATGAACATCAACTACGTGGCACCCAGTGCCAGCATTGGAGAGATGGACCCCGCGCGGATCGCTCATCTGAGCACAGGGGCTATCAGGGGTGGCGAGAATCACGCGCTCGGACGGGCTGCGGTCCCATCATTCGAGCACTCTCGGGTCCGATTCCGGATCTCTGCCAGGTGGCCGGGGCGCCCGGTCGGCCCATGCCTCCAGGACGCGGCGGCCCCGGGCGGGAAAGCTGGCGGGCAAGCAGCACCCCACGGCAAGGAGTGAGCGATGGCCCGCCCGCACGACAGCCACGACGCCGGACCCGAGGACGCCGCCCCCACAGCAGGAGGAGCCGCGTCCGCCACCGGCGACGGCGTCGGCAACACCGCCTACGGCCGCAAGCCGTTCTCCCGTTCCCGCAGCCACTTCGCCGACCGCATCACCGCCGACGGCCGGTTCGGTTGGCCGGTCGAGGCGGGGCGCTACCGGCTGATCGCCAGCCGCGCCTGCCCCTGGGCGAGCCGGGTGGTGATCTCCCGGCGGCTGCTCGGGCTGGAGGACGCGCTGTCCCTGGGGATCGTCGACCCGATCCAGGACGACCGCAGCTGGCGCTTCACCCTCGACCCCGGCGGCCGCGACCCCGTCCTCGGCATCCGCTTCCTGAGCGAGGCGTACGACCGGCGGGAGACGGGATACCCGGGCGGGGTCAGCGTCCCGGCGGTCGTGGACGTACCGAGCGGACAGCTCGTCACCAACGATTTCCGGCAGATCACGCTCGACCTGGCCACCGAGTGGCGGGCGCTGCACCGGCCCGGGGCGCCCGACCTCTACCCCGAGGCGCTGCGCGACGAGATCGACGAGGTGATGGAGGGCGTCTACCGGGACGTCAACAACGGGGTCTACCGCGCCGGGTTCGCGACCGGGCAGGAGGAGTACGACACGGCGTACGCGGCGGTGTTCCGGCGGCTGGACCTGCTGTCGGAGCGGCTGGCCGAGCGGCGCTACCTCGTCGGGGACACGATCACCGAGGCCGATATCCGGCTCTTCACCACGCTGGTGCGGTTCGACCCCGTCTACCACGGCCACTTCAAGTGCAACCGCTTCAAGCTGGCCGAGGACCCGGTGCTGTGGGCGTACGCGAAGGACCTCTACCAGACGCCCGGGTTCGGCGACACCGTCGACTTCCACCACATCAAGCAGCACTACTACCGGGTGCACACCGGCGTGAACCCGACCGGGATCGTGCCGGACGGCCCGGAGCTGGACGGCTGGCTGACGCCACACCACCGCGAGGAGATGGGCGGCCGCCCGTTCGGCGACGGCACCCCGCCCGGACCGGTACCGGCGGCCGAGGTGGTGCCGCCGAGCGGACGGCCGTGAGCGCGCGGGCGTCCGGCGCGGCGGCCCCGGCCGGGCGGCGGCGGGCGCCGGGCCGGGCGGGCGCGGAACCAGCTGGTCCGGTGCGGGTGCCGGGCCGGGGCTCAGCCGCCCGAGGTGTCCAGTTCGGCGTCGGCGCCGACGCCCGTGCAGTCGTTGGGGTCGTCGAGCCAGCCGTCGGGCAGGACGACGCGGTCGCGGCCCGAGGTGCGGCCGCGCGGACCGTCGGCGCCCGCGGGCCACGGCTGGTCGCCGTCGATCCTGCCGAGCAGATCCTCCAGCTCCGCGAGGGAGGAGCTGACGGCGAGGCCGCGGCGCATCTCGGAGCCGACCGCGAAGCCCTTGGTGTACCAGGCGACGTGCTTGCGGAAGTCGATCACGCCGCGCTTCTCGTCGCCGATCCACTCGCCGAGCAGCGCCGCATGCCGCACCATCACGGCCGCGACCTGCTGGAACGTCGGCTCGGTGTACGTACCGGTGCCCTCGAAGGCGGCGACCAGATCGCCGAAGAGCCAGGGGCGGCCCAGGCAGCCGCGGCCGACGACCACGCCGTCGCAGCCGGTCTCGCGGACCATCCGCAGCGCGTCGTCGGCGCACCAGATGTCGCCGTTGCCGAGCACCGGGATCTCCGGAACGTGCTCCTTGAGGCGGGCGATGGCGTCCCAGTCGGCGGTGCCGCTGTAGTGCTGGGCGGCGGTCCGGCCGTGCAGCGCGAGGGCGGTGATGCCCTCCTCGGCGGCGATCCGGCCCGCGTCGAGGTAGGTGAGGTGGCCGTCGTCGATGCCCTTGCGCATCTTCATCGTCACCGGCAGGCTGCCCGCGTTCGCCACCGCATCGCGCAGGATCGCCCGCAGCAGCGGCCGCTTGTACGGCAGCGCGGAGCCGCCGCCCTTACGGGTCACCTTGGGGACCGGGCAGCCGAAGTTCAGGTCGATGTGGTCGGCCAGATCCTCGTCGGCGATCATGCGGACGGCCTTGCCGACGGTGTCCGGGTCGACGCCGTACAACTGGATCGAGCGCGGCTTCTCGGACGCGTCGAAGTGGATCAGCTGCATGGTCTTCTCGTTGCGCTCGACCAGCGCCCGCGTCGTGATCATCTCGCTGACGAAGAGGCCCTTGCCGCCGGAGAACTCCCGGCACAGCGTCCGGAACGGGGCGTTGGTGATCCCGGCCATGGGCGCGAGCACCACGGGCGGGGACGCCGTGTGCGGTCCGATCTGGAGCGAGGTCATGGCAGGCGGATTCCTTCGGCGGTCGGGGGCGGTGCGGCGCCGGGCGACCCGGCGGTGCGACCTCCCATTGTCCCGCATCCGGCGGGCGGGCCCGGCGGGTGCCTTCCGGACCGGCGGCCGGGGCCGGGCCGGGGCGTGCGGGGAGGGTCGGACCGGGCCTGCGCCGGGCAACGCCGGACCACACCGTGCAGGCCGGTCCGGGGCGGCGCCGGGCACGCGGGCGCGCGCAAGGCCGGGCCGGAACCCGTCGTCCGGCCGGGCCGCCCCGCACATATCGTTGTAGCGTTCAACCATGTCTGAGCTGAGCCACCGGCGGCGCCTGCTCGTCCTGGCGATCTGCTGCATGAGCCTGCTGATCGTCAGCCTCGACAACACCGTCCTCAACGTCGCACTCCCCTCCCTCCAGCGCGAGCTGCACGCCTCCGTCTCCGGCCTGCAGTGGACCATCGACGCCTACACGCTGGTCCTGGCGTCGCTGCTGATGCTGTCCGGCTCGACCGCGGACCGGCTCGGGCGGCGCCGCGTCTTCACCGTCGGGCTGACCGTCTTCAGCCTGGGCTCGCTGCTGTGCAGCCTCGCGCCCAGCCTCACCTGGCTGGTCGTCTTCCGCATGGTGCAGGCCGTCGGCGGGTCGATGCTCAACCCCGTCGCGATGTCGATCATCACCAACACCTTCACGGAACCGCGCGCGCGGGCCCGGGCGATCGGCGTGTGGGGCGGCATCGTCGGCATCAGCATGGCCGCCGGGCCGGTCATCGGCGGGCTGCTGGTGGAGTCCGTCGGCTGGCGCTCGATCTTCTGGATCAACGTCCCGATCGGCATCCTCGCCCTCTTCCTCACCCTGCGGTACGTCCCCGAGTCCCGCGCACCGCGGCCGCGCCGCCCCGATCCGGTCGGCCAGCTGCTGGTCATCGCGCTGCTGGGCGCCCTGACGTACGCGATCATCGAGGCGCCGGGCACGGGCTGGCTCTCCGCGGAGATCCTGACGTTCACCGCCGTCGCGCTGGCCGCGCTGGCCGCGCTGATCGGCTACGAGCGGCGGCGCCGCGAACCCCTGATCGACCTGCGGTTCTTCCACAGCGTGCCGTTCAGCGGCGCCACCGTCACAGCCGTCTGCGCCTTCGCGTCGCTGGCCGGGTTCCTCTTCCTCAACACGCTCTACCTCCAGGACATCCGGGGCCGCTCCGCCCTGGAGGCCGGGCTGTACATGCTGCCGATGGCCGGGATGACGCTGGTGTGCGCCCCGCTGTCCGGGCGGCTGGTCGGCAACCGCGGGCCGCGGCTGCCGCTGCTGCTCGCGGGCTGCGCGATGGGCGCCAGCGGGCTGATGTTCGCGGCGTTCGACGCCGAGTCGACCACCGCGCTGCTGTTCACCGGGTACGTCCTGTTCGGCATCGGCTTCGGCCTGGTCAACGCGCCGATCACCAACACCGCGGTCTCCGGGATGCCGCGGGCCCAGGCGGGCGTCGCGGCGGCCGTGGCGTCCACCAGCCGCCAGGTCGGCTCGTCGCTGGGCGTCGCGGTGATCGGCGCGGTACTGGCCGGTGGCGTACGGACCGCGGGCCCGGGCGGCGCGGCGGCCGCGGCCGACTTCGTCGCGGCCGCCCGCCCCGCCTGGTGGATCATCGCCGGCTGCGGCGCCGCCGTCCTGCTGCTCGGCGCCCTGACCACCGGCGTCCGGGCCCGTACGACGGCCCGCCGCACCGCCGCGCTCTTCGACGGCGAGACGGTACCGGGGGTGGCGCGGTCGGGGGCGGGACGCTGAGGCCCGGGGCACCGGGCCCCGCGCCCAGACGGTGAGGCCCGGGGCACCGTCGGCCGCCGGGCGGCCGGGCGCCCGCTGACGCGGCTCTCGCCCGGCCCCGCCGGATCAGCGGCCCGGTGCCGCCACGCCGAGGAACCGCAGCACCGCCAGCACCCGGCGGTGGTCGGCGTCCGCCTTCGGCAGGTCGAGCTTGGTGAAGATGCTGTTGATGTGCTTGGCGACCGCGCTCTCGCTCACCACCAGCTGCGCCGCGACGGCGGCGTTGGAGCGGCCCTCCGCCATCAGCGCCAGGACCTCCCGCTCCCGTGCGGTCAGCCGCTCCAGGGGATCGCTCGCCCGGCGCACCAGCAGCTGGGAGACGACCTGCGGGTCGAGGGCGGTGCCGCCGCCGGCGACCCGGCGCAGCGCCTCGACGAACTCCTCGACGTCCGCGACGCGTTGCTTGAGGAGGTACCCCACCCCGCCGGTGTGGGCCGCGAGGAGATCGGCCGCGTACCGCTCCTCGACGTACTGGGAGAGCAGCAGCACCGCCGTGTCCGGCCACTCCCGCCGGATCGACAGCGCGGCCCGAACGCCCTCGTCCGTGAAGCCGGGCGGCATCCGGACGTCCACGACGGCCAGCTCCGGCCGGTGTTCGGCGACGGCGGCCAGCAGCCCGGCCGCGTCCCCCGCCTCGGCGGCGACCGTGAAACCGGCCATCTCCACCACCTTGACCAGCCCGATCCGCAGCAGGACGGAGTCCTCCGCGATCACCGCACGACGCACACCGCTCGCCCCCTCGCTCACGCCGGGCCCGGTGGCAAGCGCCGTCGGCGCGTTCACCCCGGGCACGGCAGCTCCACACTCATCATCGTCGGGCCGCCCACGGGGCTGCTCATCCGGAACGTCCCGTCCACGGAACGCACCCGCTGCGCCAGCCCCTTCAGACCGCTGCCCCGGGCGGGATCGGCCCCGCCCATCCCGTCGTCGGCGATCACCACCCGCAGTATTCCGCCGATCCTGGTGACCGTCACCTCGGCCCGGGTCGCCTCGCGCGCGTGCTTGGCGACATTGGTGAGCGCCTCGGAGACGACGAAGTACGCGACGCCCTCGACGGCGGCGGCCGTCCGCTCCAGGGGATCGACCCGCAGCCGTACGGGCAGCGGCGCGCGGGCCGCGAGCCCCGACAGGGCGGCGTCCAGGCCGAGTTCGTCGAGGACGGCGGGGTGCAGCCCGCGGACGAGGTGGTTCAGCTCCTCGATCGCGTCCTTCGCCTCGCGGTGGGCCGCCTCGATGACCTCCCTGGCCTTCGGCGGCAGGTCGGTGAGGGTCGCCTTCGCCAGCCCGAGGTTGAGCGCGAGGGACACCAGGCGCTGCTGGGCCCCGTCGTGGAGGTCGCGTTCGATACGGCGGCGTTCGGCGTCCGCCGCGTCCACCGCCCCCGCCCGGCTCGCGGTCAGGTCCTCGACCCGCCGCTCCAACTCGTCGGAGCGGCTGACGCCCAGCACCGCCCGCCCCACCAGGTTCTCCAGCCGTACCAGCCCGGCGGCGAGTGGGACGACGGCGGCCAGCGCGAGCAGGCCGAGCCCGGTGAGGTAGGCGGCCTGGGTGGTGTAGCCGGGGTGGCCGATGCGCCACTGCCAGGGCACCGCCCAGATCCACAGCAGCACCGTCGCCGCGGCCAGCCCCGCCACCAGGAGCGTCAGCAGCAGGAGTTCGAGGGCGCCGAGGAGCGGGCCGATCAGCCCGTTGTAGCCGAACTGCCGCCGCAGCCGCCGGAGTCCGAGGCGCGGCAGCTCCACCCCGCACAGCGCCCGGAACCGCCACCGCTGGACCTCCGTCAGGCCCGGACCGGCGGCGCAGAGCAGGGCGAGCGGGGCGGCGAGGATCACCGGCGCGTCCGAGTCGCTGCCGGCCACCGTCGCGCCGAAGAGTACGGCCGCCCACAGGTACAGCGGGACCACGAGCAGATGCGGCAGCACCCCGGCCGCGAGGAAGAGGAGATCGCGCCGGAGCCGCAGCAGGGCCCGGCGCGACCGGGGCGGGAGGGTCATGCCGGAACCGTACGGGGCGCCCGCGCGGGGCCGCCATGGAGGCGGGGACCGGATCGGGGGTGCACCTGGCACCACCCCGGTCCGGGCCTGTGGGCTACCGACACCGGCAGCCCGGATGACAAGGGTGGAGTGCGGGCCCGACGTCCGGGTTCACCGTCGCCGCAAAGGACCCGGATCATGACGCTGCTCCTCAACCCGCCCTCGGTGAAGGCCGGTTGGCGCCCGCTCGCCGCGGAAGGGCGCCGGTGGCCGGGCCGGGTGCTGACCGGCGCCGGGCTCGCCCTGCTGCCGTGGACCGTCTGCCTCGCCGCGACGCTGCCGCCCGGGCAGGCCGCGGCGTGGGTGACCCTGGACCTCCTGGAGGCCGCCGCCCTGCTGAACGCGGGCCGCCGCCTGCTGCGCGGCGCCCCGGGGCACCGCCGTCCCGCGACGGCCGCCGCGCTGCTGCTGCTCGCCGACACCGCCCTGGACCTCGCCACCGCCGCGCCCGGTGCCGAACTGGCCACCGCCGTCGCCATGGCCCTGGCCGCCGAGCTCCCGCTGGCGGCGGTGTGCGGCGCGCTCGCGCTGCGCCCGGACCGCCCGGCGGCGCGGGGATCCGCCGCGCACAGCACATCGGCCCCGCCCGCAGCGTTCGCGGGCGGGGCCGACGGCCACGCTCAGAGGTGACGGGCGCGTGCCCGGCCGGGGTCAGCAGCCGAGGAGGCGCGCGCCCAGGTACGCCTGGATCTGGTCCAGGGAGACGCGCTCCTGCTTCATGGTGTCGCGCTCGCGGACGGTCACCGCGTTGTCGTCGAGGGTGTCGAAGTCGACGGTGACGCAGAACGGGGTGCCGATCTCGTCCTGACGGCGGTAGCGGCGGCCGATGGCGCCCGCGTCGTCGAACTCGATGTTCCAGTTCTTGCGCAGGTCGGTGGCGAGGCCCTTCGCCTTCGGCGACAGCTGCGGGTTGCGGGAGAGCGGCAGGACCGCGACCTTGACCGGCGCCAGGCGCGGGTCGAGGCGCATGACCGTGCGCTTCTCCATCTTGCCCTTGGCGTTCGGCGCCTCGTCCTCGATGTACGCGTCGAGCATGAAGGCGAGCATCGCGCGGTTCACGCCCGCCGCCGGCTCGATGACGTAGGGAGTCCAGCGCTCGCCGGCCTCCTGGTCGAAGTAGGAGAGGTCCTGGCCGGACGCCTTGGCGTGCGACGACAGGTCGTAGTCGGTGCGGTTGGCGACGCCCTCCAGCTCCGAGAACTCGGTGCCGCCGAAGTTGAAGCGGTACTCGATGTCAGCGGTGCGCTTGGCGTAGTGGGAGAGCTTCTCCTTGGGGTGGTCGTACCACCGGATGTTCTCCTCGCGGATACCGAGGTCGCGGTACCAGTTCCAGCGCTCGGCCATCCAGTACTCGTGCCACTGCTCGTCCTCGCCCGGCTTGACGAAGAACTCCATCTCCATCTGCTCGAACTCGCGGGTGCGGAAGATGAAGTTGCCCGGAGTGATCTCGTTCCGGAAGGACTTGCCCATCTGCGCGATGCCGAAGGGAGGCTTCTTCCGGGAGGTCTGCTGGACCTGCGCGAAGTTGGTGAAGATGCCCTGCGCGGTCTCGGGGCGCAGGTAGGCCACCGAGGCGGTGTCCTGCGAGGGACCGAGGTGGGTGGAGAGCAGACCGGAGAACTGCTTGGGCTCGGTGAAGCCACCCTTGTTGCCGCAGTGCGGGCAGTTCAGGTCGGCCAGACCGTTGGCGGGGAGGCGGCCGTGCTTCGCCTCGTACGCCTCCTCCAGGTGGTCGGCGCGGAAGCGCTTGTGGCAGGAGGTGCACTCGGTGAGCGGGTCGGTGAAGGTGGCGACGTGACCGGAGGCCACCCAGACCTCGGGGGCCAGGATCACCGACGAGTCGATACCGACGACGTCCTCGCGCGAGGTGACCATGGCACGCCACCACTGGCGCTTGAGGTTCTCCTTCAGCTCGACGCCCAGCGGACCGTAGTCCCAGGCGGCGCGCGAACCGCCGTAGATCTCACTGCAGGGGTAGACGAAGCCACGGCGCTTGCTCAGGCTGACGATGCTGTCGATCTTGTCGGCGGCCACGGTGCTCTCTTCATTACGACGGCGAACGGTGGATGGGCGGCGGCGCTGCGCGCCGGTGCGGGTGAATGATTCAGGTTACCGGCGGGCGTGCCCCCCGGGCCAAATCGCCTGGGGCACCTCTCCGCTTCCTCCCGGTACCACCCGTCCCAGGGTTCCGTTCGAACATGTTGTTGACAATCGTTTCCACTTTTGTTGAAAATGACAGTCATGAACGTACGCCGTCGCATACCCACCGCCGTCCTCGCCGGAGCCTGTGGCCTCGGCCTTCTGGCCCTCTCCGGCTGCTCCGCCGTCACCACGGGCGGCAGTGGCGGGAAGGTGAGGGTGACGGCGTCCTTCTATCCGATGGAGTTCCTCGCCCGGCAGATCGGCGGCGACCACGTCGAGGTGTCCAACCTCACCAAGCCCGGCGTCGAACCGCACGACCTGGAGCTGACCCCCCAGCAGACCGGCCGGCTCGGCGAGTCCGACGCGATCGTCTACCTCAAGGGGCTGCAGCCCGCCGTCGACGAGGCGGTCGCCCAGTCCGGCGTCAAGAACGTCGCCGACGCCGCCACCATGACCTCCCTGGAGGAGCACGGCGCCGAGGTCGACGGCCACCACCACGGCCACTCCGCTTCCGGGGCCGATGCCGACCCGCACATCTGGCTCGACCCCGTGAAGTACGCCGAGGTCGCCAAGGGCGTGAGCGCGACGCTGGCCAAGGCCGACCCCGCCCACAAGGCCGACTTCCAGAAGAACACCGACGCCTTGATCAAGAAGCTGGACGGGCTGAACGCCGACTTCAGGGACGGCCTGAAGAACCGCGCGTCGGACACCTTCCTCACCACCCACGCGGCCTTCGGCTACCTCGCCGAGCGCTACGGCCTGACCGAGGAGGCCATCAACGGCCTCGACCCCGAGTCCGAGCCCAGCGCGAACCGCATCAAGAACCTCCACGCCGTGGCCGAGAAGCACCATGTCTCGACGGTCTTCTTCGAAACGCTCGCCAACCCGGCCACCGCCAAGGCCCTCGCCGGTGACCTGCACCTGAAGACCGACGTCCTCGACCCCCTGGAGGGGATCACCGACGCCTCCCGCGGCAAGGACTACTTCGGCGTGATGCACGCCAACCTCGCCGCCCTCCAGAAGGCGCTCGGCACCAAGTGACCACTCACCCCGGGCCCACGACGGAGGTCAGCATGGAAGAAACGTCACCCCCGCAGCCCGACCGCCCGGTCATCGCGCTGCGTGGCGCCACCGCGTCGCTCGGAGCCCGGCCCGTCCTGCGCGGCGTCGACCTGACCGTCCGCACCGGAGAGGTCGTCGCCCTGCTCGGCGCCAACGGCTCCGGCAAGTCCACCGCCGTCCGCTCCGTCATCGGCCAGGTGCCGCTGACCGGCGGCGACCTCACCCTCTTCGGCACCCCGCTGCGCCGCTTCAAGGAGTGGCACCGCGTCGGCTACGTACCGCAGCGCACCACGGCGGCGGGCGGGGTGCCCGCCACGGTCCGGGAGATCGTCGCCTCGGGGCGCCTGGCCCGCAGCCGCTTCGGGCTGCCGCGCCGCGCCGACCGCGAGGCGGTCCACCACGCGCTGGAGCTGGTCGGGATGGCCGACCGCGCCAAGGACTCCGCCGCCGCGCTCTCCGGCGGCCAGCACCAGCGGGTGCTGATCGCCCGCGCGCTGGCCGTCGAACCGGAACTGCTGATCATGGACGAGCCGATGGCCGGGGTGGACCTCGCCAGCCAGGAGGTGCTGGCGAGCGCGCTGCGGGAACAGGTCGCCCGCGGCACCACCGTCCTGCTCGTCCTGCACGAGCTGGGCCCGCTGGAGCCGCTGATCGACCGGGCGGTGGTGCTCCGCGACGGCTGCGTCGTGCACGACGGCCCGCCGCCCGAGGCCGTGGGCCAGCACGCCCTGCCCGGCCACGACCACGTCCACCCGCACGCCGACGACACGGCCCCCGCGATGCTGGGGACGGGACTGCTGAGCTGAGATGGAAATCCTGACCTACGCCTTCATGCAGCGGGCCCTGATCGCCGCCCTGATCGTCGGCATCACCGCACCCGCCATCGGCATCTACCTCGTCCAGCGCCGCCAGTCCCTGATGGGCGACGGCATCGGCCATGTCGCCCTCACCGGCGTCGGCCTCGGCTTCCTGATCAACAGCGGCTCGGCCTGGGCCGGTCCGGTGTGGATCGCCACCTTCGTCGCCATCGCCGGTTCCGTCGCCATGGAGCTGATCCGCTGGTACGGGAAGACCCGCGGCGATCTGGCGCTGGCCATGCTGTTCTACGGCGGCATGGCGGGCGGCGTGATGCTGATGAACCTCTCGGACGCCGGTTCCAACGCCAACCTCAGCACCTACCTCTTCGGCTCGATCACCACCGTCTCCGCGCAGGACATGACGGCGATCTGGGTGCTGGCCGCGCTGGTCCTGGCGATCACCGTGGGGCTGCGCCGCCAGCTCTTCGCGGTCTGCCAGGACGAGGAGTTCGCCCGCGTCACCGGCCTGCCGGTACGGCTGCTGAACCTGCTGATCGCGGTCACCGCCGCGGTCACCGTCACCGTCGCGATGCGCGTCGTCGGCCTGCTGCTGGTCTCCGCACTGATGGTGATCCCGGTCGCCGCCGCCCAGCAGATCAGCCGCAGCTTCGCGGTCACCTTCGCGCTGGCCGTGGCGATCGGCGTCGGCGTCACCGTGACCGGCACCGCGACCTCGTACTACGTCGACGTCCCGTCCGGCGCCACGATCGTGCTCTTCGCCATCGCCGTCTTCGTCCTCTTCACGCTGCTCGCCGCGCCACTCGCCAGGAAGCGGGCGCGGGCCGCCGCGGGGGGCGCCGACGGGTGCACCCTGGAAGTACCCAGGGGCCGCGCTCCGGCGGACGACGTACGGGTCTGACCGGCGGGCGCGGCGGGCGGCCCGCGCCGGGCGGCGCCGCGGGGTCGTCGGTGTTCCCCCGGCGATCCGGTCATCACCTGGCACAATGGCCACACGCCCGTCCAGGGGGACGACCAGGACCTAGGAGGCAACGGTGGCGACGAGCGCGGGATCTCCGGTACGCGGCCGGTCGACGCGACAGCGGACCGCGGTGTCGGCCGCTCTCGACGAGGTCGACGAGTTCCGCAGCGCCCAGGAACTGCACGACATGCTCAAGCACCGGGGCGACTCGGTGGGCCTGACCACCGTCTACCGCACGCTCCAGTCGCTCGCGGACGCCGGTGAGGTCGACGTCCTGCGGACCAGCGACGGCGAGGCCGTCTACCGCCGGTGCAGCACCGACGACCACCACCATCACCTGGTCTGCCGCTCCTGCGGCAAGGCCGTCGAGGTGGAGGGCCCGGCGGTGGAGAAGTGGGCCGACCAGATCGCCGCCGAGCACGGCTTCCGCGATGTCGCCCACACCATCGAGATCTTCGGCACCTGCGGCGACTGCGCGGAGACCGAGCAGAAGTAGCGGCGCCCGGACACGGCGAAAGGGCCGCCTCCCCGAGCGGGAGGCGGCCCTTTCGCATGCCCGGTGGCCGTCAGGTCGCCGACTCGCCCTCCGCGACCGGCGCCGCGCCGAACCGGCGGTCGCGCCGGGCGTACTCCAGGCAGGCATCCCAGAGGTTCCGGCGGTCGAAATCAGGCCAGAGAATGTCCTGAAACACCATCTCGGCGTAGGCGCTCTGCCAGATCAGGTAGTTCGAGGTGCGCTGTTCGCCCGACGGGCGAACGAAGAGATCAACGTCCGGCATGTCCGGGTAATACATGTATTTGGCGACGGTCTTCTCGCTGACCTTGGACGGGTCGAGTTTGCCCGCCTTCACATCCGCGGCGATGGCCGCGGCGGCATCCGCGATCTCCGCCCGACCGCCGTAATTCACGCAGAAATACAGCGTCATCGCGTCATTGTCCTTGGTCTGCTCCTGCGCGACCTGGAGTTCCTGGACAACGGACTTCCACAGCTTCGGCATGCGCCCGACCCAGCGGATACGAATACCCAGCGCGTCCATTTCGTCACGCCGCCGCCGGATGACATCGCGGTTGAAGTTCATCAGGAAGCGGACCTCGTCCGGCGAACGCTTCCAGTTCTCGGTGGAGAATGCGTAGAGCGAGAGGTTCTTCACGCCCATTTCGATGCATCCCTTGAGGACGTCCAGGACGACACCCTCGCCGACCTTGTGCCCTTCGGTGCGCGGCAGTCCGCGGTCCTTGGCCCATCGGCCGTTTCCGTCCATGACGATGGCCACATGCTCGGGAACGAGCTCCCGGGGGATCTGCGGGGGACGCGCACCGGAGGGGTGCGGCTCGGGCGTCTCGTATGCGCGTCGATTACGGCCCAGAATTCCGCGTCGTGCCATGCGGCCCACGTCTCCCATTGTCTTGAATACCGAGGTCGATTGAGTTCGCCGGGCGGCTTCGCGCCGCCGCCCGGACCATACCGTCGGGCTATTTCTCCACGTACCGGAGCGAACGCAGCCCGCGCTCCAGATGCCAGTGCAGATACGCCGCGACGAGCCCGCTGCCCTCCCGGGCATGCCGGGGTTCGCTCGCGTCCGCGGTCTCCCAGTCGCCGGTCAACAGCGCGCTGAGGAGCCCGATGGCCTCCGAGGAGGGTACGACGCTTCCCGGCACCCGGCAGTCGCCGCACACCACGCCGCCCGAAGCGACCGAGAAGAACCGGTTCGGGCCGGGCAGCCCGCATTTCGCACAGTCGCCGAAGCTGGGGGCGTAGCCGTTCACCGCCAGCGAGCGCAGCAGGAAGGCGTCGAGCACCAGATGCGGCGCGTGCTCACCGCGGGCCAGCGTCCGCAGGCCGCCGACGAGGAGCAGGTACTGCTGGACCGCCGGTTCGCCCTCGTGGTCGGTGAAGCGCTCCGCCGTCTCCAGCATCGCGGTGCCCGCGGTGTAGCGGGCGTAGTCGGTGACGATGCCACCGCCGTACGCGGCGAGCGATTCGCTCTGGGTGCACAAGGGCAGCCCGCGCCCGACCAGCTCGCTGCCGCGGGCGAAGAACTGTACGTCGACGTGGGAGAACGGCTCCAGCCGGGCACCGAATTTCGACTTCGTCCGCCGCACTCCGCGCGCCACGGCCCGCACCCGGCCGTGGCCGCGGGTGAGCAGCGTGATGATCCGGTCCGCCTCCCCGAGCTTCTGGGTGCGCAGCACGATGCCGTCGTCGCGGAACAGACTCATGGCGCCATTGTCCCGCATCCGCCGGGGGCGACGGGCGATCGGTCGGGGGCGGGGAATGTCCGCACCGTCGGCGCGGGCGGTGCGGACGCGTGCGTGCGGACGGGGCGGCGGAAATGCCGATAACGGCGGGAATCACGGAAAGCTCGGGAATCGCGGAAAACCGGGGAATCGCGGAAGGCACAACGGCCGGGGAATTGCACATCGGCGGACAAAGGGGGCCGCCGGGCGGCGGGGTGGAGCCTTTTCGGCCCAGACCCCGCCGGGAAGGGCGTCAGGCCAATTCGCCTCTGCTGCGGGCGTTCACGTACGCGGTCGTCGCCCGGAGACGTTCGGTGACGGTGGCCGGCCGCACCGTCGTACGGGCACATTCCCAGTCCCGGCCGCCGCCGATCGGCCGCAGCCGGAGGATTTCACCGTCGACCGCCACGACCTTGCCGACCCGCGCCGTACGGATATCGAGGGCGAAGGCGCCGACCGGTGGCCGGACCCCGGTGTTCATCGTTCCCCCAGCGCGTCCGTCAGCCGCCGGGCGACATCCATCGTGCAGCGGCCCAATTCCACCAGCGGGAGCATCGCGTAATTGGCACAGGAAACGGGGTCGGGACCAAGGGACGGCAGGACGATCCCCGCGCGTGCGAGGGTATTTCGCAATTCTTTGGTGACGGATTCAACTTCTTCGATCCGGTCCATCGGAGACCCACACCTTCTGTCGGGGCTTTCGCCGTTGGGGGGTAAAGAGTGACCCCTCGGCCCGGACTGCGCAACGAGGGGCGCACCGCAAAGCCCTGATCGGGTAACCGGACCAGGGTTATGGCCAATGCTTCACATGGCGGTGAACATCGGGCGGTCCGGGCCTCATTCGGAGGGCGCCGGGCCACCGGCCCGTTGAAAGAGTGCGCGCCTCCACAAGGCGGCCCGTTCGTGCATGCATTCCTTTTCCGGCACCTTGCCGGACGGCATGGGCGGAGGCCACACATGGGCCCGTAAGACCCCTTTCGGTACGGCGCCCCTTATTCCGTAAACCCCGGCCATCCGGCCGTTCTTTCGAGAAAAACTCAGAGGGGGAGCGAAAATCCGTCAGCCTTCGGGGATTTCACGACAGACACCGGGCCGGGATCCCGCCGGTGTGACGCCATCCAGGTGATCCGGCGCAAGAGGCCCGAGGGCGCGCGAGGGTGCGGACCGGCGCGCGGAAATGCCTTGCGCGCCGGGGCCGGACACCGACGGCAGAAGGCCCCGGAGAACGCGCCGCCCACCCGTTTAGATCACCGGGGGCCGCCTCGTCAACCGCCCTCTCCGGGCCCGGCGTTGTGAGGCGAACGACGTCCGTCCATCCCTGGTGAAGGGCGCGGCGGCCCCCTACGCTTTTCTCGTCGCCGCGGCGCTCGCCGCGGGCGTCCCTGACCTGGCCGCATCGGCGTCGGAGGAAGGCAAGCAATGCACCGCCGCCCGCTCGAACACCCCGCCGCGGCGCACCCGTACCCGCGGCGGCGGCACCTGCGGCAACCACCGGAGGCGGCGCGGCGACCCTCCGCGTGCCACCGTCGCCCGGGAGCACCCCCGCCCGCTCCCCCCTCGGCCAACGGGACGGATGCACACCTTCCGCACCTCTCCGACCACCCCGGGAACGGCCCGTCACCGGGCCCGACGCGCCGGTAACATCCCGTCAGCGCCGGTCCCCCGTATGGCTGTTCGTGGCTCCCTTGCGCTGTTGACGCCGTGCGACCGGCACCGTGATGACCGGCCCCGTTCCCCCCACGAGGATCTCGATGACATCCATACCGGAGGCGCTGTTGTGGTGCCTCAGTGCAGGAACGGCCGCCGCTGTGGTGCTGGCCGCGTGCCTGTTCCGCGCCCAGCGGCAACGCAAGGTCCTCGCCGGACGCCTGGCCGCCGCCGAGGAACAGAACGCGGCGACGGTGGGCGGCAACACCGAACTGACCGCCCGGCTGCGGGCCACCGAGGCGGAGATCCGGCATCTGGCCGGTGCGCGCATCCCGGACCTGACGACGGCGCTGGCCCATCCGCACGTACCCGTCCGTGGTCTCCTCGACGGACGCTTCGCGGACTCCGAGACCGACCACGCGCTCACCGCCGTACTGGACCAGATCTCCGAGGCGGTCACCAAGGAGCGGCTGCGGGTCGACGCCGCCGCCCAGGCCACGCTGCGCGGCGCGACCACCACCATCCAGGCGCTGCTCTACCGCCTCCAGACCGCGCTGCAGGAGATGCAGCACCGCTACGACGACCCGTCGGTCGCCCAGGACCTGCTCCATGCGGACTTCCTCAACGAGCAGGCGCTGCGGCGCATTCAGGCCACCGGCGTCGTCTGCGGCGCCTGGCCGGGCCTGACCCGGGAGGACTCCTACCTCGCCGAACTGGTCGTCGGCGCCACCTCGCGGCTGCGCGGCTACGAGCGGGTGCAGGTCAGCAACCAGCTGCGGGACCCGGTGGCGGTCGTCGCCCGCGCCGTCGAGCCGGTGGCGATCACCGTCACCGAACTGCTCGCCAACGCGCTGCACCACTCGCACCGTGAACTGCCGGTCACCGTCACGCTCCAGCAGGGCAACCGCGGCGCTTCGGTGATCATCGACGACTACGGCGTCGGCATGCACGCCGACGAGATCGAGCACGCCACGGCGCTGATGTCCGGCGACCGGGAGGTGCTGCTCACCCAGCTCGGCGACCCGCCGCGGGCCGGTTTCGCCGCCGCCGGGCAGCTGGTGCGCCAGTACGGCTTCGGGGTGCACGTCGAGTCGTCGCCGTACGGCGGTGTGCGCGCCGTGATCTACATCCCGGGCGACCCCCTTCTGACCGTCCTCGACGAGAACCGGCAGCCGATGTCCGTCATGGCCCCGATACCGCACCGCCCGGCCGCCCCGGCGGACGGCGCCGTCCCCGCGACGGGCAGCGGCGCCAGCCCCGCGCCGGTGGCCGCCCCGCAGCCACCCGCCCAGCACGCCCCCGCAGCGGCCACCGAGTCGTACGCACCGACCGGTCACCCCGACACCGAGGGTGAGCTGCCGCGCCGGCGCCGCCGCAGGGCGGTCGCCGAACCCGAGCAGAACCTGCCGCGCAGCGAACCGGTCGCCGACCGTACGCCGGAAGAAACCGCATCCCGCTGGGCCGCGCTCCAGCAAGGCACCGAATCCGGCCGGGCAGCCGTCGCCCGTCCGGAGAGCCCTCGCTCCCCCGAAGGGAATTCCCTCGCATGAACACCCCCGCCCGCCGCCGTGTCACCGAGGACAAGTCCTGGGTGCTGGAGCCTCTCCTGGAGCTGCCGCATGTTATCCACGCCGCCGTCATCTCGGGTGACGGATTCATCGAGGGCTCGTCGCCGGGCCTGACCCGCGAGGCGGGCGAGGGCGTCGCCGCGATGATGTCCGCGCTGCAGGGCGCCGGCCGGGCGGTGACCGCCGCCTTCGCCGAGCGGGACGCCACCCTCCGGCAGACCGTCGTCGAGTCCGAGCAGGGCTGGGTGTTCGCCATCCCCGCCGGGGAGAACACCTGCCTCGCGGTCTTCGCCGGGCCGGAGGTCAACATGGGCATCGTCGCCCACCACATGCAGGTGCAGGTGTCGACGCTGGGCACCAAGGTCATGAACAGCCCGGCCCGGGACCTCGGCAGCCCCGCATGACCCCGCGGCAGAACGGCAGGCGCCTGGTGCCGGCCTATCTGGCCACCGCAGGGCGGGCCCGGCCCAGCCGCAACACACTGGACCGGCTGACGCTGCTGCACGGCGTGGACATGCCGCCCACCAGCGAACTGCGGCCGGAGGAGCGCCGGATCCTGGAGCTGCTGCGGCCCGGCGCGCTGTCGCTGGCCGAGGTCGCCGCCCATCTGCGGCTGCCCGTCAGCGTGGTGAAGGTCCTGGTGGCCGACCTCGTCGACGCCGGGCGGCTGCACGCCCGTGTCCCCATCCCCGAAGCCGAGCAATTCGACCGGCAGATCCTGGAGAGGGTTCTCGATGGACTCCGCTCTCTCAAGTCCTAGCGGCGGGCCCGCCACCCACGGCGACGACACCATGTACCTGCCCGGCACCGACCAGACACTCGTCAAACTGCTGGTCGCCGGGCCGTTCGGCGTGGGCAAGACGACGCTGATCCGCGCGCTGTCGGAGACGCAGCCGCTGCACACCGAGGAGGTGATGACACAGTCCGGCGCGTTCGTCGACGACCTCGCCGGGGTGCGGGAGAAGACCACCACCACCGTCGCCATCGACTTCGGGCGGCTCACGCTCCCCGGCGACCTCGTGCTGTACCTCTTCGGCACGCCCGGCCAGAAGCGGTTCCGTCCGCTGTGGCAGGACATCGCCCGCGGCGCGCTGGGCGCCCTCGTCCTCGCCGACACCCGCCGCCTGGCGGACTCCTTCGAGGTGATGGACATCATCGAGGAGGCCGGGCTGCGGTACGCCGTCGCGGTCAACACCTTCCCGGACGCGCCGCATTACGACACCGACAAGCTCCGCGACGCGCTCGACCTGCACCCCGAGACGCCGCTGGTGCTCTGCGACGCCCGCGACCGCGACCAGTCCGTCGACGCGCTGATCGCCCTCGTCGGACACGTGCTGGCCCATACGCCCCAGGAGAACCGGAACCCGTGACTTCCCCGTACGAGCCGGGCGCCGCCCCGCCGCCCGGCTGCCCCGCGCACGCGCACGGCGGCGCGGCCCCCGCCGGACCGGACGGCTACGCGCCGGGCCCCGCGCACGGCGTCCCCGGGCCGGACCCCGCCGGTGAGCAGAGCGGGCCGGTCCGGCTGTACGCCCCGGAGTTCGCGGCCGACCCGCACCGCTACTACGCCCAGCTGCGGCAGTACGGCGCCCTGGCGCCCGTCGAGATCGGCGCCGGTGTGACCGCGATGCTGGTCACCGACTACCGCGCCGCCCTCGACCTCCTCAACGACGACACCACCTGGTCGAAGGACTCCCGCAGCTGGCAGCAGACCGTGCCGCCCGACTCCGCGGTGCTGCCGATGCTGGGCTGGCGGCCCAACACGGTGTTCGCCGACGGCGACACGCACCGGCGCCTCCGCCAGGTGATCACCGACAGCTTCCGGCTCGTCGAACCGCACGAGCTGCGGGCCCGGGTCCGGCACGCCGCCGACAGCCTCATCCGGAACTTCGGTGCCCGCGGCGACGTGGACCTCATGCCGGAGTACGCCCAGCAGCTGCCGCTGCTGATGTTCAACAACCTCTTCGGGATGCCCGAGGAGTACGGCGACCAGCTGATCGCCGCCATGGGCGGGCTGATGGACGGGGCGACACCCGAGGAGGCGGCCACCGCCAACGCGGCGTTCTCGGCGTACATCATGGAGCTGGTCGGCCGGAAGAAGGCCGAGCGGGGCGCCGACCTCACCTCGTGGTTCCTCGACCACCTCAACGGTCTGAGCGACGACGAGGTCATCGCGCAGATCGTCGTGACGATGGCCGCCGGCAACGAACCGCTGGCCAACCTCATCGGCAACGCGCTGTCGCGGATGCTCTCCGACGACCGCTACTACAGCACGCTGTCCGGCGGCGCGCTCACCGCACAGGACGCCATCAACGAGGTGCTCTGGAACGACCCGCCGATGGCCAACTACTCCGCCCACTTCCCGCGCCGCGACGTGTTCTTCCACGGCACCTGGGTGCGCGCGGGACAGCTGGTACTGGTCTCGTACGCGGCGGCCAACACGCAGTTCGGCACGGTCGCGTTCGACGACCGTTCGGGCAGCGGCGCCCATCTGGCGTGGGCGGCGGGGCCGCACGTCTGCCCCGTCCAGCGGCACGCCCTGGTGATCGCCACCACCGCGATCGAACGCCTCACCGCCTGGCTCTCCGACATCGAACTCGCCGTTCCGGCGGAGGCGTTGACGTGGCGGCCCGGCGGGTTCCAAAGGGCCCTCGCGGCCCTCCCGGCCCGCTTCACCCCGATCACTCCCAACCAGGCAGGAGCCACACCATGGGACAGCAGCCCATCGCCATCGACCCGACCGGAGCCGACGTCCACGCCGAGGCGGCACGCCTCCGCGCACTAGGCCGCGCCACCCTGGTCCAGCTGCCCGACGGCCCGCTCGCCTGGTCGATCACCAGCCACGCCCTGCTCAAGGAGCTGCTGACCGACCCCCGCGTCTCCAAGAACGCCCGCGAGCACTGGCCCGCGTGGCAGCGGGGCGAGTACCACGAGACCTGGCTGCAGACCTGGGTCGGCGTGAGCAACATGTTCACCGCGTACGGCGCCGACCACCGGCGGCTGCGGAAGCTCATCGCGCCCGCCTTCACCGCCCGCCGCACCGAGGCGATGCTGCCGTCCGTGGAGCGCATCACCACGGCGCTGCTCGACGACCTCGCGGCGATGCCGCCCGGCGTCACGACCGATCTGCGCGAAGGGTTCGCGCACCCGCTGCCGATGCAGGTCATCTGCGAGCTGTTCGGCATTCCGGACGGCGACATCCGCGCGGAGCTGGGCCAGCTCTCCGAGATCATCATGACCACCGTCGACCCGGAGGAGGCCGGGGCCACGCTGGTGGCGATCCATGAACTGCTCGGCGGGCTGGTCGCGTTGAAGCGGAAGGAGCCCGCGGAGGACCTCACCAGTGTGCTGGTCTCCGCCCGCGACGACGAGGGCCACAAGATGAGCGAGGAGGAGCTGGTCGACACCCTCCTGCTCGTCCTCGTCGCCGGCCATGAGACCACCGCCAACCTCATCGGCAACGCGGTGCACAGCCTGCTCACCCACCCCGACCAGCTCCAGCTGGTCCGCGACGGGAAGGCGAGCTGGAACGACGTCATCGAGGAGACCCTGCGCCGGTCGCCGAGCGTCGCCAACCTGCCGCTCCGCTTCGCCGTCGAGGACATCGAGATCCCGGGCGGCCCGGTCATCCGCAAGGGCGACACGATCCTGACGTCGATCGCCGCCACCGGCCGGGACCCGGAGCGCCACGGCCCCACCGCGGAGTCCTTCGACATCCGGCGGGCCGACCCGGAGCACCTCACTTTCGGCCACGGCGTCCACCGCTGCCTCGGCTCCCCGCTGGCCCGTATGGAGGCCCGGATCGCCCTCCCGGCGCTCTTCGCCCGCTTCCCGGACCTGGAGTTCGCCGTCCCCACCGAGAAGCTGGAGCCTTCGGGCGGCTTCATCGTCGACGGCTTCCGTACGCTGCCGGTGCGCCTGACCCACGGCTGAGCCGTAGGTGACGGCCGTCGGCCCCGCCGCCCCTCGAAGGGCCGCGGGGCCGACGGCCGTTCCGGCGTCCGGGCCGGTCAGGACGGGGTGCGGGCCGCCGTCAGCAGGCGTTCGGTGTCGGCGCTCGCCAGCGTCAGCGCGGTGCCGACGGTGGCCAGGACCTCCCGTTCGGCGGGGGTGTACGCGCCGTCGGCGAGGGCGATCCGGGCCGCCTGGAGCAGCAGCGCCTCGCGCCCGGCGGGGGCGAGGTGCGGGGCGAGCGGCCCGAGGGAGGCGTGCAGCTCGATGGCAAGGGCCGTCCCGCACGGGTCGAGGCCGCGGGCCGCGCCGGAGTCGCCGGTCAGCGTCTCGAAGGCGGGGGCCAGCGCGCCGGTGTCGGCGGCGAGCGCGGCGAGGAGGGTGAGCAGCTGGTCCTCGCAGCAGTCGGGGAACCCGGCGTCGCGGACGGTGGCGACGGCGGTCTCCCGCACCGCGCGCGAGGCGGTGCCGCCGGCCGCCAGCAGCGCCAGGGTGATGGTGTGCACCGCGTCCCGCAGCATCGCGGAGAGCCGCACGGTGGTCGGGTGATCCAGGGCGTCCGGGGCGAAGCGGCCCCGGCAGGCGGAACATTCGACGACCGGTCCGGCCTGGCCGCGGGAGAGCAGCGGGAGGCCGAGGACGGTGAGGCGTCGGTGGCCGGTGCGGCGGCGGTAGTTGCGGTCGCCGCCGCAGTCGGGGCAGAAGAACTCGCCGTCGGCGACGGTCCGCCAGGACGTGCGTACGCCCACCACACCCAGCTTGACCATCGCGCCAGACCTCCGTATCTCCCCCGTAGCCATGAGGGCACCGAACGTCTGCTTCTCGGCCCCTTCGCCGCACCGACGTGATGTTAGCCACATCCGTGATCCGGCGTCAGCACCCCGGACGGACAACGGCTGAATGACGAAGGGTGCGGCCCATCGGGGGAGGCGGCGGGCGGCGGGTTGACGCACGGTGCCCCGCCCGCCGCGTACACGGGGTACGGGCGGACGGGGCACCGGAAAGGCGCGGGGCGGTGCCCCGAGCGGTCAGCGGGCCGCGCGGTTGACCGCCGAGGCGACGGCCTTGATGGAGGCGCGGACGATGTTCGCGTCGATACCGACGCCCCACAGGACCTTGTCGCCGATGGCGCACTCGACGTACGCGGCGGCCTGGGCCGCGGCGCCCTCGCTCATGGTGTGCTCGACGTAGTCCAGGACCCGTACGTCCGCGTCGATCGCGTGCAGCGAGTCGATGAACGCGGCCAGCGGGCCGTTTCCGGTGCCGGTCAGGACGGTGTCGGCGCCGTCGACGACCGCCTCGACGGTCAGCGCGTCGGTGCTCTCGCTGGTCGTCGAGGTCTGCGCGGAACGCAGCGCGATCCGGCCCCAGGCGTTCTCGGGCGTGGGCAGGTACTCGTCCTGGAAGACGGACCAGATCGCCGCCGGGGTGACCTCGCCGCCCTCGGCGTCGGTCTTCTCCTGGATGGTGCGGGAGAACTCGATCTGCATCCGGCGCGGCAGGTCCAGCTTGTGGTCGTTCTTCAGGACGTACGCGATTCCGCCCTTGCCGGACTGCGAGTTGACGCGGATGACCGCCTCGTAGGAGCGGCCGACGTCCTTCGGGTCGATGGGCAGATACGGCACCGCCCACTCGATGTCGTCCACGGTCGTGCCCTGGGCGGCCGCGTCGGCCTCCATGGCGTCGAAGCCCTTCTTGATGGCGTCCTGGTGGGAGCCGGAGAAGGCGGTGTAGACCAGGTCGCCCGCGTAGGGGTGGCGCGGGTGGACCTCCATCTGGTTGCAGTACTCGCTGGTGCGGCGGATCTCATCGATCTGCGAGAAGTCGATCTGCGGGTCGATGCCCTGCGAGAAGAGGTTCATACCCAGGGTGACCAGGTCGACGTTGCCGGTCCGCTCGCCCTGGCCGAACAGGCAGCCCTCGACGCGGTCGGCGCCGGCCATCACGGCCAGCTCGGCGGCGGCGACGGCGGTGCCGCGATCGTTGTGCGGGTGGGTCGACAGGCAGACGAACTCACGGCGGGTCAGATTCCGCGACATCCACTCGAAGCGGTCCGCGTGGGTCGAGGGAGTGGAGCGCTCGACCGTGGCGGGCAGGTTCAGGATGATCTCGCGGCCCTCCTCGGGCCGCCAGACGTCACAGACCGCCTCGCAGACCTCCAGCGCGAAGTCCAGCTCGGTGTCGGTGAAGATCTCCGGGCTGTACTGGTAGCCGAAGATCGTCTCGTCGCCCAGGATCTTCTCGGCGTACTCCATGACCAGCCGGGTGCCGTCCACCGCGATCTGCTTGATGTCCTCCTTGGAGCCGCGGAAGACGACCCGGCGGAAGGTGGGGGCGGTGGCGTTGTAGAGGTGCACGGTGGCGCGGTGGGCGCCGCGCAGCGACTCGACGGTCCGCTCGATCAGGTCCTCGCGCGCCTGCGTCAGGACGGAGATCGTCACGTCCTCGGGGATCGCGCCCTCTTCGATGATGGAGCGGACGAACTGGAAGTCGGTCCCGCCGGACGACGGGAAGCCGACCTCGATCTCCTTGTAGCCCATCCGCACCAGCAGATCGAACATCTCCCGCTTACGGGCCGGGGACATCGGGTCGATCAGCGCCTGGTTGCCGTCGCGCAGGTCGGTCGAGAGCCAGCGCGGGGCCTTGGTGAGGCGCTTTTCCGGCCAGGTGCGGTCGGGAATGGCCACCGCTTCGTACCGGCCATACTTGTGGACCGGCATACCGGAAGGCCGCTGCGATTGCGTGGCGTTGGTGACCGGGGTGGGACGGCCGACGGCGTTCTCGGCGGGGGTCGACGGGTTCGACATGGTGCGTGGGGCTCCTCGTGCAGTCCGCGGAAGTCCCCGGTCCGGGACGTGTCCGGGAGCCGGGGAAAGGCCGACGGGGCGATCGCTCGCAGCACCGAACTCCGCGGGGAGGGGGTCGGCCTACGACTACAGGCCCTCGCCGCGGCAGCTAAGGAGAAGCAGCCCGAAACGCATGATGCCTCGCACCTTAACCGAGCCGATCGAGTCCTGCGGCCCCGTATCAGTATGCGGGACCGCCTGGACAGCATGGCCGGAATGCGATCAGGCACACGTTTTTGCACCACTCGTTTTCGGGAAATTCAGGAGCGGGCAGTGACACGGGCGTCACGCAATGCGACATTTGCGGGATGGACGTCACCTCGAAGCCGGGCTCCCCGGCAACTCCCGTTTTCTGCACGATCGTGCCGCCCCACCTCCTCGACAAGCTGGCACAATCCGACGCTCCTGAACACCACGAGCCGGCCCGCCGCACCCTCGCACACGACGCGCTCCTCCGCACCCGGCGCCACGAGTGCACCCTGCGCACCGCCGCGGCCCGCGCAGCCGGCTCCGACAAGCCCCACCGCACCATCTACGACGCCGGGCACAGCCAGGACCTGCCCGGCACCAAGGTGCACTCCGAGACCGACGGCGCTTCCAAGGACGCCTCGGTCAACCGCGCGCACGCCGGGCTCGGCGCCACCTTCGAGCTGTACCTCAAGGTCTACGGCCGCCACTCCATCGACAACGCCGGTCTCCCACTCAACGCGACCGTCCACTACGGCGAGAAGTACGACAACGCCTTCTGGGACGGCGAGCGGATGGTCTTCGGCGACGGCGACGGCAAGCTCTTCCGCGACTTCACCATCCCGGTCGACGTCATCGGCCACGAACTCACCCACGGCGTCACGCAGTACACCGCGGGCCTCGACTACTCCGGCCAGTCCGGCGCGCTCAACGAGTCCGTCTCGGACGTCTTCGGCTCGCTGATCAAGCAGTACGCCCTCCACCAGAGCGCCGACCAGGCCGACTGGCTGATCGGCGCCGACCTCCTCGCCCCCGGCGTCAAGGGCGCCGCGCTGCGCTCCATGAAGGCGCCGGGCACCGCGTACGACGACCCCACCCTCGGCAAGGACCCGCAGCCGGCGACGATGGCGGGCTACGTCGACACCCAGGACGACAACGGCGGGGTGCACCTCAACTCCGGCATCCCCAACCACGCCTTCTACCTCTTCGCCACGGCGGTGGGCGGCAACGCCTGGGAGAAGGCCGGGCAGATCTGGTACGACGTGCTGACCGGCGGCAAGCTCGCCAAGAACGCGAAGTTCGCCGACTTCGCCAAGCTGACCATCGAGGCGGCGAAGACCCGCTTCGGGGGCTCGGGCGCCGAGCACGAGGCCGTCGTCAAGGCGTGGTCGACGGTCGGCGTCGTCACCGCCGAATAGCGCAGCCCCGGGACGTCTGCGGCGCCCCGGGCGGGTAGGAGCCACCCATGCACATTCACATCCGACGCACCGGTGGCTTCGCGGGCATCGAGCGCCGCGCCGAGGTGGACACCTCGGCGCGGTCCGACGCCGATGCCTGGCACACCCTCGCCGAACGGTCCCTCGCCCACGGGCACACCGAGCCCCCGGTCGGGGTCCCGGACGGCTTCTGCTACCGGATCACCGTGGACGACACGACCGTCTACTGCTCCGACCCGCGCCTGACCGATGAGCAGCGCACGCTGATCACCCGGGTGCTGAAGGAGGGTGCCTGACGTACGACGCCCGGGAGGTGGCGGACGGAGGGCGATGGCGGCCGGTGGGCCGCGCCGCTCTCCGTCCGCGTTCCCGGGCCGTTTCGGACAGCCGGGAGCGCGGCCCTTGACACCGTTACCGGCGGTATCCATGCTCCGGCCATGACAACGGTGCCGGACGCCTCCACCCCGCTCCCCCGTTTCCCCGCCGACTTCCTCTGGGGCGTCTCCGCCTCGGCCCAGCAGACCGAGGGCGCCGTCGACGAGGGCGGGCGCGGCCGGTCGTCCTGGGACGCGTTCAGCGAGCGGCCCGGCCGGATCAAGGACGGCTCCGACTCCCGGGTGGCGACCGACCACTACCACCGCTACCGCGAGGACGTCGCGCTGCTGCGGGAGCTGGGCGCCGGGGCGTTCCGCTTCTCGGTGGCCTGGCCGCGCGTGGTGCCCGACGGCGACGGCGCCGTCAACGCCCGGGGCCTGGACTTCTACGACCGGCTCGTCGACGCGCTGCTGACGGCGGGCGTCACGCCGGTACCGACACTCTTCCACTGGGACACCCCACTGGCGCTGGAGGAGCGCGGCGGCTGGCTGCGCCGGGAGACCGTCGGACACTTCGCCGCATACGCGGACGCCGTCGCCGCCCGGCTCGGCGACCGCGTCGACCGCTGGATCACCCTCAACGAACCGGCCGAACTGACCCTCCTCGGCTACGGCATCGGCCAGCACGCGCCCGGCCGTCAGCTGCTCTTCGACGCGCTGCCCGCCGCCCACCACCAACTCCTGGGCCACGGTCTTGCCGTACAGGCGCTGCGCGCCCGCGGCGCCCGGAACATCGGCATCGCCAACTCCCACGGCCCGACCTGGCCCGCCTCCGGCTCGGCGGCGGACACCGGCGCCGCCGACCTCTACGACCTGCTGCTCAACCGGCTGTTCGCGGACCCGCTGCTGCTGGGCCGCTACCCGGACGACGACCTGGCGGCGCTGCTGCCGGGCCCGGTCGCCGAGGATCTGGCGGTCATCGCGCAGCCGCTGGACTGGTACGGCCTGAACTACTACCAGCCGACGCGGGTGGGCGCCCCGCTGCCGGGCGGCGCCCCGACCGACTTCGGCGGTATCGCCCTGCCGCCCGAACTCCCCTTCGCGCCCCGGGAGATCGGCGGGTATCCGCGGACCGGCTTCGGCTGGCCGGTGGTGCCCGCGGCCCTCACCGAGCTGCTGCTGTCCTTCCGCGACCGCTACGGCGACCGACTTCCCCCGGTGATCATCACCGAGAACGGCTGCGCGTACGACGGCATCGACGACCGGGAGCGGATCGCGTTCCTCGACGGGCATCTGCGGGCGCTGCACACGGCGATGGCGGCGGGCGTCGACGTCCGCGGCTACTTCGTGTGGTCGCTGACCGACAACTTCGAGTGGGCCGAGGGGTACACGCAGCGGTTCGGTCTGGTGCACATCGACTACCCGACGCAGGTCCGCACCCCGAAGGCGTCCTTCCGCTGGCTGCGCGACGCCTGGCGGGCGCAGCGGGGATGACCGTCCCGGCGGGCGGCGCGGCGCTCGCGGAGCCGGTCGCGCCGGTCGGGCACGGGTGGACGGCGACGCTGTCGCTGGCCAACGGCGCGATCTGGGTGGGCTGGTACGGGCCGTTGCAGATCCTCCTCGCCGTCCAGGCGGCCGCGGTGGCGCCGCCCGGGGTGGCCAAGGAGTCGGTGCTGGCGTGGGTGACGGGCGCCGGGGCGGTGGTCTCGCTGCTCGCCAATCCGCTGTTCGGCGCGGTGTCGGACCGTACGGTGTCGCGGTTCGGGCGGCGTACGCCGTGGATCGTCGCCGGGGTGGTGAGCGGCGGCGCGGCACTGGTGTGGCTGTCCGGGGCGCGGACCGTCTGGTCGATGGCGGCCGGGTGGTGCCTGGTGCAGCTGACGTTGAACGCCGCGTTCGCCGCGGTGACGGCGGCGGTGCCGGACCAGGTGCCGCGGGCGCAGCGGGGCACGGTCGGCGGGTGGCTGGGCGCCGCGCAGATCCTGGGGGTGCTGGCCGGGACGGGCCTGGCGACCTCGGCGCCGTCGCTCGCCACGGGCTATGCGGCGTGCGCGGTCTGCACGGTGCTGGCGGCGCTGCCGTACGTGCTGTGTCACCGGGACCCGGTGCTGCCCGCGGCGGCGCGGCCACCGCTGAGCGCGCGGGCGTTCCTTGCCGGGTTCGCCTTCTCGCCGCGGCGCCACCCCGATCTCGGCTGGGCCTGGCTGACCCGCTTCCTGATCAATCTGGGCAACGCGCTGGCCCTGCTCTACCTGCTGTACTTCCTGCGCGATGCGCTGCACCGGCCCGATCCGGCGAGCGTGGCCGGGGGCGTCGCGCGCAGCCGTCGCATCGCGTCGGCGATCAGTGACAGGTCCTCGACCCGGACCGACAGCTGGTCGGTGGCGTGCAGCCCGTACTCGACGGCGAGGTCGTCCAGCAGATCGGCGAGCGTCCGCCCGGACCGCTTCAGCTCCGCCGCCAGCTCGGTGATCAGCAGCGCGGCGGTGATGCCGTCCTTGTCGCGTACGCCCTCGGGGTCGACGCAGTAGCCCAGCGCCTCCTCGAACGCGTACCGCAGGCCGTCCACCCGGGCCAGCCACTTGAAGCCGGTCAGCGTCTCCTCGTACGGGAGCGCGGAGGCGGCCGCGATCCGGGAGAGCAGGGACGACGAGACGATGGTGGTGGCGAACGTGCCGGATGCCTGCTTGCTGACCAGGTGCGCGGCGAGCAGCGCGCCGACCTCGTCGCCGCGCAGCATCCGCCAGCCCGCGTCGGTGCCGGGCGCGGGCACGGCCACCGCGCAGCGGTCCGCGTCCGGGTCGTTGGCGATGACGAGGTCGACGCCGGGGCCCGCGGCGCGGGCGGTGGCGAACGCCAGGTCCATCGCGCCGGGTTCCTCCGGGTTGGGGAACGCCACGGTCGGGAAGTCCGGGTCCGGCTCGGCCTGGTCCGCGACGACCAGCGGCGCGGGGAACCCGGCGCGGGCGAACGCGGCGAGCAGCGTGTCCCGGCCGACGCCGTGCAGCGGGGTGTAGACGACGCGGGTGTCGCGCGGCGAGCCCGGGGTGAGGACCGCGTCGGTGCGCTCCAGGTAGGCGGCGAGGACGTCGTCACCGAGGGACTGCCAGCCCGACTCGGGGCGCGCCACGTCGTGCAGCGAGCCGACCGCGGCGATCTCCGCGGCGATCTCGCCGTCGGCGGGCGGCACGATCTGGGAGCCGTCGCCGAGGTAGACCTTGTAGCCGTTGTCGCGCGGCGGGTTGTGGCTGGCGGTGACCTCGACGCCCGCGACCGCGCCCAGATGCCGGATGGCGAACGCCAGGACCGGCGTGGGCAGCGGGCGCGGCAGCACCGCGGCGCGCAGGCCCGCGCCCACCATCACCGCCGCCGTGTCGCGCGCGAAGTCGGCGCTCTTGTGGCGGGCGTCGTAGCCGATGACGACGAGGCCGTCGCCGTCGCCGCGGCCCTTGAGATACGCGGCGAGCCCGGCGGCGGCGCGGATGACCACCGCGCGGTTCATCCGCATCGGGCCCGCGCCCAGCTCCCCGCGCAGCCCCGCGGTGCCGAACTGGAGGGTCCCGGCGAACCGGTCGGCCAGCTCGGTCACGTCACCGGCGTCGATCAGCCGGGACAGCTCGTCGCGGGTCTGCGGGTCGGGGTCCTCGGCCAGCCAGGTCTGGGCGAGACGGATCAGCTCCGCGGGGTCGGTGGCCACGTGATGCTCCTGACGACGGTGGGTGGGGCGGGGGATGCGCGGGACGGCGTCCGGACGGCCGGGCGCCGGGCGGCTGCCGGACAGCTGGACGCCCGGCGGCGTACGGGAACGGGCCGACCGGACGGCGTACGGGAACGGGCCGACCGGACGGCGTACGGGGCCGGGGCCCCGGCCGCCGGGCTCAGAGCTTGCCGAGCACCTGCGCCAGCAGGCTGCCCATCCGCGTCGCGGAGTCGCGGCCGGCCTGCAGGACCTCTTCGTGGTTGAGCGGCTCGCCGGTCATGCCCGCGGCGAGGTTGGTCACCAGGGACAGGCCCAGCACCTCGGCGCCCGCCTCACGGGCGGCGATGGCCTCCAGCACCGTCGACATGCCGACCAGGTCGGCGCCGAGCGTACGGATCATCCGGATCTCGGCGGGCGTCTCGTAGTGCGGCCCGGGGAACTGCGCGTAGACGCCCTCCTCCAGGGTCGGGTCGACCTCCTTGCACAGCGCGCGCAGCCGCGGCGAGTACAGGTCCGTCAGGTCGACGAAGTGCGCGCCGGCGATCGGGGAGGTGGCGGTGAGGTTCAAATGGTCGCTGATGAGCACCGGCTGCCCCGGACGCATCCCGTCGCGCAGACCGCCGCACCCGTTGGTGAGCACGATCGTCCTGCACCCGGCGGCGACGGCGGTCCGCACCCCGTGCGCGACGGCGGCCACGCCGCGGCCCTCGTAGTAGTGCGTACGGCCGAGGAAGACCAGCGCGCGCCTGTCACCGATGCGGTACGAGCGGATCTTGCCGCCGTGGCCCTCGACGGCGGGCGGCGGGAAGCCGGGCAGCTCGGTGACGGGGAACTCGTGCTCGGGCGCGCCCAGCGCCTCCGCGGCCGGGGCCCAGCCGGAGCCCATGACCAGGGCGACGTCATGGCTCTCGGCGCCGGTGAGTTCGCGCAGGCGGGCGGCGGCGTCCCCGGCGGCGGCCTGCGGGGCGCGGGCGGGGTCCGTGGTAACAGATGCGTTCACGCGGACGAGGGTAGCGGGAAATCCCCTACGCGCGTAGATGCTGTTGTGTACGGGGCCAGAAGGCGAGGGGGAAAGCGGAGATGCAGGGCTGGGCG
>NZ_VKJP01000210.1 GCF_007280575.1 Streptomyces benahoarensis
GTTGGTGGGGTCCGTGGGGTCGGTCGGGTCAGTGGGGGGCTTGGTGCCGCCGGTGCCGCCGGTGCCGGAGCCGCCGGTTCCGCCGTTGGAGCCCGTGCCGCCCGTGCCCGGTGCGCCGTCGGTGGCGCCCGAAGTGCCGCCCGAGGAGGGGCCGTTCGCGCCCGGACGACTCTCCCCCTGCTCCTTGCCGGCGTTCTTCCCGGCCCCCTTCCCGCCGTCCTTCGCGGAGTCGTCCGCCGTGCGGCCCGGTTTCGCCGGTGCGGCCCCGCGGCGGGAGACCGTGCCGCCGGAGGTGCCGCCGCTGTGGTGGACGGGCAGGACGCCTGTGCCGTCCGGGACCTCGTGGGTGCCCTTGCGGTAGAAGGCGTACCAGGACAGGACGGTGCGCAGATAATCCTCGGAGTGGTTGTAGGCGAGGACGGCGCGGTCCAGGTCGCGGGCGAGGGACAGGTCACGGCCGCCGCCGCAGAGGTAGTGACCGGCGGCGAGCGCCGCGTCGAAGACGTTGTGGGGGTCCTTCTTGCCGTCGCCGTTGCCGTCGGCGCCCCATCCAGTGCCGTCGGGGCCGCCCTGGGACCAGGTCGACGGGATGAACTGCATCGGGCCCACGGCGCGGTCATGGGTGAGGTCACCGTCGTACCGGCCCCGGTCGGTGTCGGTGATGCGGGCGAAGCCCTTGCCGTTGAGCTGGGGGCCGAGGATGGGCCGCAGGGTGGTGCCCTCGGCGTCGACGGCGCCGCCGCGCGCCTGGCCGGATTCCACCTTGCCGATCGCGGCGAGCAGTTGCCACGGCAGTCGGCAGCCGGGGTCGGTGGCGGCGACGCTCGCCTCCGCCTTCCGGTACGCGGCGAGGACGGTGGCGGGGATTCCGGCTTCGGCGGGCCCGATGGCGGCCTGGCGGCCCGGCTTCTTCCGTGAACCGCTGGGCGGTACGGGGCTGTTGAGGGGCGGCAGATCCGTGTAATAGGGCGAGTCGCCGTCGACGGTGGAGTCGGCGGGCGGTCCGGGGGCGCGGTCCGGGGCCGCCTGGGCGCGGTCGGCGCTGCCCGGTGCCTGAGAGGCCGTCAGGGCGGCCACCACCAGGGCCGCGATCGCCGCCGACCCGGCTCCTCGGCGGAGCCGTCGCCCGAACGTGGCTGCCATGCGTTGCCTTCCCCTCCGCGGTGGACCACCGCGCCGGAGCCGCCGTTGCGTGCCCCGCTGCGCGCCAACGCACGCGACACTACGACACCTGGAGACGCACATCTACCGCCATCCTCGGCCGAGATGGTGAACCGTATCGGTCAGGAAAAGACGCTTATCGTTCACTCTCGGGCATGCCGTGGGTGATCCCGCCGACGCCGAACGGGGCGGGTGCGGCACGCGGCTCACCCGGCATCCGCCCCCGTCGCCATCGGATACGCGCCGGGGCCGTACGCACACGGCGTACGGCCCCGGAACCACCGCGAGTTCGGCAGCAGCGGACTCATCATCCGTCGGCCGCCGGAACCACTCCCCCGGCCGACGTTCCGTCAGTGCGCGGCCGACTCCCAGTCCGCGCCGACGCCGATGGAGACGTCCAGCGGGGCGCGCAGTGCGACCGCGTCCGCCATCTCGCGGCGGAGCAGTTCCTCGACCTGCTGGCGCTCGCCGGGTGCCACCTCGACCACGATTTCGTCGTGCACCTGGAGCAGCATCCGGGACGTCAGCCCCGCCGCCTGCAGCGCCTCATCGACCCTCAGCATCGCGATCTTGACGATGTCGGCGGCGGTGCCCTGGATCGGGGCGTTCAGCGCCATCCGCTCGGCCATCTCGCGGCGCTGGCGGTTGTCGCTGTTGAGGTCGGGGAGGTAGCGGCGGCGGCCGAGGATCGTCTCGGTGTAGCCCGTGGCACGGGCCTCCTCCACCACGCGCTGGAGGTAGTCCCGTACACCGCCGAACCGCTCGAAGAAGTTGTCCATCAGCTTGCGGGCCTCGTCCGGCTGGATGCCCAGCTGCTGCGAGAGGCCGAACGCCGACAGGCCGTACGCCAGGCCGTACGACATCGCCTTGATCTTGCGGCGCATCTCCGGGTCGACCTCGTGCTTGGCGACGGAGAAGACGTGCGAGGCGACGGTGGTGTGCAGGTCCTCGCCGGAGGTGAACGCCTCGATCAGACCCTCGTCCTCGGAGAGGTGCGCCATCACCCGCAGCTCGATCTGGCTGTAGTCGGCCGTCAGGAGGGTGTCGTACCCCTCACCGACGACGAAGCTGCGGCGGATGGCGCGGCCCTCGTCGGTGCGCACCGGGATGTTCTGGAGGTTGGGGTCGGTGGAGGAGAGACGGCCGGTGGCCGCGACGGTCTGGTTGAAGGTGGTGTGGATGCGGCCGTCCGCGGCGATGGTCTTGATCAGGCCCTCGACCGTCGCGCGCAGCTTGGACTGCTCGCGGTGGCGCAGCATGATCACCGGGAGTTCGTTCTCGGTCTGCGCGGCGAGCCAGGCGAGGGCGTCGGCGTCGGTGGTGTAGCCGGTCTTGGTCTTCTTCGTCTTCGGCAGGCCCAGCTCCCCGAAGAGGACCTCCTGGAGCTGCTTGGGCGAGCCGAGGTTGAACTCGTGGCACGCCGCGGCGTGCGCCTCCTGGACGGCCTGCTGCACCGCCCCGGCGAACTGCTGCTCCATCCGCTCCAGCCAGCCGCGGTCGGCGGCGATGCCGTCGCGCTCCATACGGGCCAGCAGGGTGCTGGTGGGCAGCTCGACATCGCGCAGCAGCTCGGCGGCGCCGACCTCCGCGAGCCGGGTCTCGAAGGCGGCGCCGAGATCCAGCACCGTACGGGCCTTGGCCATCAGGGCGTCGGCCTCGGCCTCCTCGTCGGCGCCGAACGCCAGCTGGCCGCCCGCCTCGGCGGCCGGGGCCAGATCGCGGCCGAGGTATTCGACGGAGAGGGCGTCTAGGGCGAAGGAGCGGCGGCCCGGCTTGACGAGGTAGGCGGCGAGCGCGGTGTCCATCGCCACGCCGTCGATCCGCCAGCCGTGCTCGCCGAAGACCCGCATCAGGCCCTTGGCGTTGTGCATGACCTTGGGGCGGTCGGCATCGGCGCTCCAGGCGGCGAAGGCCCGCTCGTCGGCCTCGTCGAGCTGCGCCGGGTCGAACCAGATCGCCGGTCCGTCGGCCGTGGCCAGCGCGATCTCGGCGACACTGCCGCTGCCCAGGGACCAGACGTCGACGGTGGAGACGCCCAGCGGGGCGGTGCCGTGCTCGGCGAGCCAGGGGGCCAGCTCACCGGCGGCGGCGACGGTGCCGTCGACCTCGACGCCACCGGCCGCGACGGCCTCCTCCGCACCCTGGCCGGCGCCCGGGTCGACGGCGTGCAGCCGGTCGCGCAGGCCCTGGTTGCGGATCTCCAGGCCGTTGAGGAACACGGTGAGCTTGTCACGGTCGTACGCCTCGCGGACCAGCTCGCCGGGGCTGCACGGCAGCTCCACATCGCGGATCATCTCCGTCAGCCGGCGGTTGAGCTTGACGGACTCCAGGTGATCGCGGAAGTTCTGACCCGCCTTGCCCTTGACCTCCTCGGCCCGCTCCACCAGCTCGGCGAAGGAACCGAACTGGTTGATCCACTTCGCGGCGGTCTTCTCACCGACGCCGGGGATGCCGGGGAGGTTGTCCGACGGGTCGCCGCGCAGCGCCGCGAAGTCGGGGTACTGGGCGGGGGTGAGGCCGTACTTCTCGACGACCTTCTCAGGGGTGAAGCGTGTCAGCTCGGAGACGCCCTTGGTCGGGTAGAGGACCGTGACGTCGTCGGAGACGAGCTGGAAGGAGTCTCGGTCGCCGGTGACGATGGAGACGGCGAAGCCGTCGGCGGTGGCCTGCTGGGTGAGCGTGGCGATGACGTCGTCGGCCTCGAAGCCCTCGACGGCGAAGCGCTTGACGTGCATCGCGTCGAGCAGCTCGCCGATCAGCTCGACCTGGCCGCGGAACTCGTCGGGCGTCTTGGAGCGGTTCGCCTTGTAGTCGGGGAACTCCTCGGAGCGCCAGGTCTTGCGGGAGACGTCGAAGGCCACCGCGAAATGGGTGGGCGCCTCGTCACGCAGGGTGTTCGCGAGCATGGACGCGAAGCCGTAGACCGCGTTGGTCGGTTGCCCCGTGGCGGTCGTGAAGTTCTCCACGGGCAGGGCGAAGAACGCCCGGTAGGCCATGGAGTGCCCGTCCATCAGGAGCAGGCGGGGACGGTCGTCCCCCGCCGCTGCGGTGCCGGTCGTTTCGCTCTTCTTCGCTGCCTTTGCTGCCACGCCCCCGATCCTGCCACGCCCCACCGACAATCCCCGCCGCGACGGTGACGGACGGCGGGCGGACGGCTGGGAGAGGGGCGGCGGCACGCGGCCCCACCGCGCGCATGGCGGCCCCGGCGCGGTGTTTTCCACAGGTGTCCGCCCCGCCGTCGCGGCGTTGTCCACAGGCCCCTGCCCGCCCGCCACGGTCCATGACAGGATCGGATGTGCACGGCAACGATCCGGCCCGGCCCCCGTGCGCCGGGCGGCACACGGCCCTAGGGAGAGCGCCATGGCAGGCAAGCCGCCCGCATCCGATCCGGTACAGGACGCGCCCGAGGTCGGCGCGCCCCAGCACTCCGCCGTCGGCGTCCCGGCGATCACCCACGCGCTGCGCATCTCGCAGCAACAGATGGGCGTCCGCCGCACGGCCCTGACGCTGCTGCGCGTCAATCAGAAGAGCGGCTTCGACTGCCCCGGCTGCGCCTGGCCCGAGGGCGAGCAGCGGCACACCGCGGAGTTCTGCGAGAACGGCGCCAAGGCCGTCGCGGAGGAGGCGACGCTGCGCCGCGTCACCCCGGAGTTCTTCGCCGCGCACCCCGTCGCGGACCTCGCCGACCGCAGCGGCTACTGGCTCGGCCAGCAGGGCCGGCTGACCCACCCCATGTACCTCGCCGAGGGCGCCGAGCACTACGAACCGGTCTCGTGGGAGCGCGCCTTCGACATCCTGGGCGACGAGCTGACGGCCCTCGCCTCGCCCGACGAGGCGGTGTTCTACACCTCCGGCCGCACCAGCAACGAAGCGGCCTTCCTCTTCCAGCTCTTCGCCCGCGAGTTCGGCACGAACAACCTCCCCGACTGCTCCAACATGTGCCACGAGTCGTCCGGCTCGGCGCTCACCGAAACCCTCGGCGTCGGCAAGGGCAGCGTGCTGCTGGAGGACCTCTACAAGGCCGACCTGATCATCGTCGCCGGGCAGAACCCCGGGACCAATCACCCCCGGATGCTGACCGCGCTGGAGAAGGCGAAGGCCGGGGGCGCGCGGATCATCTCCGTCAACCCGCTGCCCGAGGCCGGACTGGAGCGGTTCAAGAACCCGCAGACGCCGCGCGGCCTGGCGGGCGGCGGTACGGCGCTGACCGACCTCTTCCTCCAGGTGCGCATCGGCGGCGACCAGGCGCTCTTCCGCGCCCTGTGCCGCCGCATCCTGGAGACCGAGGGCGCCGTCGACCAGGAGTTCATCGACGCGCACACGCACGGCTTCGAGGAGTTCGCGGCCACTGCGCGGGGCGCCGACCCGGAGGAGACGCTGCGCGCCACCGGTCTGCGCCAGGAGGAGATCGATGCGGCGCTGGAGATGGTGCTCGCCTCGCGGCGCACCATCGTGTGCTGGGCGATGGGCCTGACGCAGCACAAGCACTCGGTGCCCACCATCCGTGAGGTCGTCAACTTCCTGCTGCTGCGCGGCAACATCGGCCGCCCCGGCGCCGGGGTCTGCCCCGTACGCGGGCACAGCAATGTCCAGGGCGACCGCACGATGGGCATCTTCGAGCGGCCCGCGCCCTCCTTCCTCGACGCCCTGGAGAAGGAGTTCGGCTTCGCGCCGCCCCGGGAGCACGGCTACGACGTCGTCCGGGCCATCCGGGCGCTGCGCGACGGCGACGCCAAGGTGTTCTTCGCGATGGGCGGCAACTTCGTCTCCGCCACCCCCGACACCGACGTCACCGAGGCGGCGGTGCGGCGCGCCCGGCTGACGGTGCATGTCTCCACCAAGCTCAACCGCTCGCACGCGGTGACCGGCGCGCGGGCGCTGATCCTGCCGACGCTGGGCCGTACGGAGCGCGATGTGCAGGGCGGCGCCGAGCAGTTCGTAACGGTCGAGGACTCCATGGGGATGGTGCACGCCTCCCGGGGGCGGCTGGCGCCTGCCGGTCCGCAGCTGCTGTCGGAGACCGCGATCGTGGCCCGGATGGCCCGCCGCGTCCTCGGCACGCAGAGCCGTACGCCGTGGGAGGAGTTCGCCCGCGACTACGGGACCATCCGGGACCGCATCGCCCGTGTCATCCCCGGCTTCGAGGACTTCAACGCCAAGGTCGCCCGCCCCGGCGGCTTCACGCTGCCGCACGCCCCCCGCGACAGCCGCAGCTTCCCCACCGCCACCGGGAAGGCCAACTTCACGGCCGCGCCCGTGGAGTATCCGCACGTCCCCGAGGGCCGGTTGCTGCTGCAGACGCTGCGCTCCCACGACCAGTACAACACCACGATCTACGGCCTCGACGACCGCTACCGGGGCATCAAGAACGGCCGCCGGGTCGTACTGATCCACCCCGAGGACGCCCAGGAGCACGGCTTCGCCGACGGGGCCTACGCCGATCTGGTCAGCGAGTGGACGGACGGCAGCGAGCGGCGCGCCCCCGGGTTCCGGGTGGTGCACTACCCGACCGCGCGGGGCTGCGCGGCCGCGTACTACCCCGAGACCAATGTGCTCGTCCCGCTCGATCACACCGCCGACACCAGCAACACCCCGGCGTCGAAGTCCGTGGTGATCCGCCTGGAGCGGCCGCAGGAGGACGGTGCGGCGGCGGAGGGGTGACCCCGTGCCGGCGGCGCCGGGGTGGGCTGATAAGAACATCCGGATCATCGACGAGCACAGGCAAGCGAACGGAGCGAGCACTTGGGCGCGCAGCAGACCACCACGTTTCCGCAGGAGGTCCTCGACCGGTGGGCCGGGTTCGGCCTCGACCTCCCGGCGCTCTTTTCCGCCGGGCACCTCGGCAGCCGGATGAGCGTGGAGCTTCTGGAGGCCAGGCCGGACCGTGTCGTCGGCACCATGCCGGTCGAGGGCAACACCCAGCCGTACGGGCTGCTGCACGGCGGTGCGTCCGCGGTGCTGGCGGAGAGCCTGGGCTCGGTCGGCGCGATGCTGCACGGCGGCCCGTCGAAGCTGGCCGTCGGCGTGGACCTGAACTGCACCCACCACCGCGGTGTCCGCTCAGGTCTGGTCACCGGCGTCGCCACCCCGGTGCACCGGGGGCGTTCCACCGCGACGTACGAGGTCGTGATCAACGATGAGGCGGGCAAGCGGGTCTGCACCGCGCGGCTGACCTGCATGCTCCGGGACGCGCCCACGGACGCCTACCGCGGCTGAGGCCACGCCCGTCCGGGCCCCGCGTCGGTGCCGGCCCGTCGCCCTCACCCGCGCGCCCGGCACCGGCGTCGGCCACCGGGTACGCGCGTGGCCCCGTACCGTGCACCGGTACGGGGCCACGCGGGCGGACGGGCCGGGCTACTGCCCCGGCTGGTCCTTCTGTTCCTTCTGCTTCTTCTCCTCGGCGTCCTCGATGACCGCCTCGGCGACCTGCTGCATGGAGAGTCTGCGGTCCATCGAGGTCTTCTGGATCCAGCGGAACGCGGCGGGTTCGGCCAGCCCGTACTGCGTCTGCAGAATGCTCTTCGCGCGGTCGACCAGCTTGCGGGTCTCCAGCCGCTGGGTGAGGTCGGCGACCTCCTTCTCCAGCGTCTTCAGCTCGGTGAAGCGGCTGACGGCCATCTCGATGGCCGGGACGACGTCGCTCTTGGAGAACGGCTTGACGAGGTACGCCATCGCGCCCGCGTCCCGGGCGCGCTCCACCAGCTCGCGCTGGGAGAAGGCGGTCAGCATCAGGACGGGCGCGATGCTCTCCTCGGCGATGCGCTCGGCGGCGGAGATGCCGTCCAGGATCGGCATCTTCACGTCGAGGATGACCAGATCCGGGCGGTGCTCGCGTGCCAGCTCGACGGCTTTCTGCCCGTCACCGGCCTCACCGACGACGGTGTAGCCCTCCTCCTCCAGCATCTCTTTGAGGTCGAGACGGATGAGGGCCTCGTCCTCGGCGATCACGACGCGCGTGGTCAGCGGGGGGACGTGCGACCGGTCATCATCGGCGGCGGGCTGCTCGGGCTCGGCGGCGCTCACGGGTCTCCTCGTTCAGGCAGGTGGTGCCCCTTTAGCCTACCCAGCTCCTGTATGGTGGGAGCACGACGGGGGCCTCTCAGCCTTCGATTCCCAAGGCCCTGGTACCCCAACCGGTTAGAGGGACGGTGCTCAAACCACCGACAGTGTGGGTTCGAATCCCACCCAGGGCACTTCGCCTCACTTTCGAAGGCCGGACTTCGCTCCGCCGATCGGTGATCTTCACTCGTCATGGTGATCGCGCCCGGTAGCCCTTCTTCTCAAGCTACCGGCGCTCCCCGCTTGGTACCACACCCGCGTATGCGCCCCGGTTGCCGGTGACGGCACGCAGAGGGCCGAAGTGCTGACAGGAACGGCAGTCAGAACCTCGGCCCGGCATCAACGCCCGTGCCCGGGCGGCTTTTTCCTCTGGTGAGCTGCGGAATCCCCGCTACCTGTCGCCGTCGTCCTCGCCGATGCGGTGGACGCGGACGAGGTTGGTGGAGCCGGGAACTCCGGGCGGTGAACCGGCGGTGATGATCACCAGGTCACCCTTCTCGCAGCGGCCGATCTTCAGCAGCTGCTCGTCGACCTGCGCGACCATCTCGTCGGTGGAGTCGACGGTCGGACCGAGGAAGGTCTCCACGCCCCAGGTGAGGTTGAGCTGCGAACGGGTCGCCGGGTCGGGGGTGAAGGCGAGCAGCGGGATGGGCGAGCGGTAGCGGGACAGGCGGCGGACGGTGTCGCCGGACTGCGTGAAGGCGACGAGGAACTTCGCGCCGAGGAAGTCGCCCATCTCGGCGGCCGCGCGGGCGACGGCGCCGCCCTGGGTGCGGGGCTTGCTGCGGTCGGTCAGCGGCGGCAGGCCCTTGGCGAGGATGTCCTCCTCGGCGGCTTCCACGATGCGGCTCATGGTGCGGACGGTCTCGGCCGGGTACTTCCCCACGCTCGTCTCGCCGGAGAGCATCACCGCGTCCGTGCCGTCGATGACGGCGTTGGCGACATCGGACGCCTCGGCGCGGGTGGGCCGGGAGTTTTCGATCATCGAGTCGAGCATCTGGGTGGCGACGATGACCGGCTTGGCGTTGCGCTTGGCCAGCTTGACGGCGCGCTTCTGGACGACCGGCACGGCCTCCAGCGGCATTTCGACGCCGAGGTCGCCGCGCGCGACCATGATCCCGTCGAAGGCGGCGACGATGTCGTCGATGTTCTCGACAGCCTGCGGCTTCTCGACCTTGGCGATGACGGGGAGGAAGCGGCCCTCCTCGCCCATGATGCGGTGGACGTCCTCGATGTCGCGGCCGCTGCGGACGAAGGAGAGGGCGATGAGGTCGGCGCCGGTGCGCAGCGCCCAGCGGAGATCCTCCTCGTCCTTGTCGGAGAGGGCGGGGACGGAGACGGCGACGCCGGGGAGGTTGAGGCCCTTGTGGTCGGAGACCATGCCGCCCTCGATGACCCGGGTGTGGACGCGGGGCCCGTCGACGCCGGTGACTTCGAGGGTGACCTTGCCGTCGTCGACGAGGATGCGTTCGCCGGTGGTGACGTCGGCGGCGAGGCCGTCGTAGGTGGTGGAGCAGAGGTGACGGTCGCCCTCCACGGAGGGTTCGACGGTGAGGGTGAACGCATCGCCGCGTTCGAGAAGTACGGGCCCTTCACGGAATCGGCCCAGGCGGATCTTCGGGCCTTGAAGGTCGGCGAGGACGCCGACGCTGCGGTGGGTGTCCTCGGATGCCTCGCGGACCCGTGCGTAACGCGCCTCGTGATCGGCGTAGGCGCCGTGGCTGAGGTTGAGGCGTGCGATGTCCATACCGGCGTCGACAAGGGCTTTGATCTGCTCGTACGTGTCGGTGGCCGGTCCCAGTGTGCAAACGATTTTTGCTCGGCGCATGAGGCGACCCTATGCCGTACCCACTGGTAGAGAACGGTGGTGCGATGACTCCTCAACGACCGCTGGTTTAAAGGTTGTTGACGAGTAGGGAAATGCGCGTCCCGCCGCTCCGATGAGCGGCGGGCGGGGCGTGCGGACCTCGAATGACGTGGCGTCAGCTGCGCCGGGCGGGTGCCGGGCGGGCTCCCGGTGGGC
>NZ_VKJP01000211.1 GCF_007280575.1 Streptomyces benahoarensis
TTTGATTCATGAGCGTCTCGTGGGCTCGGAGATGTTTATAAGAGACAGGGTTCCCTGAGTGCCGCGCCGGGCCCGGAGTGGCCGATACCCGTGGCACGGCTGGGCCCGCGGCCGCTCGCCCGGTAGGCTTTCCGTGTGATCTTCAAGCGCATCGGAAATGGGCGTCCGTACCCCGACCACGGCCGGGAGAGCACCCGCCAGTGGGCGGATGTCGCCCCGCGCCCGGTACGCCTCGACCAGTTGGTGACGACCAAACAGCAACTGGACCTGGAAACCCTCCTCGCCGAGGACTCGACGTTCTACGGCGACCTCTTCGCGCACGTCGTGAAGTGGCAGGGCGACCTCTACCTGGAGGACGGCCTGCACCGCGCCGTCCGTGCCGCGCTCCAGCAGCGCCAGGTGCTCCACGCCCGCGTCCTGGAAATGGGCTGACGCCCGCCGCCCGGACCGTTCCGCCGTCCGTACGGATCGGTTGCCCCTTTCGGGTCGCCTCACCGGCCATGGATTGATCATCTAGTAGGCACGCCTCCTGGGCGGCACTACGCTGCGGCCATGAGCATGCTGACGCCCCCAGGCATGGGCGGTAAGAAGTACCGCGTGACGGGCGACAGGCATCCCCGGATGCGCCGCCCCCGCCACCGCCGCCGGATCGTCCTCGCCGCCGCCGCGGGGATCTGCGCCCTCGGCCTGGTGGGCTGGGGCACCCTCCAGCTCATCGACGTCTTCGGCGGCACCTCGGGCAAGGCCCAGGCCGCAGAGAAGGGCGCGGACGCCAAGCAGAAGTGCGCGACCGCCACGCCCACCCGGCCCGCCGCGGCCAAGCCGCCCGCGCCGTCCGACATCACCGTCAACGTCCTCAACGCCACCCCGCGCGGCGGGCTCGCCAAGCGCACCGCCGACGAGCTGGAGAAGCGCGGCTTCGACATCGGCAAGGTCGGCAACGCCCCCGCCGCCTACGACAAGAAGGTCAAGAACAACGGTGTGCTGCTCGGCCCGTCCGGCGCCGACGGCCCGCTGAAGGTCCTCGCCACCCAACTCGCCGGGACCCGCCAGGAGACCGACGGCCGCAAGGACCGCTCCGTCGACCTGATCATCGGCGACACGTTCCAGGACCTGACGAAGGCGAAGGACGCCGAGAAGGCCCTGGCCGCCCTCGCCCACCCGCCGCGCCCCAAGGCTCCCGCCTGCTGACCGCCCCGTAAGGGGTGTCTTCCCGATCTCCGCGGGGCCGTGACGCCTGGCACCGCCTGATCCACGAAGAGCGGAAAGACACCCCTAGGCATGCCGCGGGCCCCCGCCGGAAACCGGCAGGGGCCCAGAACGTTTCGGGCGGGCACCCGGGACGGGCGGCCCGCGGTGTCAGCCGGCGGTGCCGTACATCCGGTCGCCCGCGTCACCCAGACCCGGCACGATGTACCGGTCGTCGTTGAGCCGCTCGTCGACGGCGGCGGTGACCACCGTCACCGGCGCACCGGCCAGCTCCCGCTCCATGACGGCGACGCCCTCCGGCGCGGCCAGCAGGCAGATCGCGGTGACGTCGTCCGCGCCGCGGTTGATCAGCTCGCGGATCGCCGCGACCAGCGTGCCGCCGGTGGCGAGCATCGGGTCGACGACGTAGACCTGCCGGCCGGAGAGGTCGTCCGGCATCCGCGTGGCGTAGGTGTGCGCCTCGTAGGTCTCCTCGTTACGGACCATGCCCATGAAGCCGACCTCGGCGGTGGGCAGCAGCCGCACCATGCCGTCCAGCATGCCGAGACCGGCGCGCAGGATCGGGACGACCATCGGCCGCGGGTGCGACAGCCGGACGCCGGTGGTCGTCGTCACCGGGGTCTCGATGTCGACCTGCTCGGTCCGTACATCGCGGGTCGCCTCGTACGCGAGCAGAGTGACCAGCTCGTCGGCGAGCCGCCGGAACGTGGGGGAATCGGTGCGCTTGTCGCGCAGTGTGGTGAGTTTGTGCGCCACCAGCGGGTGGTCGACGACGTGGATCCGCATCCCTCGACAGTAACCGAGAGTGCGGGCGGAGGCGTCCGCCCGGCCCCCGGACGCACTGGCGCGACCGCCCCGGGGCGCGGGAGAGTGGGCCCCAGATGCCTGTCCGTCCGGCCCGCCCGGGCCGGTCCCCGCCCGAGGTGGTGTGCCGCGTGTCCGACCCCCAGCACCCCGACGGGCCCGGCGCCGCGCCCGGCCCGGAGAGCGACGCGGCGCGCCGTCGGCGCCGCGACCGGTTCCTGCGCGAACTGCACGAGGCCAAGGCGCTGCGGGAGCGGGTCCAGCCGCGCCGCGCCCGGGCGGCCCGGATGCGGCAAGCGCTACGGAGGCGCACATTCCGCTGGTAGGCGGCCCGTACGGGTCCGGAGCCCGGCGCCCGTCGGGAGGGCGCGGCCCGCCGCCGTCCGCGCCCGGAACATCCCGCTTTCCGGCGCCGCCGCTCCGGCACGCGAGCGACTTCTCCGACAACCTCCGCACGACGCAGCGCCGAAGACCCCCCGCGGACGCGTTGTTTCTGCCACGATTCCGACGGGGGCGGGACCAGTGGCGCATCCGCGCCGCCCCGCCCGGCCCGGCAGCCCAAGACCAGTGGGAGAGTCACGGTGTACTTCGCCGCACTGCTCGCGCGCACCGAAGACGGGTGGGAAGCGAGCGATACGGAGCTCGACAATGTGGAGACCCTGACCGATCTGGCCGATCTGGCCCGAGAGGCGGCGGTGGACGACGACACGGTGATCGCGTACATCGAGCAGGAGGGCGCCTGGTTCGGCGTCATCCGCGTGGACGGCGAGGACGACCCGCGCGTCTTCGTCTCCCACGCCACCGCCGCCGCACGAAGTTCGTACGGCGCCATGCTCACCGACGAACTGCTCGGTTCCGACGACGACGGCGCGTCCGACCTCGACAGCCTCGACCTCGACGGCACCGAGGACGGCGAACCCGACCCGGACCCGGACGACAACGACCTGAGCGACGCGGCCACCTCCGGCCCCGTCCCCCCCGGCCCCCTGGGCGACGTCGAACTCCTCACGGACCTGGGCGTGGGGCCGGAGGACCTGCTGGTGCTCGACACGGATGCGTTGGCTCAGATCGCCGATGCGCTGGGGTGCACGGATGTGTTGGAGGCGGTGCGCTGAGGGGCGGCCGTACACGCCCCGGGCCCACCCGGGGCACCGGGTCCCGCCCCGTGGCACCGTCCCCGACACTGGGACCATGACCGTGTCATCCCCCGCTCCCCCGCCCGCCGCCGTGCCCGATCCGCTGCGGGATCCCTGGACCGGACCGATGCGGCGGGCGCTGGCGGAAGCCGCGCTCGCCCCGGCGACCGGTGATGTCCCTGTCGGCGCCGTCGTCCTCGCCGCCGACGGCACGGTCCTGGGCACCGGCCACAACGCGCGCGAGGCGACCGGCGATCCGACGGCGCACGCCGAGGTCCTCGCACTCCGCGCCGCCGCCGAGGCACTGGGCGCGGGCGCCGGACCCGCCGACCGCCGCCCCGGCGACTGGCGGCTGACCGGCTGCACCCTCGTCGTCACGCTGGAACCCTGCACGATGTGCGCCGGCGCGATCGTCCTCTCCCGCGTCGACCGCGTCGTCTACGGCGCGTACGACGCGAAGGCGGGCGCGGTCGGCTCCCTCTGGGACGTGGTCCGCGACCGCCGGATCAACCACCGCCCCGAGGTCATCACCGGCGTCCTGGAGCCCGACTGCGCCGCCGCCCTCACCGCCTTCTTCCGCTCCCGCTGACCGCCCCCGGGATCCGATTTCGGAACACGGCCCCCCTTGGGCTAAGCTCTCTCCCGGTAGCGTGTCCGAGCGGCCGAAGGAGCGCGCCTCGAAAGCGCGTGAGGGGGCAACTCCTCCGTGGGTTCAAATCCCACCGCTACCGCTCATAAACACCCCTCTGATCTGCGGAAACGCGGTCAGGGGGGTGTTTTGCTCGCTGCACGTGCAGCGAGATTCGCTGCACGGCGCTCCTGACGAGACCGCAGCTGCCCTCAACTCCCCGGCACGCATCCCCCGGTGGGGCCCCCGCCATGGCCCTCTCCACCAGCACGGAGCCCCAGCCGTCCAGCCCTCTCACGCAGCAGTGGTCACCGATTGCAGTCGATGACTTGCGCGACGTGATCCGTAAGGGAAGCCCTGGGTGCCCGGACAGGCCGCCCCCGTCGATGGGGTCGAGGATCACCCGCGGCATCGAGTACGCCGACCTCGGCGGCGAATGCTTCCTCGAACGCGCTGGCACATTCGTGCCACCCGCGGCCTTGTCAGTCAGCTCGTCCGGCTCGGCTGCCGGGTCAAGCTTCCGCCTGCGGCGGTCACACGATGGTCTGACCTGCACCGGCAGAGGGTTTTCGGGCGGGACGCGCTCGGGAAACCACTGCCGCACCATCTCCTGTTTTTCAACCGGGCCGGAAGAAGACAACGTCAGCTCGTTATTTCGCAGTTCGGCCCGACTGGTGCAACACCAGGCCAGAGCGGCTTTCCCGGGAGAATTCGGAGCCGTGATGCCGAGCCGCCGAGGCCGGTGGACGTGCAGACGTCTACGTGCTGGAGAACCCGACCTACGACCCGCACGGCCCGAACGACGCCTACCGGTCCCGTCCGTCGCTCGGCCTGCGGTTCGGGGACACGTGGTACTGGAACATCCACGCCCGCAACAGGGAGGAAGCCCAGGACCTGATCGACGGGGTCCGCGCCCACACCCGCACCCACCCGGAGACACCCCACTGGGTATTGGTCGGCGACTACAACGCGAACATCCTCAACGAGGACAACACCCAAGCCCGCCAGTCGCTGCACCTGGAATCCGGCGAAAGGCTGCTGCGCTCCAACCGGCCGACACACATCGCCAGCAACAAGCCGAGTGAACTGGACTACGCGGTCGTGCACGGCGTGCCGGACAACCAGCGCGCGACCGTCCCGAACGGTGCCGGAGCCGACCACGTACCGGTGGAGTTCCCCCGGGAGGGGACGCCGGACCAGCCGTCCGTGCCGTCCCTCAGCCACGACGTCACTGTGACCGCGTTGCGGCGCACCAACCGGGGAATTCAGCGCAACGTGAACGGCACATGGGGGGGGTGGGCGACCGCCCAACCCGCCTCCGCATGCGCAACACCCGCGCGGGTGCCCAGGTCCTCAGGTTCCTCGGCGGCGGCAGCGGAGGTGCCCGCTCCGCTCGCAGCGCCGGGGAGATCTGCGCCTCCCTCAGCCCTGACGCCCAACAGGACCAGACCTCCCGGATCGTGGACGGTCCGTGTGACAACCCGCGGGCGCAGTGGACGCTCACCGACGCCAGCGGCCCTCGCCAAGCGAAGAAACCCGATCGGCGGGCTGCTGCTCCGTCTAGGGTGTCGATCATGTTCAAGTCAGGGGTGGGGTTTCTCGCGTTGTTCGGGCTCGGTTGGTGGCTGCTGGGCACGAGCGCATTCGAGGGGTTGGTGTGGCCGGTCGTGCCTGGTTGCGCCGTAGCGGTGGGGCTGATGTTCGCCGCACGCCGATTTCTGCCCGCGTCGGCGGGCGCGCCGTTCCCCGCCGATCGGGGCCGGAAGTTCCATCAGATCAACGGTCTTCAGTGGCTGCTGATCGTTGTCATCGCCGTTGTGTGCGGTCGAGCAGGGGTGCCGGTTCTCATTCCTCCGATGGTCGCGCTCGTCGTCGGGCTCCACTTCCTGCCGTTGGCCTCGGTGTTCGAGCAGCCCCGACTGCGGGTACCGGCAGCCCTGCTGATCGCGGCGGGGGCGGCGGGCATGACCGTGTGGCTTGCCGACGGCCCGGACAAGACCGTCCGCCTCGTGGTGGGCCTCATCTCCGCGCTCTCCCTGTGGGGCACGGCAATCTGGACAGTGATGGGGGCGGCATCCGCTGCCTCACATGGTGTCAGGGAGTGAGAGTGCCGGGCAGCAGGTGCTGGTCATCCTGCCTGGGTGGCAGAACGGGTGCGGGTCCGAGAGCGGGCCGACGACGCCGGAGAGGGCCTGGCCGGAGGTGACGCCGAAGGTGGCGATGGCGACGGCGATGGCCAGTTCGAAGTTGTTGCCCGCCGCGGTGAAGGCGAGGGTCGCGGTGCGGTCGTAGGCCAGGCCGAGAGCCTTGCCGAGAGCGAAGGTGCCGAACCACATGAGCGCGAAGTAGGCCGGCAGCGGCAGCGCGATCCGGGCGACGTCCAGCGGCTGCGAGGTGATCGTCCTCCCTTGCAGCGCGAAGAGGATGACGATCGTGAACAGCAGGCCGTACAGCGCCCACGGCCCGATCTTCGGCAGGAACCTCGACTCGTAGGCGTCGCGGCCCATCTTCTTCTCCCCCCAGGCGCCGGGTGAGGAAGCCGGCGATCAGCGGGATGCCGAGGAAGATGACGACGTTGAGGGCGATCTTCCCCATGGAGATGTCGAGGTGCTGCCCGTTGCCGAGGCCGAGCCAGCCGGGCAGCAGGTCCAGGTAGAGCCAGCCGAGCAGGCCGAAGGCGATGACCTGGAAGACGGAGTTCAGGGCGACCAGGACGGCCGCCGCCTCGCGGTCGCCGCAGGCCAGGTCGTTCCAGATGATGACCATGGCGATGCAGCGGGCCAGCCCGACGATGATCAGTCCCGTGCGGTACTCGGGCAGGTCCGGCAGGAAGATCCACGCGAGCGCGAACATCACCGCGGGGCCGAGAACCCAGTTGATGACCAGCGAGGAGACCATCAGCTTGCGGTCACCGGTGACCGCGTCGAGCTTGTCGTAGCGGACCTTGGCCAGCACCGGATACATCATGATCAGCAGGCCGGCGGCGATCGGCAGCGAGATCCCACCGATCTCGACCTCGGCCAGGGCGTCGTTCAGGCCGGGGATCACGCGGCACTTCGCCGCCACCGGCACCGCCCCCACGACGGAAGCGTTGGAGCCGGTCGCCGCGCCCTCGGGCCGCACGGCCGGGGATGCTGGCCGAGCTGGCCGCCGGGGACTTCCTCACCCCCACCCCGCGTGAATTGCCATTATGGCAACGGTAGTTGCCGACTGGAGGGCGGCGGTCGCAGTGTGGTGTCCGGCCGAAGGCCGTCGAAGAGATTCAGGAGGCCGCGCAATGACCACCCATGAAGGCGTCGGGACGACGCTGAGCAGCGACGACAGCGCACCGCTGGGCAACCGCGTCCGCCACGTTCGATCTGGCGAGCTGGACGGCTACGCCGCGATCAGCGGGGGCACGGTCGGGTCGAAGAAGCTCTGGATGGGCCGGGTGGAGAACCCGCCGTCGAGCGCAACGGACAACCACCACCACGGAGAGTCGGAGGCAGGGATCTACGTGGTCAGCGGTCACCCTGTGTTCGTCTTCCACGATGGTGTGCAGGAGGTGAGGATCGCCGCGGACCCTGGCGATTTCCTGTTCGTCCCCCCGTTCGTCCCGCATCGCGAGGAGAATCCCGACCCGCATGAGCCCGTGGTCGTCGTGATCGCACGGACCACGCAGGAGCCGATCAAGGTCTCCCTGCCCGAGCTGTACCCACTCAAGGCGACAGCAGCGCACTAGGCGGAGGCGCGGCCCGGCTCGGATCCGCCCCGGCGGCGCGAGACGAGCAGCTTCGGACCAAGGTGAGCGCGAAGAGCGAGGCAGGTCTCCCGCGGCCGGTGAGCCGAACCGAGTTTTGCCGGACCGGGAGTAGCCCGCCCCGGCAAAACTCGCAGTTCAGCTTCGGCTCAGAACCTTCCCACCGGGAGTGACCCGAATACCGGTGCCCTTGATCTTCTTTCCACCTGTGGCGTTGACCCAAAAGTCAACGTACTTCACACTCTTGTAGGATTTTGCCGCTACGGCCGCATCGAAGCCGCCATTTCCCTTGTTCTTCTTTCCTGACACATGAGTGGTGACGCCCTTGGTGTTGACGTAGGTGACGGTGACCTTCGGCGTGCATGCGCCATTCGTCAGCGCACCCGACCCGTACAGCATGGCGCCGATGAAGACGTGCTTCCCGTGGTATCCGGGGTAGCCCAGCGTGTCGGCGGTGGCGTAGTTGTAGGCACAGAACCCGTTGCCTTTCACCGCCCCCTGGTGCTGGGCGTAGTGCGGTCCCTCAGCGAAGGCCGAGGTGGCCGTGCCGAAGACGGCTGCGGCGCCGAGTGCAACTGCGGCGAGCGCCTTCTTTTTCCCGTTCATGGAACAGACTCCTGGGCTGGTGACCGGCTTCTCAAAGGCCCACTTCAGGGAGATCCGAGATTCCCGTATTCCGCATGCGCCTCTCGCGACTTACCGATCCCCCTCGGTGGACATGGCTACGCTATGCGCGACTCGACATGCCTCAACAGGATTTGATGAAAACCTGAGATTCTTTTATGGCCGGACCCCTGGCAGTGCGCCTTTCCCAGCCGACGGCGCTGACCGAGGGTGGGAAAGTCCTGTGCAACGGCGAAGCTCCGGGCAGACGGGTTCTCGACCAAGATCCCCCGTGCCGCGGTAGGAGATCGGGACGCGGCGGCGGCATCCAGGACGCCCGCAATCGTCGTGCTCGACCGCGGAGCGTCCGCGGGACGTGAGTGAGGCGTTTCCAGAACGTCAGTGGCCCCGGGAAAAGTGGTGTGCACACGGCGGGAACGACCGAAGAAAAGTCCCGCACACAAGCGCAGGGGACCCGATCATGCGTACTTCCCGGATTCGTACCGCCGCTCTGGCCACCGTCACCGCCGCGCTGGCGCTGGGCCTGACCGCCTGCGGCGGCGCCGACGGCGGCTCGAAGGCGGCGGGCGGCGACAACGCCGCCGGTACCGCGCAGAGCCGGTCCGCGTCCACCGGGGACGCCAAGGGCGGCGCCAACAGTGGCGGTGACACCAAGGAGAACGCCCGCTCGACGACCGCCTCGGGCGGGACGGACGAGGCCGGGGGCCAGGACGCGGCCGACGCCCAGCCGTGCGTCGGCGACGAGCTGATGGTCACCGCGGAGCACCGGTTCGCCGGGCAGCAGGGCGACCACCTGCTGGTCACCGCGTCGAACGAGGGCGACAAGCCGTGCTGGGTGACCTCGTACCCGTCCGTGAAGCTCGGCGATGACGTCGACGGCGCCGCGCTGCCGCACTCGAAGAAGGACGACCAGGGCGGCGACGCGCACCTCACGCTCCAGCCCGGCGGCAAGGTCTACAGCGCGGTGAACCTCTTCGACTACGGCTCGAACCACCACACCGCCACCTCGTTCGCCATGGCGCTGCGCGGTGCGGACGGTGCCGACGGCCCCTCCTACTCCGTCGACTCCAAGGGCGAGAAGCCGCAGTTCAGCTGGAGCGAGGCCGACGTGCTGAACTGGAACACCAAGAAGCCGTACGACTTCTGACAGGCCGCCAGTTGGCACCGACCATGGGGCCCCGTGCTGCCGGGGCAGCACGGGGCCTCATGGTCGGTGCCGTTCAATGGGCGCTTCTGGCCCCGGGATGGGCCGTTCTGGCCAGTGTCCAGAGGATGAGGAGGTCGAAGACCATCATGATGATGGACCAGACCGGGTAGTACGGGACGAACATGAACTGGGTGACCACGCTGATTCCCGCCAGTGCGATACCGGCGCCGCGGCCCCACGCCTTGTGGAGGAGCACGCCGATACCGGCGATGAAGAGGCCCACGCCGATCACCAGGTGGATCCAGCCCCATGAGGTGAGGTCGAACCGGTAGGCGTAGTGGGGCGGGGAGAACATGGTGTCGCTCGCGATACCGGTGACCCCTTGGAGGATGCTGAGCGGGCCGCTCACCGTCAGCGCCACACCGGCGAACATGGCGCCTTTGTCCGCGACCGCTGCATCGTCGTAGGCACTCGGCCGCCGCCCTTCGTCGGGCATCGCTGCCATGCCGCCACCTCCCTGTCCGGCGCGGTCGCCGGCGCACACCGCATGTGTGAGGCGAGCCACGCTCTCCTGCCAGCGTCGCGTCAATCCTCCGGAGCCGCGACCGCAGGCCGCCCGGGGGCGCGTACAGCCGCCGTACGGATACTCCATTCGGGGTACCCGTACGGGATGCGGGCACACCGGCACCAACGGAAAGAACCGCCCCCGACCTGCGAGAACAGGTCAGGGGCGGTGGGGCGCGGCCGGGTGGGGTTCCCCGGGGCGGTCAGGGTG
>NZ_VKJP01000212.1 GCF_007280575.1 Streptomyces benahoarensis
GTCCGGCCCCGGTCCGCGACACCGGCACCGCACCCCCACAGGAATGCACCCGGCATTCGCGACGCCCTTCGCCACCACCGTTCCCAAAAGGGCCACCACCACCAAAAGGTCGACATCAAGCCATCCCTCGCCATTCCGTGGCGCAATCTCCGCATTCGATATCGCCATCGGACGGCACGCCCGGCACGCACCGGATACGTCAAGGGAATTCCGGCCGCCCGGGCCCGGCCACGGCGCGTGCGCCGGGTTCCGCGCCCCAGCGCTCTCGAACGGGACACCAAAAGGAGGCATGGATGCCACCGAAAGGCGACCAAATGCCCGGCCCGGTCCCGCCCGAAACCTGGGGAAGATTGTCGGCGTCGCGTACCGCCGGGTACAGTCGCCGCTAATTCTCCTGCTGCCGAGGCGAAAGAGAAGCTGGTGGTGAACGACCGTCACCCGTCGGAGAGTCCGCTCCCGACAGGCCCCGCTCCCGACGCCTCGTACGGGCACTCCCCCGCGTACGACTCCTACGGGCAGCAGCATCCCGCGGCCGGATACTCCGGTGACGACGGCGCTGATCCGCTCTTCGGTTCCCTGCCCGGCGGATACGACACCGGGCAGTACCCAACAGCCGGTTACGGCGCCGAGCAGTACGGCGGCGCCTACGAGACCGGCGCCTACGCCGCGTCCTCGTACGGCACCGGCTCCCACGACACGGGTTCCTACGCCACCGGTGCGTACGACGCGGCCGGGTACGACACCGGCACGCACCACGCCATGACCTACGGGACCGGCTACGGCACGGACGCGCAGGGCGGTGCCTACGACCCGTACGCCCACACCGGCCACGAGACGCCCGGCACCGGCACCCACGCGTACCGCTACGACGACGGGTACGGCACGGACACCGGCGCCTACCCGACCGGCACGCACCACGCCGCCTACGCGACCGGCGCCTACGAGACGGGCGGGCTCGGCACGGACGCCCTCGGCACCGGCACCGGCACCGACACCGGCATGTACGCCTACGGAGGCGACCCCCTCGGCACCGGCTCTTTCCCCGCCGGTTCCTTTGACACCGGTTCCTCCCACACCGGTCGTTACGACGCCCCCGTCGGTTACGACGACCGGACGGCGTACGGCACCGGCGGCTACGAGGCCACCGCCACGGTCGTGCAGCCGGCCATCACCGAGGACGCCGGACACGACGCCACCGCCGTGTGGCCGACGATCGACCAGGCGGCGACCGCGATCATCCCGGCCCAGGGCGGCCCCCCGGCCGTCGACTCGCTGCCGCACCAGCCCGCCGAACCGCCGCGGCCCGAGGCCGGATCCCCGGGGTCCGGTTCGGGTGCCCGTGCCGCCGCGCTCGCCGACGCGATGACCCAGGCGACCCCGATCATCCCGTCCGACCTCGCCGACGACACCCCCGACCACGGCCGGGCCGCCTCCCCCGCGGTGCGGGGCCGGGGCCGCCGCCGGACGGCGAAGCGGTCGGCGCTGCTGACCATCGCGGTTCCCTCCGTCGCAGCCCTCGGCGTCTGCGCCGCCGCCGCGGCCACCGTCGGCAGCTTCGGCGGGGGCGAGAAGGACGAGGCCGCGGCGGCCGCGCCGGAGGCCGGGGGCGTCAAGCCGTCGACGGCCAACAGCAAGCTCGACACCCAACTCGCGGGGCTCAGCGCCGGGGCCGACGACTTCGCCGGCCGGGCGAGCCGCACCCAGGAGCGCATCGACCTCAAGGCCCGGCAGGCCGCCGAGAAGAAGCGCAAGGAAGACGAGGCGAAGCGCAAGGAGGCCGCGCGCCCGAAGTTCGTGCTGCCGGTCACGCAGCACGGGCTGAGCGCGCTCTTCGGTCAGGCGGGCGTCAACTGGATGTCCGTGCACACCGGCATCGACTTCCCCGTGTTCGGCGGCACCCCTGTCATGGCCGCGACCGACGGCACCATCCGCACCCAGTGGAACTCCGCCTACGGCAACATGGCGATCGTGACGGCGCCCGACGGCACGGAGACGTGGTACTGCCACCTCAGCAGCACCAAGATCCGCTCCGGCTCCGTCAAGGCCGGCGACCAGATCGCGTACTCGGGCGACTCCGGCAACTCCACCGGCCCGCATCTGCACTTCGAGGTGCGGCCGGGCGGCGGCTCGCCGATCAACCCACTGCCGTGGCTGCAGAGCCACGGGCTCAACCCCAACTGACGCCCGGTGCCTGCCGGTCCGTCCGGCAGGCACCCGCGTGGTGGCCCGGCCCCTGAGGGCCGGGCCTTTTTCACAACTTCTCGACCGGGGCGTACCGCAGCAGCAGCCGCTTGGGCTTCTCGCCGCCGAAGTCGATCGTCGCCTCGGCGTTGTCCCCGCCGCCCTTGACGCCGACGACCGTGCCGAGGCCGAAGCTGTCGTGGGTGACGCGGTCGCCGACGGCGAGCGCCACCACCGGGCGGTCGTTGCTCCGCCGGGTCGCGAACCCGCTCGGGCCCTTGGCCCGCGACGTACCGAACCCGGCGCCGACACCGCCGCTGCCTCCGGAGCGCATCCCGCCCATTGTCGCGGACGGCGTCGCCGGTCCGGTGCGCCGCCAGTCGACATACGTCGCGGGGATCTCCTCCAGGAACCGCGACGGCGGGTTGTACGACGGCTGGCCCCAGGCGCTGCGCATCGTGGAGCGGGTGAGGTAGAGGCGCTCGCGGGCGCGGGTGATGCCGACGTAAGCGAGGCGGCGCTCCTCCTCCAGCTCCTTGGTCTGGCCGAGCGCGCGCATGTGCGGGAAGACGCCGTCCTCCATGCCGGTGAGGAAGACGACCGGGAACTCCAGGCCCTTGGCGGTGTGCAGGGTCATGAGGGTGACGACGCCGCTGCCGTCCTCGTCCTCGTCGGGGATCTGGTCGGAGTCGGCGACCAGCGCGACCTGCTCCAGGAAGTCGGCGAGCGTGCCGCCGGAGACGGGCTCCTCCGCGTCCACATCCTCCGCGGCGGGTCCGGCCACGCGGTCCTGCTCGAACTCCAGGGCCACAGCGGCGAGTTCCTGGAGGTTCTCGATACGGGTCTCGTCCTGCGGGTCGGAGGAGGACTGCAGCTCGGCGAGGTAACCGGTGCGTTCCAGGACCGCTTCGAGGACGGTGGCCGGTCCGGCGCCGGATTCGACGATGGTGCGCAGCTCTTCCATCAGGGTGTTGAAGCGCCGGACGGCGTTGGCGGAGCGGGCGGCCATGCCGTACGCCTCGTCGACGCGGCGCAGCGCCTGCGGGAAGCTGATCTTCTCGCGGAGCGCCAGGGCGTCGATCATCGCCTCGGCGCGGTCGCCGATGCCGCGCTTGGGGACGTTGAGGATCCGGCGGAGCGGGACGGTGTCCTCCGGGTTCGCGAGCACCCGCAGGTACGCGAGGATGTCGCGGACCTCCTTGCGCTCGTAGAAGCGGACACCTCCGACGACCTTGTAGGGCAGCCCGACGCGGATGAGGATTTCCTCGAAGACACGGGACTGGGCGTTGGTGCGGTAGAAGATCGCGACGTCTGAGGCGCGGGCGTCCCCGGCGTCGGTGAGACGGTCGATCTCCTCGGCGACGAACTGGGCCTCGTCGTGCTCGGTGTCGGCGACGTACCCGGTGATGCGGGGGCCCTCACCGGCTTCGGTCCAGAGGTTCTTGGGGCGGCGGTTCTCGTTGCGCTCGATGACGGCGTTGGCGGCGGAGAGGATCGTCTGGGTGGAGCGGTAGTTCTGCTCCAGCAGGATCGTCGTGGCGTCCGGGTAGTCCTCCTCGAACTGGAGGATGTTGCGGATCGTGGCGCCGCGGAAGGCGTAGATCGACTGGTCGGCGTCGCCGACGACGCACAGCTCGGCGGCGGACTCGGCCGGACCGACCAGCTCGCGGACGAGGGTGTACTGCGCGTGGTTGGTGTCCTGGTACTCGTCGACCATGACGTGGCGGAAGCGGCGGCGGTAGTGGGCCGCGACGTCCGGGAACGCCTGGAGGAGGTTGACGGTCGTCATGATGATGTCGTCGAAGTCCAGGGCGTTGGCCTCGCGCAGCCGCGCCTGGTAGAGCGCGTACGCCTGGGCCAGGGTCTTCTCAAAACCGTCGGCGGCCTGCCCGGCGAAGGTCTCCTCGTCGATGAGCTCGTTCTTGAGGTTGGAGACCTTGGCGCTGAAGGACTTGGGCGGGAACCGCTTGGGGTCGAGATCCAGATCGCGGCAGACCAGGGCCATCAGGCGCTTGGAGTCGGCGGCGTCGTAGATCGAGAACGACGAGGTGAAGCCGAGGTGCTTGGACTCGCGGCGCAGGATGCGGACGCAGGCACTGTGGAAGGTGGAGACCCACATGGCGTGGGCCCGGGGACCGACCAGCTCCTCGACGCGCTCCTTCATCTCCCCGGCGGCCTTGTTGGTGAAGGTGATCGCGAGGATCTGGCCGGGGTGGACGCCGCGGGCGGCAAGCAGATGCGCGATGCGGTGGGTGAGCACACGGGTCTTGCCGGAACCGGCTCCGGCGACGATCAACAGCGGGCCGCCGGAGTGCACCACGGCGGCCTTCTGGGCGTCGTTCAGCCCCTCCAGGAGCGTGGCCGGGTCGACGGCGGGGCGGGCGGCGCCGTCGCGGTAGTGCGCGTCCCGGGGCACGGGGGCGTCGTACCTGCCGCTGAAGAGGTCGTGCGGGACCTCCTCCGGGGCCGGGCCGTGCTCGTCCTCGGGGGGCGGCGGGGGCTCCTCGTCCTTGGGAGCGAGGTCCGCCAGGAAGCTGTCGTCAAAGAGGCTGCTCATCGCCCACCGAGTCTAGGCCGCCCCACTGACAGTCGGCCCCGGAGTCGCGGAAGTGCCGGAAGGACGGGCGTTCCGCCCCCACCACTCGCGAATCCGGCATTCGACGCAGAAGCCTCGCTTTACCCGCACGAACGTCACCTCATGCACACAGGTCACAGAAAGGTTTCGGGCAATTCGAACACCTGCCTTCACAGGAGCCACACGAGTTGGCTAGGTTCACGCTCGGGCTGCCCGCATCCCGCGGACGACAGCGTCCGCACGGGCCGCCTCCGCCGAGTCCGGCCCTGCCCCACGGCACCCGGAGCCGGGGACCCACCAGCACCACCGGGGTGAATCGGTCGGTACGGCCGCACGCGTGCGAACGTACGGACCGTAGGGCAAGCCTTCCGTCTGCGACACCGCCCGAACCCGACAGCTAACCCGGTAGGCGGTCCACGGAAGGAGTCGTCGGCCTTGCCGTCGCACCGCAAGCCGCGTACCCGCGTCCTCACCTCGCCCGGCAGCCGCCGGACGGCCGCCGGTCTGACGACCGCGGCCCTCGCCACGGTCACCCTGCTGTCGCAGTCGGCCGAGGCGTCCCCCCGCTCCCCGAAGCCGACCGTCGAAGAGGTCAAGAAGAAGGTCGACACCCTCTACCGCCAGGCGGAGGTCGCGACCCAGAAGTACAACGGCGTCAAGGAGCGCGTCGACGAGCGGCGGGCGGAGGTCGGCGACCTCCAGGACGCCGCGGCACGCCGCACCGGCAAGCTCAACGAGGCCCGCCGGGAGCTGGGCACCTTCGCCGCCGCGCAGTACCGCGGCGGCGGCATGAACCCGACGGCGCAGCTGATGTTCTCCAAGGACCCCCAGCAGTTCGCCGACCGCAGCCACCTGATGGAGCGGCTGACCGGGCGGCAGCAGCAGGCCGTCGACGCCTACCAGGAGCAGCAGGCCGCCGCCGCCCACCAGCGGGCCGAGGCGACCCGCAGCCTGGAGCGCCTCCAGGAGTCGCAGACCGCGCTGGCCGACTCGAAGCGGACGGTCCAGGGCAAGCTGACCGAGGCCCGGCAGCTGCTCTCCGAGCTGACCGCCCAGGAGAAGGCGCACCTGGCGGAGCTGGAGCGCAAGAAGGAGGAAGAGGCCCGGCGCAAGGCCGAGGAGGAAGCTCAGAAACAGCGCGAGCAGCCCAGTGGCGGGACGGACACCGGCTCCCCCGGTACGACCGACCCCGGCCAGGGCGGCGGACCGGCCGACGGCTCGTACCATACGAAGGCCGAGAAGGCGCTCGCGTTCGCCCGCGCCCAGATGGGCAAGCCGTACGTCTGGGGCGCCACCGGCCCCAACTCCTACGACTGCTCCGGGCTGACGCAGGCCGCGTGGAAGGCGGCCGGGGTGAGCCTGCCGCGCACGACGTGGGACCAGGTGAAGGTCGGCCAGCGCGTCGTCACCAAGGATCTCGCCCCCGGTGACCTGGTGTTCTTCTACAACGACATCAGCCACGTCGGGATGTACATCGGCGGCGGCAAGATGATCCACGCCCCGAAGCCGGGCGCCAGCGTGCGCATCGAGTCGATCTACTACATGCCGATCTACGGGAGCGTCCGCCCGGCGTGACACCCCTCCGGGAGGCCGCCGCACCGCGCGTCCTCCCGGCGAAACGCCTCCGGCCCGGCACCCTCGGTGAGGGGCCGGGCCGGAGGCGTACGCGGGGTGTGCCGGGGGCGCGGGGGACAGCGCCGCGCGCCCCGGTCGGGCTCAGGTCCAGAGCACCGCGATGAAGATGTTGACCATGGTGAGCAGGCCGACCGTGCCGAACAGCGGCTTGGCGATGCTCTCCTCGTCCCGCTTGACGTAGACCAGGCCCAGGATGACGATCAGGACGGCCAGCTTGACGCCGATCTTGATGTTGTCGACCGGGCTGCCCTGGGCCTGGTTCAGGCCGACCAGCGCGATGCCGGTGACCAGCATCGTCAGCGCACCGTGCAGCATCGCGGGCACGAACCGGGCGGTGCCCGCGCTCATCGCCTTCATCTGTGTGAGAAAGCCCCCCAGCAGGGAGGCGATACCGATGATGTGCAGGCCGACGAAGATATTGATTACTACGTCCATGGTACGGATCGTAACGGTCTCCCCCATACCTCCTTCCGGGGGCCCGGTGGTGGGCGTTCATGGCCGGTCTGCGGCCTGTCCGTGGGGCGGGGGCGGCTCTAGGGTGCGGCGCATGGACCGGCTGAGGGGGCCTGTAGGGGGTGTGACCCGGCCGGTCTCGCGCGGGTCGCCGGTGTCTGGGCGCGGGGGTGGGCGCGGGCCCGTGCGACGCCGGCGCCGCGAGTGGTCCCGGGTGGCTTCCGCACCGAGGTCGGCCATCCGCGGGAGGCCGCACGGTACGTCCTCCCCGCCGCCGACCCCGCGGTGCTGCGCGCACTGGCCCGTACGGTGACGGCGCCGGACATCCGGCTCAAGATCTGCGCGCCCCGCGCCGAGGTCGCGCCGCTGCTCACCGCCGCCTGGCGGTACGACGAACCGCAGTACCGCATGACGGCCCCGCTGCCGCCGGATCCCCCGGCCGCCGCGCCGCCGCCCGGCTACCGCCTCGACACCGAGGAGTGCGACGGGATCATGGACGTACGGGTATGGGCCACTGGCGGGGCGGCCGACCGGCCCGCCGCGAGCGGCCGGATCGCGCTCACCGGCGGCACGGACGGCGCCCCGGTGTCCGCCGTCCACGACATGATCGGCACGGAGCCGGAACACCGCCGCCGGGGCCTGGGCCGCCTGGTGATGGCGGCGCTCACCGCCTACGCCGTCCGACGGGGCGCCACCGAGGGCGTACTCGTCGCCAGCCCGCCCGGCCGGGAGCTGTACACGGCCCTCGGCTGGCGCCTGCGTTCTCCGGTGACGGCGGTGGTGCGGGCGGGGTGAGTGGGGCGGGCGAGGCCGATGTCGCGTGGGGCCGGGGCCCGGTGGCTCTCGGGGCGGCCCACGTGGCGGACTCGTCGGCCCTCGGCCGTCAGCCCTTGATCTCTCGTCCCAGCCACCGGAAGATCTCGGGGACCTGTGCGCGCCACACCGCGCTCGTGTGGCCGCCGGCGTCCGCGCCGATCCGCCGGACGGTCACCGCGGTCGGCCGACGGGCCTCCCGCTGCAGTCCGAGACCCGCCTCGTAACCGTCGCCGGACGCGCCGGAGAGGTAGAGCGCGGTGTGCGGCGGGCGTCCGGCCAGGCTGGCCTCCCGCAGCTGGTGCAGCGGGTTGCTCTCGATCCGCAGCTTCGGGTCCTTACCGGCGAGCGAGGTGGCCTCGCCCGCCGGGTCGTTGTAACCGGACATGCCGACCGCCGCGCGGTACCGGTCGGGGTGGGCCAGGGCGAGCCTGGTCGCGCAGTGCGCCCCGGCGGAGTACCCGGCCAGCGCCCAGGAGCCGGGGCGGTCCCCGGCCCGGAAGGTTTCGGTGATCATCTGGCGTACGTCGACGGTCAGCCAGCTGTCGGCGTTGACCTTCCCGGGGATGTTGACGCAGCCCGTATCGGCGCCCTGGTAGATGTTGGTGCGCGGCGCGACCAGGATGAACGGCTTGATCTCCCCGCGCTCCATCAGAGGCTGGAGCTGGCGGCCGGCCGCCAGCGTGCCGAACCAGGACTTGGCCGAGCCGGGGTAGCCGGGCAGCAGCTCGACCACCGGGAACTTCTTGGTGCGGTACGCCGGGTCGTGGTACTGCGGCGGCAGCCAGACGTACACCTCACCGCTGACGCCGGAGATACGGCCCTGGAGGTCCGTGACCTGCACGCCCGGGCCGAGCACCGGGTCGTCGGCGGGGCGGAACGACTGGGCCCGGCGGGGCTCGTCGGAGATCTGCCGGCCGCCCAGCCCGTCGGGACCGAGGTCGCGGGCCGCCTCGATGTGGCTACCGGTGCCGAGGAGGTCGTCCCAGGTGTCGTAGAGGTTGTTGGCGTTGTTGACCAGTACGAAGACCACAGTGATGGCGGTTGCCTGCGCGAACAGCAACATGGCCAGACGTAGCGCGCCGCGCAGCAGACTTGGCCCGGCTATCCGGCTCCAGAGCGCCAGTGGCAGGACGATCGCGACGCCCAGCAACAGGAGCGAGGTGAGGAAGAAGGGCGTGCCCGTCAGGCTCATCGGGATCTCGCTTCCAGGACGTGTACGTGGTCGGCGGGGTGGTGGCCGCGCCGACGGCAGCGAGCCTCTCCTCGCCTTTAGATGGCGTTCCACGACGTCCTGGTTGCCCCTCTTCGCGGGCTTCTTTCCTCCTTTTGCTGGATGGATCACCGGGCGTGACGGGGGCCTCTCCGGCGGTGAGCCGGGAGCCCTCAAGTGGTGCGCCTGAGGCCCCGGCCCCCTCCGGTGGTGCGCCGACCCCGGCCCCGTGTCACACCAGGCGGCGGGCGGCCGCCCAGCGGGTCAGCTCGTGGCGGTTGGAGAGCTGAAGCTTGCGCAGCACCGCGGAGACATGCGACTCCACGGTCTTGACGGAGATGAAGAGCTGTTTGGCGATCTCCTTGTACGCATAGCCGCGGGCGATCAGCCGCAGTACCTCGCGCTCCCGCTGGGTGAGGCGGTCCAGGTCCTCGTCCACCGGCGGGGCATCCGTCGAGGCGAACGCGTCGAGGACGAACCCGGCCAGCCGCGGCGAGAACACCGCGTCGCCGTCGGCCACCCGGAAGATCGCGTCGACCAGGTCCTTCCCGGTGATCGTCTTGGTGACGTAACCGCGCGCGCCGCCCCGGATGACGCCGATGACATCCGCGGCCGCATCGGAGACCGACAGCGCCAGGAAGCGGACCGGCCGCTCCGGGTCGGCCATCTGCGTCGCGCTGCGGCGCAGCACCTCCACGCCGCCGCCACCGGGCAGATGGACGTCCAGGAGGACGACCTCGGGGCGGGTGGCGGTGATGACCGTGATCGCCTGGTCGACGTCGGCCGCCTCGCCGACCACCTCGACGCCGGTCCGCTCCGTCACCCCGATCTCCGCCTGGACCCCGGTACGGAACATCCGGTGGTCGTCGACAAGCACCACCCGTACGGTGCGCTCCCCGGCCGCCTCGTCACCGGCCGAACCGTCGCCCGCCGGTCCCAGGGTCGCGGGCCCGTCGGGTTCCGCGGTGCCGGCGGGTGCCGGTGTACCGGTGCCGACCGGTGCGCTCCGGGGAGCGTCGTCGCTGCTCAGGCCCTGCTGTGCGCCGTCGCTGTTCATTTCTTCCGTCCGTCCCTCGTGGTCTGCGTCGTCATCATCGCGCGGTGCGGCGCGCCGTTTCGCCGCCGCGGCGTATGCGGCGCCCGGCGGGCGCGGCGGTGGCCGTGGGGGTGGTCGTGGGGGGTGGCCGTAAGG
>NZ_VKJP01000213.1 GCF_007280575.1 Streptomyces benahoarensis
AAGACGTCTTCTCCTTCTCAATTGTTCAGTTCATTTTTATTTTTTTTTTTTTCAGGCACAAGACGGCATACGAGTTTCATGAGCGTCTCGTTGGCTCGGAGAGGTGTATAAGAGACAGGTGGTGGACGGTGCGGGCCGCGTCGGGCGCGCCACCGGGTCGGGGCGGTAGGGGAGTTGGGGAGCGGCGGGGTGACGACCGGGCCGTCGCCCCGCCCGCTCGCGGCCCGTCAGCTGAAGTCGAACTCCCCGGTGCGGGTCCGCTTCAGCTCGAAGAAGCGGTCGTAGCCCGCGAGCAGCCGGGCGCCGTCGAAGACCCGCACCGCGTCCTCGCCGCGCGGGATCGACATCAGGACCGGCCCGAAGAACGCGACCCCGTCGATGTGGATCGTCGGCGTGCCGACGTCCTCGCCCACCGGGTCCATGCCCTCGTGGTGGCTCCGGCGCAGCAGTTCGTCGTAGCGGTCGGTCTCGGCCGCCCCGGCCAGCGCGGCGGGCAGCCCCACCTCGGCCAGCGCCTCCCGGATCACGTTCTCGGTGTCCTCGCGGGCCTCGTTGTGCAGCCGGGTGCCGAGCGCGGTGTACAGATCGCGCAGCACCTCCTCGCCGTGCCCGGCAGCCGCGGCGATGCAGACCCGCACCGGGCCCCATCCCTCGTCCAGCAGCGCCCGGTACTTCTCCGGCAGGTCCTCGCGCCCCTCGTTCAGCACGGACAGGCTCATGACCCGGAACCGCAGATCCAGGTCGCGGTGGCGCTCGACCTCCAGGATCCACCGGGAGGAGATCCAGGCGAACGGGCAGATGGGATCGAAGTAGAAGTCGACGGTGTGGCGGGCGGACCCGGGCTGCGGGGTGCGGTCTTCCGGGGCGGTGATCTCGGTCATGGGCTCAGGCTATGCCGGGACGAGGCGTAGTGCCCGGGCCATTTTCCGTCCGCAGGGGTGGGCCACCGGGCGCCGCCACCCGGCCGGAGCCGAACCGGCGCCGTGGCCGCTCACTCCGGGGCGGTGCCGAGCATCCGCTGCAGCAGCTCCTTGAGCAGGGTCCGCTCGGCGACCGTCAGGCGGCCCAGCGGCTCGCGCGCGAAGTTCAGCGAGCCGCGCAGCGCCTCGGCGGTGCGTCTGCCCTCGTCCGTCGGGGCGGCCAGCTTCACCCGGCGGTCGGCGGGGTCGGGCCGCCGCTCGACCAGCCCGCGGGACTCCAGCCGGTCGACGATGCCGGTGATGTTCGACGGCTCGCACTTCAGGCGCTGCGCTATCCGCCGCATGGGGAGCGGCTGGGCGGCCAGCAGGCCGAGCACCCGGGCCTGCGCCCCGGTGAGGGAGTGCTGCGACGCCGCGTGCTCGTACTCCTCGTGGTAACGGGCGACGACGGTGCCGATGAGATCGACGACCTCGACGGTCAGGTGGTCTGCGCGCGGAGTCATGTCCACCAGGATACCCAATTGCTTGACAGGGTGAAATATTCAGAGGCATGGTTGTTTCAGTAGCTGAAGCATCAGGAAGGATCGCGTCATGTCCGCACTGCCCACGACCAGCCGTGAATGGCACCTCGTCGCCCGTCCGCACGGCTGGCCCACGCCGGACGACTTCGCCCTGCGCGAGGCCGCGGTGCCCGAGGTCGGCGAGGGCCAGATCCTCGTCCGCACGCGGCACTTCTCCGTCGACCCCTATATGCGTGGCCGGATGAACGACGTGAAGTCCTACGTCCCGCCGTTCCAGCTGGACCGCCCCATGGACGGCGGCGCGGTCGGCGAGGTCATCGCCTCGCGCTCGCCCGACGTGGCCGTCGGCGACCATGTGCTGCACGGTCTCGGCTGGCGGGAGTACGCGGTGCTCGACGCCGCGCGCGCCGCGAAGATCGACCCTTCGCTGGCCCCGCTGAGCGCCTATCTCGGCGTGCTGGGTATGCCCGGCCTGACCGCCTACGCGGGTCTGCTGGAGGTGGCCTCCTTCAAGGAGGGGGACGCGGTCTTCGTCTCCGGCGCGGCCGGTGCGGTGGGCAGCGAGGTCGGTCAGATCGCCAAGCTCAAGGGTGCGTCCCGGGTGATCGGCTCGGCCGGTTCCGACGAGAAGGTCAAGCTCCTCGTGGAGGAGTACGGCTTCGACGCGGCGTTCAACTACAAGAACGGCCCGGTCTCCGGGCAGCTCAAGGCAGCCGCACCGGACGGCATCGACGTCTACTTCGACAACGTCGGCGGCGACCACCTCGAAGCGGCCATCAGCTCCCTCAACGTCCATGGCCGTGCGGCGATCTGCGGCATGATCTCGATGTACAACGCCACCGAGCCCACCCCGGCCCCGCGCAACCTCGCGCTGGTCATCGGCAAGCGGCTCCGCCTCCAGGGTCTGCTGGTCGCCGATCACAGCGCGCTGCAGCCGCAGTTCGTCGAGGAGGTCTCCGGCTGGATCCGTTCCGGTGCGCTGAAGTACCGCGAGACCGAGGTCGTCGGCATCGAGAACGGCGTCGAGGCGTTCCTCGGCCTCCTCCGCGGCGAGAACACCGGCAAGATGATCGTGACCGTGGCGGACTGACCCGCCTCCGCCGTGGATCGGCGCCGGGGCCGCGCGCCGAGGGGGACGGCGTACGGTCCCGGGGCCTGCGAACTCGGCAGCTGCTGGCCGGTGTGAGGTGGTCGGCGTCCGGTGGCGGTGCCGTCGGTCGGCCCGCCGTCGGTCGGGCCCGGCTTCACCGGCTCGCCGCGCCATGCGTACGGGGCCACCTAGAAGGTAATGGGGAGACCGTTAGGCTCGGGGCAAGCCGTCGCGATCGTGGGCGCGAGTCGCGGCGAACCGCAGGAGGATTCACATGTCCATCCAGCCGGTCGACGTCGTCTACACCGCCGTCGCCACCGCCGAGAACGGCCGCGACGGCCGCGTCTCCAGCGACGACGGCAAGCTCGACGTCATCGTCAACCCGCCCAAGGAGCAGGGTGGCAGCGGCGCGGGCACCAACCCGGAGCAGCTGTTCGCCGCGGGCTACAGCGCCTGCTTCCAGGGCGCGCTCAGCGTCGTCGCCCGCCAGGAAAAGGCCGACGTCTCGGGCTCCCGCGTCATCGTCGCCTGACCTACGGGACCGGCGCTGCCAGCCGCGAACCCTCAACTGGCTGACACCGCAAGACGGTGGGGCAGTTGAACCTGAAGGCCGCTTCCGGTGGGGGGCGGCCTTTGGGGGTTGTCGGGTGTGGGGGGAGGGCTGGCGTGTTGTCAGGGACCTTTTCTGGTGAGGTGGGTGACTGGGATTCAAGGGGCCGCTCCATTCGTCGTCCTGACTATCTGTCACCGATGTGTCTCGGCCAGCCACGGCAGGCCACCCGGGCCTGCTGCCCTGACCCGCCGTCGACGGCGACACCGGCGATCGGCCAGCCGGACGATCGGCGCATCGGTGACCTGCGTACCGAGCCACCAGTCAGCCGATCGACCGGCGCCCCGGTGACCGGCGTAGCCGAGCGCCCCAGCGCACCGAGCCACCCCCCCCCGTATCCGCCTCCCGGACCGCCGCGTCCCGCCCTCGCCCGGCCGCCAAGGACGCATCGGCATCAGTCGAAGCGCCTGCCCCACGTGACGCAGGCCACGTCCCCACCGCCTTGACGAAGCCCGCATGTAATCGATTTCGTATCCTCCGAGAAATCGATTACACGTCGATCGCACGCAGAGGATGGCAACGGCGCCATGGCGAACATCAAGGACGTGGCGGAGCGGGCAGGAGTCTCGGTCGCCACCGTGTCACGGGTGCTCAACGGGCACAGTCCCGTGGCCGAGACACGGGAGCGGGTGCTCGCCGCCGTGCGGGAGCTGGGGTATCGCCCCAACAACGTCGCCCGTGCCCTGCGCACCGCGCGGACCGGCACACTCGGGCTGATCATCGGCGATCTCACCAATCCGTTCTTCACCGAGCTGGCCGACGCCGTCGAGGACGAGGCCCGCAGCCTTGGCTACAGCCTGGTCATCGGCAACGCCGGCGAACGCCCCGACCAGCAGGACGACTACATCCGCACGCTCCTCGACCGGCAGATCGACGGGCTGCTGGTCAGCTCGGCGGGCACCGGCTCCACGATGCTCGGCGAGGTCGTCGCGTCCGGTACGCCGCTGGTGCTGCTGGACCGGATCGTGCCCGGCGTCGACGCCCCGTGCGTACGCGCCGACGGCCGGGAAGCCCTCACCGACCTCGCCGCGCACCTCGCCGCCCTCGGGCGCCGTCGTCCCGCGATCATCGTGGCGCCGGCCGGTACGCCCACCGGCGACGAACGGCTCCGGCTCTTCCGTACGGCGCTCGCCGCGCACGGCATCGCGCTCCCCGACGCGTGCGTCGGCGCCACCCCGGACCTTCAGCACACCGGCGGCCGCGCCGTGATGCGTGCCTTCCTCGATCTTCCCGAGCCGCCGGACGCGGTGCTGGCCACCGACAACCTCATGGCGCTCGGCGCGATGGACGAACTGCGCGCGCGGGGGCTGCGCATCCCCGAGGACATGGCGCTGGTGGTCTACGACGAGGTCCCGTGGTTCCGCCATGCCGATCCGCCGCTGACCGTCATCGCCCAGCCCACCCGTGAGCTGGGGCGGGCCGCCGTGCACACGCTGCTGGCACGTATCGAGGGCCGCGAGGCCGCATCGGTGCTGCTCCCGGCGCGATTGGTGGCCCGGAGCTCGTGCGGCGAACCGGCCGGGGGGCGGGTGCCCGTGCCCAGGCCCGCCGATGCCGTATGAGCCGACTGTTCTGAACGCCGACGTGTCCTGAGCGGCGGACCGCCCACCGGACCGCCCACCGGACCGCCCACCGGACCGCCCTCCGGGCCGATCCCGGCCAGGCGCGGTCCGGCGATGCCCCCAACTCGCCGCGTCCCCGGCCCCGTTCTGGGAAGGGCGTCAAGCAGGCGCCGAGGCGAACCCCGGAGGCGCCATCCGCCCCCGGCGCCCCGAACCCGCCACCCGTCCCCCACCCACACCACCAAGCACGAGAACCCCGAGCACCACACCGAGGAAGAGAGGGCAGCGCATGACCGGCGTCAAAGACGACGTACCGGGCGGCCGCGAACTGCTGCGCGTGGAGGGGGTGACGAAGTCGTTCCCCGGCGTGCGCGCGCTGGACGGCGTGGACCTGAGCCTGCGCTCCGGCGAAGTGCACGTCCTGCTCGGCGAGAACGGCGCGGGCAAGAGCACCCTCATCAAGATGCTCTCCGGCGCCCACCGCCCCGACCAGGGACGCATCCTCGCCGCCGGAGGCGCGGACGGCAGTGCCGACGGACTCCACGAGGTGCACATCCGCTCCGCCCAGGACGCGGAACGGATCGGGATCGCCACCATCTACCAGGAGTTCAACCTCGTCCCCGGCCTGACGGTCGCCGAGAACATCTTCCTGGGGCGGCAGCCGCGCACCGCACTCGGACTCGTCGACAGGAAGACGATGCGGGCGCGCGCCGCCGAGCTGCTGCGCCGGGTCCGCCTGGACGTCTCCCCGTCCACCCCGGTCGCGGAACTGGGCATCGCCCGGCTCCAGATGGTGGAGATCGCCAAGGCGCTCAGCCTTGATGCCCGCGTCCTGATCATGGATGAGCCGACCGCGGTCCTCACCTCCGAGGAGGTCGAAACGCTCTTCGGCATCGTGCGGGAGCTGCGCGCGGACGGCGTGGGCGTCATCTTCATCACCCACCACCTGGAGGAGATCGGTGCCCTCGGCGACCGCGTCACCGTCCTGCGCGACGGCCGTTCGGTCGCCGAGGTCCCGGCCACCACCGACGAGGACGAGCTGATCCGGCTGATGGTCGGCCGCGACATCTCCGAGCAGTATCCGCGCGTACGCCCCGACTCCCCGGGCGCGCCGCTGCTGCGCGTACACGGTCTGACCAGGCACGGAGCGCGCGGCAGTAAGGGCGCACCGGCCCGACCCGTCTTCGAGGGCGTCGACTTCGAGGTGCGCGCGGGCGAGGTGGTCGGCCTCGCCGGGCTCGTCGGCGCGGGCCGTACAGAGGTCGCGCGGGCGCTCTTCGGTGTGGACCGCTATGACGCCGGGACCGTCGAGGTGGACGGCAGGGAGCTGGCCCCCGGCGATGTACGGGCGGCGATGCGCGCCGGGCTCGGGCTGGTGCCGGAGGACCGCAAGGGCCAGGGGCTGGTCCTGGACGCGTCGTTGCAGGACAACCTGGTGCTGGCCCGGCTGGACCGGGACACCCGCGGCGGGCTGGTCGACCGGCGTGGGCAGCGGCGCGAGGCGGCCGCGGTCGCCTCGCAGCTGAAGGTCCGGATGAGCGGTCTGGGCCAGAGCGCCCGCACCCTCTCCGGCGGCAACCAGCAGAAGATCGTGATCGGCAAATGGCTGCTGACCGAGACCCGGCTGCTGATCCTCGACGAGCCGACGCGCGGCATCGACGTCGGCGCGAAGGTCGAGATCTACCAGCTGATCAACGAGCTGACCGCGGCCGGATGCGCGGTCCTGATGATCTCCAGCGACCTCCCCGAGGTGCTCGGCATGAGCGACCGGGTGCTGGTCATGGCCCAGGGCCGGATCGCCGGTGAACTCCCGGCCGGACAGGCCACGCAGGATGCGGTCATGGAGTTGGCCGTGCAGGCCCCGAAATCGGCCACCGGGAGCCGGGCGCCCGCCGAGGCACCGAAGCCGACGGCCGACGGCCCCACCGAGGCGGCCACGGCGGCCGGCCCCGCGGGCCCCGCCTTGTCCGCCACCCCGCAGAATCCCATGAAAACCCCTGGTCAGAGCGCGATGGAGGGCTCCGATGACTGAGTTGCTGAAGACCCCGGAGGAGACTCCTCCGTCCCTGGAGGCGGGCCGCGGCGCCGCGTTCGGCGGATGGTTCACCAGGGTGGTCCTGAAGAACGGCCCGCTGGGCGGTCTGATCGCGCTGGTCGTGGTGATGGCCGCGCTGTCGAAGGACTTCCTCAACGGCCAGAACCTCCTCAACGTCGGCGTCCAGGCGTCCGTCACCGCGATCCTCGCCTTCGGCGTCACCTTCGTCATCGTCTCCGCGGGCATCGACCTGTCCGTCGGCTCGGTCGCCGCGCTCTCCGCCACCGTCGTCGCCTGGGCGGCGACCCACGAGGGACTGCCGGTGTGGTGCGCGGTCCTCCTCGGGCTGGCGGTCGGTGTGGCCGCGGGGCTCGTCTCCGGCGCGCTCGTGGCGTACGGCAGGCTGCCCGCGTTCATCGCGACGCTGGCGATGCTGTCGGTCGGCCGTGGCCTGGCGCTGGTCGTCTCCGGCGGTACGCCCATCCCGTTCCCCTCCTCGGTCAGCGCTCTCGGTGACACCCTCGGCGGCTGGCTGCCGGTCCCCGTCCTCGTGATGATCGCGATGGGGCTGATCGCCGCGGTGATCCTGGCCCGTACGTACACGGGCCGGGCGATGTTCGCGATCGGCGGCAACGAGGAGGCGGCCCGCCTCTCCGGCATCCACGTCAAACGCCGCAAGCTCGTCATCTACGCGCTCTCCGGCCTGTTCGCGGCGGTCGCCGGTATCGTGCTGGCCGCCCGGCTCACCTCCGCACAGCCGCAGGCCGCGTCCGGATACGAACTCGACGCGATCGCCGCCGTCGTCATCGGCGGTGCCAGCCTCTCCGGCGGCTCCGGCAAGGCATCCGGCACCCTCATCGGCGCCCTGATCCTCGCGGTGCTCCGCAACGGCCTCAACCTGCTGAGCGTCTCCGCGTTCTGGCAGCAGGTCGCCACCGGCGTGGTCATCGCCGTCGCCGTCCTCCTGGACACGCTGCGCCGCCGGAGCGCCCGATGAACGCCCGGAACGCGGCGGCCGAAGGCCGCGAGGCCCAGTCCCGTACGGGACGGGCTCGTACGGGACGGACCCGTATGGCGGGCATGGGTGCGGGCCGCAGGTGGGGCGTGCGGTGCGCGGTGGCCGCCGCGGCGGCCGGGCTGGCGCTGGGGCTGGCGGGCTGCGACCGCGGTGGCGACACCGATCTCGGGCTGGCGCTCTCCACGCTCAACAACCCGTTCTTCGTCGGCATCAAGGAGGGCGCCCAGGCGGAGGCGGACGCCCGGGGCCTGCACGTCAACATCACCGACGCGCAGAACGACCCCACCCAGCAGATCAACCAGATGGAGACGTTCACCAGCCAGGACGTCCGGGCCGCCATTATCAACCCGGTCGATTCGGATGCAGCGGTTCCGGCCGTCGGCGTCGCCAACCGCGCGAACGTCCCGGTCATCTCCATCGACCGCGGCGTCAACGGCGGCAAGGTCGGCTCCACGATCGCCTCCGACAACGTCGCGGGCGGCCGCCTCGCCGCGAAGACGCTCGCCGAATCGCTGGGTGGCAAGGGCAAGGTCGCGTTCCTGGAGGGCCAGCCCGGGACGTCCGCGGCCCGCGAGCGCGGCCAGGGCTTCGAGGAAGGCGTCAGGAAGTACCCCGGCATCCAGGTTGTGGCCCGCCAGCCCGCCGACTTCGACCGGACCAAGGGCATGGACGTGATGGCGAACATGCTCCAGGCCCACCGCGACATCGGCGGGGTCTTCGCTGCCAATGACGAGATGGCGCTCGGCGCGTCCAAGGCCCTCGGGGCCCGCTCCGGCAAGGACGTCAAGGTCGTCGCGTTCGACGGCACCCCCGACGGGGTGACGGCCGTGCGCCGGGGCACACTGACCGCGACCGTCGCCCAGCAGCCCAAACTGCTCGGCAAGAAGGCGGTGGACTGGGCGCTGAAGGCCGCCCGCGGTGAGAAGCTGCCCGCTTCGGTCAAGGTGCCGGTCGTCCTGGTGACGTCGGACAACGCGGCGTCGTTCGACGGCTGAACGGGCCGCGGCCCACGCCGCCTGTGCCATACGGGCGATACGAGCCGTGCGTGCCAAGTGGCCTGTGGAGCGCCGACGGGTGACGTGGCCGCCGCGCCGGACGCGACAGGCAAGAGTTTCACGACAGATACGAGAGAGGGGAGCGGCGAAGGTGATGAGCGGAGAGGGGCGTGTGTACGACGTCCTGGTGGTCGGTTCGGCCAACGCGGATCTGACGGTACGGGTGGACCGGCGGCCCGGTGCGGGGGAGACCGTGCTCGGCACCGATCTGGTGGAATCGGCTGGTGGCAAGGGCGCCAACCAGGCCGCGGCGGCGGCCCGGATCGGCGGGCGGACCGCCCTGTTGGCACGGGTCGGCAAGGACGCGTACGGCGATCTGCTGCTCGCCGCGCAGCGCGAGGCCGGAACTGATGTGACGCCGGTCGTCGTCGACGAGGCGGCCCGCACCGGCACCGCCATGATCATCGTCGGCCCGGACGGCGACAACAGCATCGTCGTCTCACCCGGCGCCAACGCCGCCCTCACGCCGCAGGACGTCGCCGCCGCCCGGCAGACCGTCGCCGCTGCCACCGTTCTCTCCCTTCAGCTGGAAATTCCGACCGAGACCGTGCGGGCGGCCGCCGTGACCGCCGAGGAGTGCGGCACCCGCGTCGTCCTCAATCCCTCCCCGGTGCCGGAGCGACTGGCCCCCGAACTCCTGGCGGCGGCCGACCCGTTGGTGGTCAACGAGCACGAGGCCCGCCGTCTCTCCGGCGCCGCCGACGGCACCCCGCGGGACTGGGCGCACGCCCTGCGCGAGCTGGGCGCCCGCTCCGTCGTCGTCACCCTCGGCGCCGACGGCGCGCTGCTCCTGGACGGCGCGGGCCTGCACGAGGTGCCCGGCGTCACGGTCGACGCGGTCGACACCACGGGCGCCGGCGACGCCTTCACCGGAGCCCTCGCCACCCGCCTGGCCCGCGGCGACACCCTGCCCGCCGCCGCCCGCTTCGCGGTACGCGTCGGCGCCGCCGCCGTCACCAAGCCGGGCGCCCAGCCGTCCTACCCGACTCTGGCTGACCTGGACGCCTTGCCGGGGAGCTGAACGGTGGTGGGGTGAGCGGCGTGTGGGTGCACGGCGTGCGCCTCGCGCAGGCCGGGCGTGAAGCTTCGGCGCAGGTCACTGCCCCACCGGGACGTGGGCTCGTCCACCCCGGAACGGCCCGCCCCGACGCCTGTCTCTTATACAAATCTCCGAGCCCACGAGACGCTCATGAACC
>NZ_VKJP01000214.1 GCF_007280575.1 Streptomyces benahoarensis
CTTGAGAGGTTAAGGCTCCCAGTAGACGACTGGGTTGATAGGCCAGATATGGAAGCCGGGCAACCGGTGGAGTTGACTGGTACTAATAGGCCGAGGGCTTGTCCTCAGTTGCTCGCGTCCACTGTGTAGGTTCTGAAGTAACGACCTGTGTTGATGCCGGGTTGGTCAACTTCATAGTGTTTCGGTGGTCATTGCGTTAGGGAAACGCCCGGTTACATTCCGAACCCGGAAGCTAAGCCTTTCAGCGCCGATGGTACTGCAGAGGGGACTCTGTGGGAGAGTAGGACGCCGCCGAACAATTTTTGAGCTCCGGTCCCCGGAAACCAGTTAGTGGTTTCCGGGAACCGGAGCATTTTTGCGTTTCATGGGCGACCTTGCAGACCCCAGGAGCGAACCGCTCGGGGCGGCAGGTAGGGTCAGGGGGCATTGTCGGCACATTTCCCACAGGAGGCCCCCGCGTGGAGGTCCAGGAGACGCGGGTCCAGACGGATCGCGTCCTCACCATCCCGAACATTCTGAGCATGGCGCGCCTGGTCGGCGTGCCGGTGTTCCTGTGGTTGATTCTGTGGCCGGAATTCGGCGGCCCCAAGGCCGATAGTTGGGCGCTGCTCGTGCTGGCCCTGAGCGGAGTCAGCGACTATCTCGACGGCAAACTTGCCCGCCGCTGGAACCAGATCAGCAGCCTGGGACGCCTCCTCGACCCGGCTGCGGACCGCCTGTACATCCTTTCCACTCTCGTGGGACTCACCTGGCGGGAGATCCTGCCACTGTGGCTCACCGCGGCGTTGGTGGCGCGGGAACTCATGCTGCTGATCGCCGTCGGATTCCTCGGTCGGCACGGATACGGTCCGCCCCAGGTGAACTTCCTCGGCAAGGCCGCAACGTTCAACCTCATGTACGCCTTCCCGTTGCTCCTTCTCAGTGAGGGAAGTGGCTGGCTTCATACCCTCGCTGCTGTTTTCGGATGGGCTTTCGCCGGATGGGGTACGGCGCTCTACTGGTGGGCAGGAATCCTCTACGTGGTTCAGGTCCGCAGGATCATCAGGGCGGACGCCACAGCCGACTGAGCTCGCCGAACAGGCAATACCAGTGCCACTCTGGCGCCCGTACGTGAGAACAGTGGGCGGTCCAGACGGGTGAAGTCGGCAAGACCGTCGTCTCTAGAGGAGGACGCTTCCGACATGAAGGCCGTTGTGATGGCCGGTGGCGAAGGCACACGCCTTCGCCCCATGACGTCCAGCATGCCCAAACCCCTGCTCCCCGTGGCCAATAGGCCGATCATGGAGCATGTACTGCGGCTGCTGAAGCGGCACGGTCTCACCGAGACCGTGGTAACCGTGCAATTCCTCGCCTCACTCGTCCGGAACTACTTCGGAGATGGCGAAGAGCTGGGCATGGAACTGACCTATGCCAATGAGGAAAAACCCCTCGGCACCGCGGGCAGCGTGAAGAACGCCGAAGAGGCCCTGCGGGACGATGCGTTCCTCGTGATTTCCGGTGACGCCCTCACCGACTTCGACCTCACCGACCTCATCCGCTTCCACAAGGAGAAGGGCGCCCTCGTCACCGTCTGCCTGACGAGGGTTCCCAACCCCCTCGAATTCGGCATCACCATCGTCGACGAGGCGGGCAAGGTCGAACGCTTCCTGGAAAAGCCCACCTGGGGCCAGGTCTTCTCGGACACTGTCAACACGGGTATCTACGTCATGGAGCCCGAGGTCTTCGACTACGTCCAGCCCGATGTCTCCGTCGACTGGTCCGGCGACGTCTTCCCCCAGCTGATGAAGGAAGGCAAGCCGATCTACGGCTATGTTGCGGAGGGCTACTGGGAGGACGTCGGCACCCACGAAAGCTATGTGAAAGCTCAGGCCGACGTCCTGGACGGCAAGGTCGACGTCGAAATCGACGGCTTCGAGATCTCGCCCGGCGTATGGGTGGCCGAAGGTGCCGATGTCCATCCCGACGCCATACTGCGTGGTCCGCTGTACATCGGGGACTACGCCAAGGTCGAAGCGGATGTGGAGATCCGCGAACACACGGTCATCGGCTCCAATGTCGTGGTGAAGAGCGGCGCGTTCCTCCATAAGGCCGTCGTGCACGACAACGTCTTCATCGGGCCCCGGACCAACCTCCGCGGCTGTGTCGTCGGGAAGAACACCGACATCATGAGCGCCGCCCGGATCGAGGACGGTGCGGTCATCGGCGACGAATGCCTCGTCGGCGAGGAATCGATCGTCCAGGGCAATGTGCGAGTCTACCCGTTCAAGACGATCGAGGCCGGTGCCTTCGTCAACACGTCGGTGATCTGGGAGTCGAAGGGGCAGGCGCATCTGTTCGGCGCCCGGGGGGTCTCCGGGATCCTCAACGTGGAAATCACGCCGGAGCTGGCCGTACGGCTCGCCGGAGCCTATGCGACCACGCTCAAGAAGGGCGCCACGGTCACCACGGCACGCGACCATTCCCGAGGCGCCCGCGCGCTCAAACGCGCCGTGATCTCTGCGCTCCAGGCCAGTGCCATAGACGTACGGGACCTGGAGAACGTGCCGCTGCCGGTCGCTCGCCAGCAGACCGCACGGGGCAGTGCCGGCGGCATCATGGTCCGTACGACACCCGGCGTTCCCGACTCCGTCGACATCATGTTCTTCGACGCACGTGGCGCCGACCTTTCGCAGGCCGGGCAGCGGAAACTCGACCGCGTCTACGCCCGTCAGGAATACCGCCGCGCCTTTCCCGGCGAAATCGGTGATCTGCGGTTCCCGTCCAGCGTTTTCGATTCGTACACCGGATCGCTGCTGCGGGCCGTTGACACCGAAGGTCTCGCGGAATCCGGGCTGAAGGTCGTCGTCGACGCGTCCAACGGCAGCGCAGGGCTGGTTCTGCCGAGCCTGTTGGGCCGCCTCGGCGTGGACGCCCTCACGATCAATCCCGGCCTGAACGAGGCGCGGCCGACCGAGACGGGCGAGGCCCGGCGCAAGGGACTCGTCCGCCTTGGCGAGATCGTCGCGTCGGCGCGGGCGGCGTTCGGGGTGCGCTTCGATCCGGTCGGCGAGCGCCTGTCGCTGGTGGACGAGCAGGGCCGGATCATCGAGGACGACCGTGCGCTGCTGGTGATGCTCGATCTGATCGCCGCGGAGCGCCGCAGCGGCCGGGTGGCGCTGCCCGTGACGACGACCCGCATCGCCGAGCAGGTCGCCGCGTACCACGGCACACAGGTCGAATGGACGACCACGTCGCCCGACGATCTGACGCGGGTCGGGCGGGAGGACGGCACGGTCTTCGGCGGCGACGGCCGAGGCGGCTTCATCATCCCGGAGTTCAGCAGCGTCTTCGACGGCTCCGCCGCGTTCGTGCGGCTGCTCGGGCTGATCGCGCGGTCGCAGATCACGCTCAGCCAGATCGACGCGCGCATCCCGCGGGCGCACGTACGGCGCCGGGACGTCGCGACGCCCTGGGCCGTCAAGGGCCTGGTCATGCGGAACGTCGTCGAGGCCGCCGGAGGCCGGTCAGTGGACACCACCGACGGCGTGCGGGTGGTGGAGGCGGACGGCCGGTGGGTGCTCGTTCTGCCCGACCCTGCGGAGGCGCTCACGCATCTGTGGGCGGAGGGCCCCGACGAAGCCTCCGCGGACCGGCTGTTGGACGAATGGTCAACGGTGGTTGACGGCGCGGGCCGCTGACCTGCGCCCCGCCGGCGTGCCGCGATCCGGCGCGCCGGTGGGGCCATTGGGAGGCCGCGCGGGCGACGTGCGACGATGTGCGGCATGTCGCAGCAGCGCCCCGATCGGAGCACCACCAGGAGACCGGCCGCGCGCCCCGACGCGTCCATGTCGCTGCTGACCAATGTGATGGATCACAGCCTCGACGACGGATACGCGGAGGCCGCCGAACGGAAGGCCGCCGCGGGTGTCGGCGGCCTTCCGCGCACGCTGCGGGCGAAGTTGGGGCTCGCCGCCGGACTGGTGCTCGCCGCGGTGGTGGTGACGGTGGGAGCCGCGCAGGCGAGGATATCCGCGCCGACGCTTGCGAAAGAGCGCGAAGAGCTGATCAACCGTATCCAGAAGGGCTCCGACGAGGCCGACGCGCAGCAGCACCGGGTCGACACCCTGCGCGACTCCGTCGACGCCATGCAGCGCCAGGCCCTGCGCCGCCACGGTGGGGACAAGGCCGAGCTGCTGGCGCTGCTGGCCGGTTCGACGCAGGTCACCGGCCGCGGCGTGAAGCTTGTGATCGACGACGCCAAGGACGCGGAGTCCGGGAACGGCGGCGGCCCCCGGGAGAGCAATGGCTTCTCCGACACCGGGCGGGTACGCGACCGGGACATGCAGCGTGTGGTCAACGGCCTCTGGCAGTCCGGAGCGGAGGCGATCTCCGTCAACGGGCAGCGGTTGACGTCCCTCTCGGCGATCAGAGCCGCGGGAGACGCCATACTGGTCGACAACAAACCGCTGGTACCGCCGTACACGGTGCTGGCGGTGGGGGACGGGCAGCGGCTCAGTACCGCGTTCCAGGACAGCGTCGACGGCCGGTATCTGCACGTGTTGCAGGAGAACTACGGAGTGCGCACCAGGATTTCTGTGGAGAGTGAGGTCACCCTGCCGCCCGCGCCCAGTGTGATCGTACGCACAGCACAGCCGCAGACCGGCGCCACGAAGGCGGACGGCGCCGACATAGGGAAGGGCACATCGTGATCGCCGTATTGGGGCTCATCGTGGGGGTCGTGGTCGGGCTCGTGGTCCGGCCCGTGGTGCCGACGGTGGTCGAGCCCTACCTGCCGATTGCTGTGGTGGCCGCGCTGGACGCCGTGTTCGGCGGCCTGCGCGCGATGCTGGACGGCATCTTCGACGACAAGGTCTTCGTCGTGTCGTTCCTGTCGAACGTCGTGGTCGCCGCCCTGATCGTGTTCCTCGGGGACAAGCTCGGCGTCGGCGCCCAGCTCTCCACGGGCGTGGTCGTGGTGCTCGGCATCCGGATCTTCTCCAACGCCGCCGCGATCCGCCGGCACATCTTCAGGGCGTGAGGCGGATGGCGAACGACGAGACACCCGAGCCGGAACGTTCGGCCGCTGACGGGACGCCGCGCCCCGAGGGGGACGCGGCTCCGGAGTCGAAGCCCGGTGGGGAGGTCGCGCGCCGTCCGCGGACCGAGGCTCCCGTGCGCCGTCCGCAGGCCGGGGCTCCGGCGCGCCGTGAGCTTCCCGATGACGGTGCGGCTCCTGTACGCCGTGAGCTTCCGGAGGCGGAAGTCGCGGGCCGGGCGGCGGACCGGCCCGAGCGGCGGCCGGCGGACCGGCGGCCGATGCCGCCCGAGAGCCGACTGCGGCCGGACGCCGGTGCGGGACACGCCGGTCGGGACGGTGAGGCCGGTCCTCGCGATCCGGCGGACGGAAGCGCCGCGTCCGGGGGTGCCTCGGGCGGCGGGAGCAGCGCTGGTGGGCGGCCGGACGGGGCGGCGGAGGGCGGCGACGGCGGGGAACCGCCGATGACCGGTCGCCAGCGGCTGCGCGCCGGTCTGTGGCCGCCGCGGCTGACCCGTGCTCAACTGATCGTCGCGGTGCTGCTGTTCATTCTCGGCCTGGGATTGGCGATTCAGGTACGTTCCACGAGTGACAGCAGCGCGCTACGCGGTGCGCGCCAGGAGGATCTGGTACGCATCCTGGACGAACTGGATAACCGCTCGCAGCGGTTGACGGATGAACAGCGGCGCCTGGAGGGGCAGAAGACCGAGCTGGAGAACAGCTCGGACCAGGCCGAGGAGGCGCGTAAGCAGACCGTGGAGAAGGAACAGCAGCTGGGCGTGCTGGCCGGGACCGTCGCGGCCCAGGGGCCCGGCATCAACCTGACCATCAACGACCCGACGCACTCCGTGGAGGCGGACAAGCTGCTCGACACGATCCAGGAGCTGCGTGCCGCGGGTGCCGAGGCGATTCAGGTGGACGACGTCCGTATTGTTGCGAACAGTTACCTCTCGGATGTCCGCGGCGGAGTGGAGATCGACGGCAAGCGGGTCACGCAGCCGTACCGTTTCAAGGTCATCGGGAAGCCGCAGGATCTGGAGCCGGCGCTCAACATCCCCGGTGGTGTGGTGCAGACTCTGGAAAAGGAGCAGGCCACGGTGGGTGTCACGGGTGAGCAGAAGATCATCGTGGACGCCTTGCGAGAGGCGAAGCGGCCTGACTACGCTCGGTCGTCATCGCAGTGAGAGAGACGCGTATGGGGATGGCCCGGGAAGGGCATGAGGTAGCGGGGGGGGGCGACGCACCGTGTATGGGGCGTGTGAGGGAAACTGTCTGGAGGCCGCGGACGTTCACAGGATGTCCGGATCGGCCGGTGTGTGCATCGAGGGTTCGTCCTGCCCCACGGGCGGGTCTGTTTCGTACAAGGGGAATCGCCCGTGAAGTTGTTTGGAAAGCTGTTCGGCAAGAGTGCACGCCAGGAGGGCGACAGCGGCACGGCGCGGCACCGCGCCCCGCGTCAGCCCGAGGAGGGCGGCGCCGGAGCGGACCGTCCGCTCTTCCGCGATGAGGTCGCGGGTGGTCCCGGGGCGGGTGCTGGTGACCCGTCCGGTGCCGGTCGCATAGGTGCCCAGGGCTCTGCGGCGCCGGGTGCGGAAGGGGCGGCGGGCTCGACCTGCCCGAGGTGTGGTCACCGGAACGCCGAGGTGGGCAAGTTCTGTTCGCAGTGCGGCGCGCCGTTGCGTGCGGGCGCACAGCCCGAGCGCCCGTCCGAGACGACGTCGACGATCTCGATCTCCGGTATCGAGGCGTACGACGGGGAGAGCACGGGGCAGAACCTGAGCCCGTCGCTGTCGCCCGAGGCGCAGGCGGCGGTCGACGCGCTGCCGCTGGGATCCGCGCTGCTGATCGTCCGCCGGGGGCCCAACTCCGGCAGCCGCTTCCTGCTGGACGGCGAGCTGACGACGGCGGGCCGGCATCCGCAGAGCGACATCTTCCTCGACGATGTGACGGTCTCCCGCAGCCATGTGGAGTTCCGCCGCGGTCAGGACGGTGTCTTCACTGTCGCCGACGTCGGCAGCCTCAACGGCACCTACGTCAACCGCGAGCGGATCGACTCCGTCGCTCTGGCCGGCGGTGACGAGGTGCAGATCGGCAAGTACCGCCTGGTCTTCTACCCGAGCCAGCGGGGCGCGGGGATCTGACCGGCCAGGGAAGGCATATGCGCCATACACCGACAGGTGGTGCCGGTTGGTCCGGCACCACCTCCTCGGACGGCAAGCCGATGAGTATCGGCGCGGTGCTCGGCCTGCTGCGCGAGGAGTTCCCCGAGGTCACGATCTCCAAGATCCGTTTCTTGGAGGCCGAGGGACTCGTCGAGCCGACGCGTACGCCGTCCGGGTACCGCAAATTCACCGCCGCCGATTTCCAGCGCCTCGCGAGCGTGCTGCGGATGCAGCGGGACCACTACCTACCGCTGAAGGTCATCCGTGAGCACCTCGATGCCCAGGAGCGCGGCGAGGAGGTGCCGCTGCCCGCCCCGGCGCCCTCCAGGGACCTGGTGGAGGGCGTCCCCGAGTTGGGCGAGGAGCGGCCCGCGACGGCCCGGATCGGCCGTGCCGAGCTGCTCGCCGCCGCCGAGGTGGACGAGGCCGAGCTGGCCGAGTGGGAGGCGTACGGCCTGCTCACCGCCGATGCGGAGGGCAGCTACGGCGGCGAGGCCGTCGGTATCGCCCGGCTCGTCGCGGATCTCGGCGGTTTCGGGCTCGAACCGCGTCATCTGCGGGCCGTGAAGGCGGCCGCCGAGCGCGAGGCCGGTCTGGTGGAACAGGTCGTGGCGCCGCTGCGGCGGCACCGTAATCCGCAGACCAGGGCGCATGCGGAGGCGACGGCCAGGGAGCTGGCCACCCTCTCCGTGCGGCTGCACGCCGCGCTCGTCGAGAGCGCGCTGCAGGCCCATCTCCGGTGAGCAAATACCTGCCCGACTACCCAAACCTGCCGGGCACGTCCTAGGGTTGCTGTGTGAACGAGCTCGACGTCGTGGGTGTCCGGGTGGAAATGCCTTCCAGCCAACCGATCGTGCTCCTGCGGGAGGTGGGAGGCGATCGTTACCTGCCCATTTGGATCGGGCCGGGGGAGGCCACCGCCATCGCCTTCGCCCAGCAGGGCATGGTCCCTGCCAGGCCGCTGACGCACGACCTTTTCAAGGATGTGCTGGAAGCGGTGGGCCAGGAGCTGACGCAGGTCCGCATCACGGATCTGCGTGAGGGGGTGTTCTACGCCGAGCTGGTCTTCGCCAGCGGGGTGGAGGTCAGTGCACGACCGTCCGACGCGATAGCGCTGGCGCTGCGCACCGGTACGCCGATCTTCGGCACCGACGGTGTGCTGGACGACGCGGGCATCGCCATTCCGGACGAGCAGGAGGACGAGGTGGAGAAGTTCCGCGAGTTCCTCGACCAGATCTCACCCGAGGACTTCGGAACCAACAGCCAGTGACAGCGGCCGGTGGCGGCGCTCTCATGGGCGCCGCAAGGAACCGGCCATCAGCTGACGTTTTCGGCCAACCAGCTACGCCTTCCCCGTCTCGGGGTACGAGAAACCACTCGTGGGGTGATTATCACTCGGCGTGGCGAGCGCGGCGATCGTTGACGCACCCCGAGTGACTGCATACCGTCGATATGGCAGGTCCCGTCCGGGACGTGGAGGACGGAGGGCGGCGTGGCAATCACCGGTGACGGTACGGCGGAGGGGGCGTTGCCGCTCCCTTCGGGCATGGTGGCGGACCGCGCCCCGGTACAGGCCGCCGCGGTGTCGGCGGAGCGTGGAACGGCGGTCATCGGTTACCGAGGACCGACCGCGTGTGCGGCCGCGGGCATCACTTACCGGCAGCTCGACTACTGGGCGCGTACCGGCCTGGTGGAGCCGAGCGTCCGCCCGGCGTACGGCTCGGGGACCCAGCGGCTCTACAGCTTCCGGGACGTCGTCGTTCTGAAGATCGTCAAGCGGCTGCTGGACACGGGCGTGTCGCTCCAGAACATCCGCACCGCCGTGCAGCACCTGCGCTCCCGGGGCCTGGCCGATCTGACGCGGATGACGCTGATGAGCGACGGCGCGACGGTCTATGAATGCACCTCCCCGGATCAGGTGGTCGATCTCCTCCAGGGCGGTCAGGGCGTCTTCGGCATCGCCATCGGCGTGGTGTGGCGGGACGTGGAGAGCACGTTGTCCCAGCTGCACGGTGAGCGGGTGGACACGGGCGAGACCCTGGTCGGGCAGAACCCGCACGACGAGCTGGCCCGGCGGCGCAACCGCGCGGGCTGAGCCCCGGCCGCCTCCGGGCGGCCTTCGCCGGACGTTCCGGCCCTGCTCGGGGCCGATTGTCAGTGGTATGCGGCAGCATCGGTCGTGTGAGACGTGCGCCGACGATTCTGCATCTCGACATGGATGCGTTCTTCGCGGCCGCCGAGCAGGCGGCCAAGCCCAGCCTGCGCGGTAAGCCGGTGGTCGTGGGCGGGGTCGGGCCGCGCGGCGTCGTCTCGACCGCGTCGTACGAGGCACGGGTCTTCGGGGTCCGGTCGGCGATGCCGACAGCTCAGGCACGCAGGCTGTGCCCCAACGCCGCCTATCTCAGTCCGCGCTTCTCCGTCTACCGGCAGGTCAGCGACAGCGTCATGGAGCTGCTGCACGGGCTGTCGCCGCTGGTCGAGCCGTTGAGTCTGGACGAGGCGTTCGTCGACCTGGAGGCGGGCGGCGTCGCGGCCGACTCCGCCGCCGCCCGCGCGGTCGGCGAGCAGCTGCGGCGCGACATCAGGGCTGTCACGGGGCTGACGGGCTCGGTGGGGCTGGCCGGGGCCAAGATGCTCGCCAAGATCGCATCGGAGGCGGCCAAGCCGGACGGTCTGCGGATCATCGAGCCGGGCACCGAGCGGGAGCTGCTGGGACCGATGACCGTCCGCACCCTGCCGGGTGTCGGACCGGCGACGGCCGAGGCGCTGCGCCGGGCGGGGATCACGACCGTCGCGGAGACCGCCGAGGCGGGGGAGGCGGAGCTGGTGCGGCTGCTGGGGAGGGCGCACGGG
>NZ_VKJP01000215.1 GCF_007280575.1 Streptomyces benahoarensis
GTGGATTGCTCGGGGGGGGCGGCGGGAGCGCGGCCGGGCCGACGCGCACGGCGACGGTCCCGGCGCCCCCCGTCCGATGGCTCTCGCGAACGCCCGCCTGCACTTCCGTGGCCCGAGGGCGGTCCGCCCTGCGAAGGCGAGGCACGCGCGGGGCCTCACGGAGTTGCGCCGGGGTCGGGGCGGTGTGCGACAGTGGGCGTCCGGTCGGCCGGGCGCGCGTCTGCGCTGCCGCCACCGGACCCCCACCTTCCCGACATGGCCCTCTCCGGTCGCGCCCGCGCGCCCGGGGCCACGGCCTCCCCACGTCCCCGAGAGAGCTATGCAGGCCACGACACTCGCTCCCCGCACCACGGACCCGCTCGGTCAGGGTCTGGAGTCGCGGGACGGTACCGCTCTGCTGCGCTTCGGCGTCGCGCGGCGCCGCCCGGCCGACCGGATCAGCTGGAGCGGCACCGGCGCCGCGGCCTGGCTCGACCGCGGACAGGTGCTGAGCGTCGGGGATCCGGACGCCGCCGCCGGCCTCGTCCTGCGCGCCGCCCACGGACTCCCGGACCGGGTGCGGGAGTTCACCGTGCCGCGCGGCTCCGACGTCCTGGTCGGGCGGCACCTCCCGGTGACCGGCGCCGTCGAGTGGGTCTTCCGCTGGACGGAACAGGAGCCGCCCCCGCACGCCGCGGAGGAACGGGTCCAGGCCCTGGACGCCACGCACCACGACGCGCTCCGCGCCTTCCTCGCCGAGCACAGCCCCGCGCACTCCACGGGCCCCGGCTCCTCCGACGTCAGCCTCTGGGCCGGGATCCGCGACGACGCCGGGCAGCTGGTGGCGTGCGGGGCACTGAGCCGCCTGCGGGACAGCGGCGCGCCCTTGATGGTCTCCGTCGCCACCGACGCGGCCCGGCGCGGCGAGGGCCTGGGCGCCGCGCTCACCTCCTGGCTGACCCGGCACGCCGTGCGCAACGACGGCGTGTGCACCCTGTGGCAGCTCGGCGGCAACGCCCCCGCCGAACGGCTCTACGACCGCCTCGGCTACCGCACCGGCGACCCCTGCGTGACCGCCCGGATCGCGCCCGCGCCGCCGACGGCCGCCTGATCCGCCACGGCGGGGGCGCGGCGGGACCCCCTGATCCCGCCTGCCGGAGATGACCTAGAATCGCCGAATGATCTTTATTGTTGTGAAATTTCCCGTGAAGCCCGAATACGCCGAGGAGTGGCCGTCGCATGTGGCCGCGTTCACCGAGGCCACGCGGGCGGAGCCGGGCAACCTCTGGTTCGGGTGGTCCCGCGGCGTCGAGGACCCACTGTCCTACACCCTCGTCGAGGCGTTCCAGGACGACGCCGCCGAGGCCCACGTCACCTCCGACCACTTCCGTGCCGGGCTGGAGACCATGCGCCCGCTGCTGCGGCACACCCCCGAGATCGTGAGCACCACCATCGAGGGCGCCACCGGCTGGGGCGCCATGGGCGAGTTGGTCATCGACTGACACCCGACCGCGTCACGGCCGCCGTACGGGGGACCCCGCGGTGCGGGCCACAATCCGTACGGCGTCCGGGTCAGGACGGTTTCAGGGGGCGGACCAGGAGCGGCACGCCGATCTCCTGGTGCCCGCCGCTGGCCAGCATCCGGACCTCACCGCGGTCGCTGATCTCGGCGCGGACGATGCCCGTCTCGTCCTCGTAGACCGGGTATCCGCCCGCCCCGGCGGCGGCGGTGCGCCGGACGACCACCACGTCGTCGGCGACGGCGGACGCCTGGAACACCAGCTCGAAGGCTTCCGGATACTCCATGGCTGCCTCTTCGGCGATGGGTTGTCGACTCTTCCATCGTCTCGCACCCCGGGCCGCCCCGCCCGACGGAACGGCCCCTGCCCCACAGGCGCCGGACCGGCCGTGACACCGCCTCGGTATCGTGACGCCACGTGGGTGACAACAGCACACTGTGGACCTTGGCCATCGCCGTGGTGACGGGCGGCACCGCGGTGCTCGCGAGCTGGGTGACCGGCCGCGGCAGCGCCCGCGCCGCCACCCTCCAGGCGGAGACCGCCGCCCGTACGCAGCGCGCCGAGCGGCTGCGCGAGAGCCGCCGCATCGCCTACCTCGACCTCATCGAGCAGGCCCACCGCATGGGCGAGCTGTACTGGGAAACCTCCGCGGTCCTCCGGCGCCCCGACTCCGCCGAACGCCTCGGCGCCCTCCGCGAGCTGCACGACCGCGAGATCGCGGAGTACGCCCGCATCCGCCGCTGCGCCCGCGTCGTCGAGCTGGAGGGCCCACCCGAAGCGGCCACCGCGGCCCTCGCCCTCCAGAAGGCGACCGGCCCCTTCCACGCCGGCGTCACGGCCGAACTCGACGGCGACCCCACCGGCCGCGACCACCTCGACGCCGCCTACCGCCCGTTCTGGCAGGCCCTGGAACACTTCGTGGATGCGGCGCGTACGGCGCATCAGAGGGATTGAACGGGGGCTGGACGGGGGCGCGGATCAGGGCACGTCCACCGGGTGCAGCCGGGCGAATTCGTCGGCCAGCAGGCCCATCACGACGAGATCCTGATGGCGTCCGGCGAGAAAGACGTGGTCACGAAGGCGCCCCTCCTCGACGAAGCCGAGCCGACGGTGCAGGGCCAGGGATGCCGCGTTGTGCGCGAAGATCCGCGCCTCGCATTTGTGGTAGCGCCGCTCGGCGAAGAAGAAACGCAGCAACAGCACCGCCGCCTCGGTCGCATACCCCTTGCGCCGGTGACCGGCTTCCATCGTGATGCCGTACACGAACCGTCCCGCGTGCGGATCGGCGTACGACGAGCCGACGGCGCCGACCGTCTCCCCCGTGTCCAGTGCCTCGATCACCAGCCGGAAACAGTCACCCTCGGCGGCGGTGGCCTGCTCCCGCGCCCACGCGCGGAAGCTCTCGGCGGAACGCGGGGGACGCAGCACATCCCCCGACCGCTCCTCGTCGGCGGCGAAGCGCCGGAACGCGGCCCAGTCGCCGGGCTCGATCCCGCGCAGCCGTACGCGCTGTCCGGTCCAGAACGAGGTCATCCCGTATGCGATCACGCCACGGCGCACGGGGTCCAGCCCTTCGTCTGCCGAACCCCGTCCCGGTGGGCCGGTGCCGCGTGCCCGGGCCGACCGCCCCGCTACTCCCCCGACGCCTCCCGACGTGCCACCAGCGCCCGGGCTGTACGGGTACGCGGGTGCCAGGGGCCGTACGCGCGCTCGCACGCCTCGGCGGCCTCCGTGGCCAGGCGGTCGGCGTCGGCGGGGGTGAGCTTCGGGGGTCTGCTGACGGTGGCGTCGAGGAAACGGACCACGGGGGCGGGGAACATGCCCACGGCGCGGGTGCGGCCCCCGCCGTCCTCGGCCAGGGAGCGCACCGCCTCGTCGGCCACCTCGGCATGGGTGAGGCGGATGAGCGCGGCCGCGCGGGGGTGGTCGCGCTCCAGTGCCGCGGCGTCCCGGAAGGTCAGGGCGTCGCGGAGCAGGACCAGCGCCTCGGTCCACAACCGCTGGCGGCCGCGCGAGCGGGCGCGCCGGAGTTGGGTGAGGATCCGCGCCGGGTGGGCGGCGCCCAGGACCCGCCAGTACAGGCCGGTGGCGGTGTGCAGCAGCCGCTCACCCTCCGCGTACCGGCGCCGCCCGTGAAGCGCCTCGGCCAGCACGGTCAGCACGTCGGCGGCCTGTACCAGCACATCGCCGTCGACGGTGGAGAGCTTGCCGGTGAAGGGCCCCTCGGCGTTCTCCCGCAGCAGCTCCCCCAGGGACGGCCCGGTCCTTCCGGCCAGGGTCAGGCCGCGCGCGGTCGCCGCCGCGTCCGCCCGGGCCAGCACCGGCCGCAGCACCGCCTCGGCCTCGGCGTGGTCGCCGCAGCGCACCCGGAGGCGGCCGTGGGCCAGCGCGTCGGCGAGGCCCGCGCCCGCCGGGCAGACCACGATCCGCTCGGCGAACGGCAGCGCCGCCTCGTAGGCACCGCACCGTTCGTAGCCGTCCCGGAGGCGCCGGGCCGCCGCGACCGGCTCGGGCAGCGTGGCGCCGGAGCGCCACAGGAGGGCGCGGACGTGCGGCGCGAACAGCGGGAGTTCGGCGTCGTCGGCGCTCCGTAGCAGGGCGCGGTCCAGCAGCGCGGCGGCCCAGGCGTCGAGCGCGGGCCGCGCGGGTCCGCCGGGCCGGGCGGCGGGCGGACGCAGACAGCGGACCGGGCTCCGTACCGTGCCCTCCGGCGCCACGGGCGAGGCCGCGGGCACGGCCGCACCGGCGAGCGCACCGACCGCCGCGGCCACCGCCTCCGGCGCGGGGCCGGGATCCGGCAGCGCAACGGCGGCCGGCGCCCGCGGGTCGAGGACGTGCGCGGGCAACGGTGCATCCGCGAAGCACGCCAACAACTCCTCCGGCGTCGGCGGGGCTCCGGCGCCCACCGCGCCGTCCGGCTCCCGCGACGCCTCGGGGGCCGGACCGCCGTAGGTGATGTGTAGATCCCGGCCCGCCTGGTGGACGCGCCCGCCCTCATGCGCCTCGGCCCGGAAAGAACCCCCGTCGTCCATCCCCACCCCCTGAAGCTCCGTCAACCCACCTCCAGGTTAGGGCGCACCGGTGACACACCACCGTACGAACGCCCCACCAGGTTCCGGATGTTGGACGCACGGGGGGGGCGAGCCCGTAGGGCGGCAGACCCGGCAGGCACCGGCCCCGCGAGGCGGCGGACTCATGAGGCGCGCCGCATGGGGCACCGCCCCGCGACGCAGCGGCCCCGTGGGGGCATGCCGCATGGGGGCATGCCGCATGGGGCGCGGCCCATCGGGCACACGGGGCGCAAGGTATCGGGCGCGCAGGGCGAGGCATCGGGCGCACCGGGCACCCGGCGCCGGGCCCCAGCCGTCACCGCTCCCCGGACTCCGGCGGCACCGCCCCCTCCGGCGCCGGCACCCCCTCCAGCAACCGCCGGAGAAGCCCCAGAACCAGCTCGCAGACCTCATCCGGGTGCGCGCTCGCGAGGGGTTCGCGGCCGACGACGACGCGCATCATGCCGATGCCCAGCAGCCACGCCATGGCGAGATCCGCGCGCAGCGCCGCGTCCTCGGCCCCGGAGAGCGTGGCCAGCACGTCCGCGTACTGCTCCCCCAGCACCTTCACCGTCTCCGCCGCGTCGTCGGCGCCGCCGACGGAGCGCAGATACACCGCGAGGGAGCGGTCGTGGGGCTCCTTGCCGTGGTGGGTGAGCATGCCGCGCAGCGTCGTCTCGAACAGCTTCTCCGGGGGCGTGGTCCGCAGCTGCTCCTGGCCGCTGTGCGCCATCACCTCCGTCAGCAGCCCGCTCTTCGAGCCGAAGTACCGGAACAACAGCGCCTGATTGGCGCCGGCCCGGTCCGCGATGTCCCGCACGGTCGCGGCGTCGTAACCGCGCTCGGCGAACAGGTCGGCGGCGGCCTCCAGCAGCCTGCGGCGAGTGGCCTGCGCGTCTCTTCTCCGGGGTGAACCGGGCGGTACGCCAACGGGATTCGCCATGGTGCTCCTCTCCGGACGGCCCGTCAGGATAACGGCCGTAACCGGTCGTTGACCGTCCGCGGACCGGCGCCCTAACGTTTGTAAGCAGGTGCTTACACAAGGGAGGCCACCGTGACCACAGCTGATACAGCACCCCTCTCCTATCCCTTCAACACCGCCGACAACCTGTCGTTGTCCGAGGCGTACGACGAGGCCCGCAACCGCCCCGGTCTCTTGCAGGTCCGCATGGCCTACGGGGAACCCGCCTGGCTGGTGACGCGGTACGCCGAAGCCCGCTTCGTCCTCGGCGACCAGCGCTTCAGCCGCGCCCTGGGGCTGGAACGCGACGAGCCGCGGCAGTCCGAGGGCAGCCTCAACAGCGGCATCCTCAGCATGGACCCGCCCGAGCACACCCGGCTGCGCTCCCTGGTGGCGAAGGCGTTCACCGTGCGCCAGGTGGAGAAACTCCGGCCACAGGTCAAGGAGTTGACCGGCCAATTGCTCGACGAGCTGGAGGACGCCGGTCCGCCCGCCGACCTCGTGGACCGCTATGCGCTGCCGATTCCGGTCGCGGTCATCTGCCGGATGCTGGGCGTCCCCGTCGAGGACCGGCCGAAGTTCCGGGCCTGGAGCGATGCGGCGCTGTCGACCAGTTCGCTGACGGCGGAGGAGTTCGACGCCAACCGCGAGGAACTGCGCGCCTATATGGGGCAGTTGATCGAGGAGCACCGCAGGCATCCGCAGGACGACCTGATGACGGCGCTCATCGATGCACGGGACGCCGGGGACCGGCTCTCCGAGCTGGAGCTGGTCGATCTCTGCATCGGCATCCTCGTCGCCGGGCACGAGACGACCGCGACGCAGATACCCAATTTCGTCCTCACCCTGCTCGACCACCCCGAGGAGCTGGCCCGGCTGCGGGAGCGGCCGGAGCTGATGGCCGGTGCGGTGGAGGAGCTGCTGCGGTTCGTGCCGCTGGGCAGCGGGGCGGGCCAGCCGCGCTACGCCACCGAGGACATCGAGGTCGGCGGCACGCTGGTGCGGGCCGGTACGCCGGTGCTGGTCGCGGTGGGCGCCGCCAACCGCGATGCGCTCCGTTTCTCCTCCCCCGGCACCCTGGACTTCGCCCGGACCGGCAACCAACACCTCGGTTTCGGCCACGGCGTCCACCACTGCCTGGGCGCGCCGCTGGCCCGGCTGGAGCTCCAGGAAGCGCTCGGCGCATTGATCACCCGCTTCCCCGGGCTGCACGTCGCGGGCGATGTGCAGTGGAAGACCGAGATGCTGGTGCGCGGGCCGCGCGTCCTGCCGGTGGGGTGGTGAGCCCATGAGCCGACAGGTGGAGGTGGACCCGCAGCGCTGCATCGGCTCCGGCATCTGCGCCGGAACCGCGCCCGGACTCTTCGTCCTGGACGGCCCCCGCTCCCGGCCGGTGCGCGAGGAGATCGACGGGGACGACGAACTGGCCTTGGACGCCGCGGACCTGTGCCCGGCGATGGCCATCACCGTACGGGAGGACGGTCGCGAGATCGCGCCCCGGGACTGACCGGGCCGCCCCGGGGTGCCTCGGCCCCCGGGGCGGCAGGTCCCGGCGCGCCTCCGGAGCGCGGGCCCGCCGTCCGGTGAGGTCTCGGGACAGCCGCGCCCCCGGGCGCCGTGGCGGTGCTTCGCCGGGCGTGGGTCAGACGCCCGTCCGGCCGTCGATGCGCTCACGGATGAGGTCGGCGTGGCCGCAGTGGCGGGCGTATTCCGCGATCAGGTGGGTGTATATCCAGCGGAGCGTGACGCGGCCCTCCCCCAGGGAGCCGGTGTCGTCCAGGGAGCGGCCGGCACAGGCGCGCCGGGCATGCTCCACCTCGGCCCGCCACAGCGCCATCGCGTCCTCGCACGACGCCTCCCCGGCACCGTCGAAACCGCCGCTCATCCCGTCGGCACCGGCGTCCCCCGGGAACAGATCGGGAACGTCCTCCCCGGCGAGGACCCGGCGGAACCAGCTCCGCTCGACCTCCGCCAGATGCCGGACGAGGCCGACGAGGGTGAGCGGCGAGGGCGGCGCGGAGGCCGTGCGCAGCTGCTCCTCCGCGAGCCCCGCGCACTTACCGACGAGGGTGGCGCGGTAGAAGTCGAGCCAGCTGGTCAGGGACGTCCGCTCATCTGCGTCCATCGGGGGCGTGACGCGTTCGGAAGTGGTCATGGTCGTCATCGTGGCACGGGGGTGTGACAACGCCCGGGCGCTGCGGACGCCCGACGGGGCGGGCGCGGACGGAGCGTAGGGCGGACGGGCCGACCGGGCCCGCACCGGCCGACCGCCGCCCCTGCCCCCGCCGAACGGACCCGCGCCGACCGGCCCCGTCCCCGCCCCTCACCGACCGGCCGCTCATCAATCCCGATGCGGCCCGCTCCTGGCTGAGGTACCGTTCCGGAGTCCTGTTGTCTCCGATAGAGGTGGACGTTGCGCATCTGAGGTCCGCGACCATCGCGCGGTACGGCCCCGCCGTACACCTGTCACGCCGTGCCGGCACTCTGCCGCCCGTGACCTCGCGCGGATGCGACCTCGGTGCATGAACCGTCCTCCCTTGCCAGGACCGCACCCCTCCCTTCCCGGCCGGTCGCCGCGTGGTGCTCGCCTACGACGCCCCCGTTCCTGCGTGCAGACTGCGAGAAAACCATGTCCCGACCCCCCGCTCCGCAAGCCTCGGTGACCTGCTCCGGCGTGACGTTCCGCTGGCCCGACGGCAGTACCGTCCTCGACCGGCTCTCCCTCGTCATCGGCCGGGGCCGTACCGGCCTCGTCGGCGACAACGGCACCGGGAAATCCACGCTGTTGCGGCTGCTGGCCGGTCAACTGCGCCCCGCCGAGGGCGCGGTGAGCGTCACCGGCACCCTCGGCTACCTTCCGCAGAACCTCACCCTCGACACCGGTCTGCGGGTCGAGGACGCCCTCGGCATCGCCGACCGGCGCGCCGCGCTGCGCGCCATCGAGTCCGGCGACACCGACGAGGCGCACTTCACCACGCTGGGCGACGACTGGGACATCGAGGAACGCGCCCTGGCGACGCTGGGGTCCCTGGGGCTCGGCTCCCTCGGCCTCGACCGCACCGTCGGCGAGATGTCCGGCGGCGAGACCGTCCTGCTGCGGCTGGCCGCCCTGCTGCTGGACCGCCCCGACGTGCTGCTCCTGGACGAGCCGACCAACAACCTCGATGTGTTCGCGCGACGGCGGCTCCACGAGGCCGTCGCCTCCTGGCGCTCCGGCGCGCTGATCGTGGTCAGTCACGACCGGGAGCTGCTGGAGCGGATGGACCGGATCGCCGAACTCCGCTCCACCGCCGTGACCTGGTACGGCGGTGGCTGGTCCGCCTACCGGGAGGCCGTCGCCGCCCAACAGGACGCGGCCGCACGGACGTTGCGCACCGCCGAGGCGGACGTCCGCAGGCAGCAGCGGGAGCTGGAGGAGAGCCGCGTCAAGGCGGCCCGGCGCCGTCGGCAGAGCGCCAAGCTGGACGCGCAGCGACGCGCGCCGCGCATCGTCGCCGGGGAGCGCAAGCGCTCCGCCCAGGAGTCCGCCGACCGGGTCCGCGGCATCCACGAGGACCGCCTCCAGGAAGCGCGGGGGCGGCGTGAGGAGGCCGCGGAGGCGATCCGGGACGATGCCGAGATCCGGGTGGACCTGCCGCACACGGCGGTGCCCGCGGGCCGCACCGTGCTCCGCCTGACGGCGCTGCGCCCGCGCCACGGCCTGCTCCGGGAAGGCGATCTGGAGGTGCGCGGCCCCGAGCGCGTCGCGCTGATCGGCCGGAACGGCGCCGGGAAGACGACGTTGCTGCGCACCCTGGCCGGACAGGTGGAGCCGCTGTCCGGCGAGGCGCGGACCTTCGTTCCGCTGCGCTTCCTGCCGCAGCGTCTGGACATGCTGGACGACGGCCTGAGCGTGGCGCGGAACGCGGCCCGTACGGCGCCCGGTGTCACCGACAACGCGCTGCGGTCGCAACTGGCACGGTTCCTGTTCAAGGGGGATCGCGCGCAGGCGCTGGTGGGCACGTTGTCCGGGGGTGAGCGGTTCCGTGCCGCGCTCGCCGCGACGATGCTCGCCGCGCCCGCCCCGCAACTGCTGATGCTGGACGAGCCGACCAACAACCTCGACCTCTCCGGGGTGCGGCAGCTCACCGCCGCGCTGGCGTCCTACCAGGGCGCGCTGGTGATCGCCGGGCACGATCTGCCGTTCCTGGAGTCCGTCGGCATCACCCGCTGGCTCCTCGTCGGCGAAACGCTGGAGGAGACCACCGCCGAGGAGGTACGGGCCCTGCTGGAGGCGCCGGAGCCTGCCTGACGGCGCCGGGGTGGGGCGGGGCCGCCCGGCGCGGCCCCGCCCCCTCTCCGGGCCGGTCAG
>NZ_VKJP01000216.1 GCF_007280575.1 Streptomyces benahoarensis
CCCCGAACACTACACCTATTAAGTCGTCGGCAGCGTCAGATTTGTATAAGAGACAGCCTCAGCCCCTCACGGCGCCACCAACGGCTCCGCCTCATGCGCCCGGTGCAGCAGCGCCACGAAGTCCGGGGCCTCGGGCAGGACTTCGTTGCCGATGCAGTGGACGGCGACCGCAGGCGTCCGAGAGTTGAGGACCACCGCCCCGCGGGCCCACCGGGCGAGGCCGTCGGCCCGTACCTCGGCGTCGCGCTGGGGCACGCCGAGCTTCGCCAACTGCCGTTTGATCATGCCCTGCATGATGCCGTCCAGGATCCCGGCGACCGGCCACACCACCGCCGTGCCGTCCCAGAACGCGAGGTTCCAGATCGTGCCCTCGCTCAGCCGCCCGTCCCGGTCGACGAATGCGGCGTCGTCGAACCCCTCCGCCGCCGCCTGCCGTAGGAAGAACCGCTTCGCGGGCTCCCCGACATGCTTCACGGCCGGTTGGAACCGTTCGTGCGCCACCGCCGCCAGCGCCAGCGGACCCGTCGGCGGGGCCCCGGCGGACGCCGTACGGACCAGCATCGCGGGCTCGCCCGGTTCGGCCGCGAACGGATCGCCCGGCGCGTGGACCAGGACCCGCAGCGACACATCGGCGGGGCTCGCCGCCAGCGCCGCCCGCAGCTGGGAGCGGACCTCCTCGTCGGGGACCGCCCGCCCGAACAGCTCCAGCGAAGCCGTACGCAGCCGGGCCAGATGGAGGTCGAGCCCCCGGATCAGGCCGCCGCGTACCTGCATGGCGGTGAAATGGGCCGGGCTGCCGAACGCGACCGCCGCCAGCTCCTCCGCGGTCGCGGCCCGGCCGTTGTGGTGCACCACATAAGTCGTCATGTGCGGCCAACGCTTCACCCGGGGCCGTGATTCCCGTACGGACGGCCGGAAACGCACCGCGCGCCCCTCCCGCAGGAGAGGCGCGCGGCGTACGGGGGCGGACCGCTCAGCGGCGCCGGACCAGCGGGAACGGCAGCGTCTCGCGGATCGACAGACCGGTGAGGAACATGACCAGCCGGTCCACGCCGATGCCCAGACCACCGGTGGGCGGCATCGCGTACTCCAGAGCCTGAAGGAAGTCCTCGTCCAGCTCCATCGCCTCCACGTCGCCGCCCGCCGCCAGCAGCGACTGGGCCGTCAGCCGTCGCCGCTGCTCCACCGGGTCGGTCAGCTCGGAGTAGGCGGTGCCCAGCTCCGTGCCGAACGCGACGAGATCCCAGCGCTCGGCCAGCCGCGGGTCCTTGCGGTGCTGGCGGGTCAGCGGCGAGACGTCCGTCGGGAAGTCCTTGTAGAACGTCGGCAGCGTCGTGCGCTCCTCCACCAGCCGCTCGTACATCTCCAGCACGATGTCGCCACGGCCCGTCTCCGGCTTCACCGGCACCGACGCGGCATCGCACAGCCGCCGCAGCACCCGCGCGTCGGTGTCCGCGTCGACCTCCTCGCCCAGCGCCTCCGACAGTGCGCCGTAGACCGTCTTGACCGGCCAGGCTCCGGAGATGTCGTGCTCGACCAGCCGCCCGTTCGCATCCGCCTTACGGGCGGTCGCGGTCCCGAACGCGGCGACCGCGGCGCCCTGGATCAGCTCCCGGGTCAGGTCGAGCATCACGTCGTAGTCGGCGAACGCCTGGTACGCCTCCAACATCGTGAACTCGGGGTTGTGCTTGTAGGAGATGCCTTCGTTGCGGAAGGTCCGCCCCATCTCGAAGACCTTCTCCATACCGCCCACGCACAGCCGCTTGAGATACAGCTCGGGCGCGATACGCAGATACAGGTCGAGGTTGTAGGCGTTGATGTGGGTGTGGAACGGCCGGGCGTTGGCGCCGCCGTGGATCTGCTGGAGCATCGGCGTCTCGACCTCCAGGTAGCCCCGGTCGATCAGCCCCTGCCGCAGCGCCTGCACGGCCGTGCTGCGGGCCCGTACGGTCTCCCGGGCGTCCGGCGAGACCACCAGGTCGACATAGCGGTGGCGGACCTTCGCCTCCGGGTCGGTCAGACCGCGCCGCTTGTCCGGCAGCGGCCGCAGGCACTTCGCCGTCAGCCGCCACTCGGTGACGAAGACGGTCAGCTCGCCGCGGTCACTGGCGCCGACCTCGCCCTCCGCCTCGACGTGGTCGCCGAGGTCGATGTCGGAGCCGAAGCGCTCCAGCAGCTCCTTGCCGGTGGTGTCGCGGGTCAGCGCGATCTGGAGGTCACCGGACCAGTCCCGCAGCACGGCGAAGAGCACCCCGCCGTGATCGCGGGTGAGCAGCACCCGCCCGGCGATACGCACCGTCTCACCGGTGTGTGCACCGGCTTCCAGCCCCGGATGCGCGGCGCGGACCTCACCGAGCGTGTGCGTACGCCGCACACCGACCGGATACGGGTCGGTGCCCTCGGCGCGCAGCCGCTCCAGCTTGAGGTGGCGGGTGCGCACCTGCTCGGGCAGCGCGGCCAGCTCCCGCTTCCGCTGCTCCTCGGCGGTCGGCGCCTCGCTGACCAGCCCCAGCTCCTCCAGGGAGGGCAGTCCGGCGGTGCTCGCCGGGGCGAGCAGCTTCTTCTTGTGGCCTTTGCCCCACAGCTTGCCGAGGCTCGGTACGGCGACGAAGCCCTCGGCGATGCCGGAGGCGAGGCCGATCCGGGCGAGCGCACCGGTGTCCGCGTAGCACAGGAACCGCGGGTACCACTCGGGGTTGTACTTGGCGTTGGAACGGTAGAGGGCCTCCAGCTGCCACCACTTGGAGAAGAAGAGCAGCAGGCGGCGCCAGAACTTCAGCACCGGGCCCGCGCCGATCCGCGCGCCCTCCTCGAAGGCGGAGCGGAACACCGCGAAGTTCAGCGAGATGCGGTGCACCCCGAACTGCCCGGCCTGCGCGCACAGCTGCGCGACCATGAACTCCATGACGCCGTTGGGCGCGCTGCGGTCGCGCCGCATCACGTCCAGCGAGATGCCGTCGTCGCCCCAGGGCACGAACGACAGCAGCGCCATCATCCGGCCCTCGCCGTCGAACGCCTCGGCCAGCAGACAGTCGCTGTCCTCGGGGTCGCCGAGGCGGTCCAGCGCCATGGAGAAGCCGCGCTCGGTCTCGGTGTCGCGCCAGGCGTCGGCGCGGTCGATGACCTCGCGCATCTCGGCATCGCTGAGTGCCGAGTGACGCCTTATCCGGCAGGTGGCGCCGGTGCGCTGGACGCGGTTGACGGCCTGCCGGGTGACCCGCATGTCGCGGCCGTCCAGCTCGAAGTCCTTGACGTGCAGGATCGCCTCGTCACCGAGCTGCAGGGCGCCCAGACCGCAGCGGGCGAACGCCTTCGCGCCCTCCTCGCTGGCGCCCATCACGGCCGGCTGCCAGCCGTAGCGCCCGGCGACCTCCAGCCACGCCTCGATGGCCTGGGTCCACGCCTCGCGGTCGCCGACCGGGTCACCGCTGGCCAGGCAGACGCCCGCCTCGACGCGGTAGGTGACGGCCGCCTTGCCGCTGGGGGAGAAGACGACGGCCTTGTCGCGGCGGGTGGCGAAGTAGCCCAGCGAGTCGTCGCCGCCGTAGCGGGCCAGCAGCGCCCGGATACGGGGTTCCTCGTCGCCGTGCAGCGCCGCCTCCATGCGCTGCGAGCGGAAGAGTGTGGCGGCGGCGTTGAGCAGCGCGAGCGCGCCGAAGAGGCCGAGCAGGATGATGATCCAGTGCGGCGGATGACCCTCGACGATCCGGCCGCCGACCAGCCCGCCGCAGACGCGGTTGGCGGCCCACAGCAGCCGGTTGGCGGCGCCGTGCTCCAGTGAGCCGGGGAACAGCGTCACCAGGCCCCAGCCGAGCAGTACCGCGGCGACCAGCCCGGCCGCCAGGACGCCCGCGGCGCGGACGAAGGCGCCGCGCCGGGTGATGGCGTAGAACTCGCGGTGCGAGATGACGAGCAGCACGAGGATGGCGGTGCACACCGCCAGCGAGACGGCGAACTCCCAGTACCCGGCGGCGAGGAACAGCGCGTCGGCGAGGGCGACCAGCAGCATGTAGGCGACGACGAACCACAGCGCCACCCGTTTGCGGGCGGCCATCGCCGCGCCGAGCAGGAACAGGAAGGCGGCGTACGCGAAGTTCGGCGCCACAGGGATGGTGAGGGTGTCCAGCCAGTAGATCACCGGGTGCAGCCCGCGCCGCAGCGGTCCGAAGAGCGCCGTGACGGCGCAGAAGAGGCCCAGCACACCGAAGGCGATGGCGAAGCCGTTGGGGACGCGGCGCCGGAACCGCCGCCACCCCGTGAGTTGATCCTGGTCCTGCACGGTGCTCATTCCGTCACATTAAGCTTTGAAAGGGGATATTCGGTCGACGCGAGGGCGCACGGCCACCGCGTACGGCGGTCCGCATGCCCCGCGGGTCGTCGCGGGGCGCGCTGTCGGGTCATGGCGGTACTTCCGTCGGCCGGGGGTGTGCGTCGACGCGGAAGGCGCCGGATGTATCCGTCGCTAAGACGGCTGATCGGGAGGGCCCGTTGCCCACGGGGAAAGTGATCCGTGACACATGGGGGTCGGGAACTCCGGGGCGCTTCGGGGTGAAAAGAAGCGTGACCCGCAGTGATCACCCGGATGGGGCACCGGATCGCGGGCCGGATTGTGCCTGAAATGCGCCAAACTTGCCACTCCTAGCCGTCCTGTCGGGCGGCCGTCGCGGAGGTGCACCCATGGCTCTGACGATCTCGGTCGTCCTGTTGCTGCTCATTCTGACAGCGATCTTCCTGCGCAGCGGCAAACTCAAGCTCTCGCACGCGATCGTCTGCGCGCTGCTCGGCTTCTACCTGGCGAGCAGCAACATCGCCCCGGACCTCCGGCACAGTCTCTCCGGCGCGGCCGATGTGATCGGCAGCGTCCGCCCGTAGCCGGACCCGACGGCGGGCCGCATGCCGTCCGGGCGCGGCGTCAGCCGCCCGCGAACACCCCGAGCGCGTTCGGCGCCGGGCGCACCATGCCGCCCGACGGATGGTTGTGCACCACGACCGGCCCGCCGTGCGGCTCCCGGGGCGCGAGCGTCGTGGAGCCGCCGCCGTCCAGATCGCGCCGTCCCGCGCACCGAGCCCGCGTGCGGATGTCGGCGCGGTGACCGTCTCGGGAACGGCCGTCGCGCCCGGGGTGGCGGACCGTCAGGCCCGGCCCTTGATCAGCTCCATGTAGCGGGCCCAGTCCCAGTACTGGCCCGGGTCGGTGTGGTCGGCGCCGGGGACCTCGACGTGGCCGATGATGTGCTCGCGGTCCTTGGGGATGCCGTAGCGGTCACAGATCGCCGCGGTCAGCACGGCGGACTGCCGGTACAGGGCGTCGGTGAACCACTTCGGGTCGTCGATCCAGCCCTCGTGCTCGATGCCGATGCTGCGGGTGTTGTAGTCCCAGTTGCCCGCGTGCCAGGCGACGTTCTTCTCGCTGACGCACTGTGCGAGGTAGCCGTCGGAGGAGCGGACGACGTAGTGGGCGGCCGCCTTGTGGGCCGGGTCCTGGAAGACCTTGAGGGTGTCGGCGAACGTCTCCTGTGTCACATGGATCACGACCATCTCGACCGGATACTCCGTCGGGCGATTGGCCTCCGTGAAGTTGGCGGCGTTGGCGGGGTTCCAGTGCACGGGCGGATAGGCGGTCGCCCGGGGCCGCGCGGTGCGGGTGCGGGCGGCGGCGCTGCCGGACGGGACCAGCGCGGCGGCCGCGGCGAGCGCGGCGGCGCCGGTGAGCAGGCGGCGGCGGGGCAGGGAGGTGCGGTCGTACTCCATGCGAACTCCTGACGAGGCCGAGGGGGGGCGCGTACATGACACGTGTGGCCGGTGTGTTCATGATGCGCAGCCGTCCCTCGGACGCCAAGGCCCTTCAGTGGGTGCCAATGGGCGAACCAAAGACGGAACTCGCAGGTCATACAAGCGAGTTGGAGGTGACACGCCGTCACTCGAATGTCGTAGCGATCCCTGTGACGGTCGGGCGCGCCGCGCGGCCCGGGGCGGCGAGCGGAGGGGATGCGCCCGGCCGGTGCCGCGGCGCCCGGCCCGGGAAGGGAGGGGAGCGCTCGGCCGGTGCCGCGGCGCCCGGCACGGAGCGGGGCGGAGGCGCCCGGCCCCACGCGGGGGAGCGGGACGCGCCCGTCGCCCGGCTTCACCTCCGTAGCAGCGCGTCCCCGTCGGCCAGCGTGGCGGTCAGCCGCTCCCATGCTGCGGTGTCGCGTTCGCGCGCTGCGTACGCGGTGCCGCGGGCGGTGCCCCAGCGCTGTGCCACCGCCGCCGGGTCCTCGCCCAGCAGCAGCCCCGCGGCCTGCGCCGCCGCGCCCAACGCGACCAGTTCGCGGGCCTCGGGCACCTCCACCGGGCGCCCCGACAACCGCCGCACCGTCTCCCGCCAGGCCCGGCCCCGCGCGCCGCCGCCGATCAGCAGCAGCGGCGCATCGGCCGCCGACTCGGCGTCCAGCACCTGGTCCACCGCCTTCAGCAGCGCGAACACCGCGCCGTCGTAGGCCGCCTGCAGCACCTGACCCGGCGTCGTGTCGTGCCGCAGCCCGTGCAGCAGGCCCGACGCGCCCGGCAGGTTCGGGGTGCGCTCCCCGTCGAGGAACGGCAGCACCACCACCTCGCCGCCCGCCTCGACCGCCTCCCGGTCACGGCCCAGCAACGTGGCGATCCGGTCCACGGCCAGGGTGCAGTTGAGCGTGCAGGCCAACGGCAGCCAGTCGCCGCGCGCGTCCGCGAAACCGGCGACCGTACCGGACGGATCGGCCGGACGCCGCCGGGAGACCGCGTAGACCGTGCCGGACGTCCCCAGGCTCAGCACCGGCCGACCCGGCCGCAGCCCGAGCCCCAGCGCCGCGGCCATGTTGTCGCCGGTGCCCCCCGCCACCAACGCGCCGTGCGGCAGCGGCAGCTCATCGGTCCGTACGGTGCCCACCACCTCCCCGGGGCCGGCGACGCGGGGCAGCGCCGCCGGGTCCAGCCCGATGTGGTCGAGGACCGCGGTGTCGTACGCCTCGGTGGCCGATGCCCACCAGCCGGTGCCGGACGCGTCGCCCCGGTCGGTGACCGCCTCGCCGGTCAGCCGCTCGGTGAGGTAGTCGTGCGGCAGCCGGACCGCGGCGGTGGCGGCGGCCGCGGCCGGTTCGTGCGCGCGCAGCCACGCCCACTTGGACACGGTGAACGCCGCGCCCGGCACGCTGCCGACCCGCTCGGCCCACGCGGCGGGCCCGCCCCGCTCCGCCACCAGCCGCTCCGCCTGCGGCGCGGACCGTACGTCGTTCCACAGCAGCGCGGGCCGCACCGGCGCGCCCGCCGCGTCCAGCGTGACCAGACCGTGCTGCTGCCCGGCCACGGACACCGCGCCCGCCTGCCGCGCCGCGTCCCCGCACTGTCCCAACGCCTCGGCGAGCGACGCCCACCAGTGCCCCGGATCGCTCTCCTTGCCCACCTTGCCGCCGACGGCGTGCGGGGCCCGGCCGCGGGCGACGACCGTGCCGGATGCCGCGTCCACCACCAGCACCTTGGTGGACTGCGTCGAGCTGTCCACGCCGACGACGAGCGGTCCCGCTGCCTGTGCGCCCATCGCGCTCTCTCCCTCCGCCCGGCCGCGGACCGGGCCGTTCGGCCACTGTGTGCCCGGGGCACTCCCCGGTGCGTGCCGCATGGTAATGGGCCCGGGGCGCCCCGACCTCAGACCCGGGACGCCCCGTCGGCTCAGCCGAACAGCTCGCGGACGAACCGGATCTGCTCCGTCCGCTGATGCCCGCCGCCGCCCTCGTGCCCGTTGAACCGCCACACCTGCTGCTCCTTGGGACCCGCGTAGTGGTGGTACGCGGCGAAGCCGGTGGACGGCGGGGTCACCGCGTCGCGCAGCCCGGTGCTGAAGAGCGCGGGCGTCTGCGCGCGGGCCGCGAAGTTCAGCCCGTCGACGTGGTCGAGGGTGGCCAGCGCCCGGTCGATGTCCAGCCGCTCGCCCGCGAAGTAGCGGGCCAGTTCGCCGTAGGGCCCGTCCTCGGTGACCTCCAGCGCCCGCCGGATGTCCGTCAGGAACGGGACGTCGATCAGCGCCGCGGCGACCTCCGGCACCAGGCCCGCCACCGCCAGCGCGCACGCCCCGCCCTGACTGCGCCCGGACACCACGATCCGCGCCGGATCCACCATCGGATGGGCGCCCGCCGCCTCCACCGCGCGGACCGCGTCCGTGTACAGGCGCCGGTAGTAGTACGTGTCCGGGGCGAGCAGACCCTGCGTCATCTTCCCCGGCACACCGGGGTGGTCCGCCCCGACCGGATCCGGGGTGTCGCCCGGCCGGTCGGGGCCGCTCTGCCCGCGGGCGTCCATCACCAGCGTCGCCAGCCCGGCGCACGGCCACAACGGCCAGTCATGGGGATGCGCGCGCCCGCCGCCGTAGCCGAGGTACTGCACCACGCACGGCAGCGGGCCTTCGGCGCCGCGCGGTGCGAGGAACCAGCCGCGGATACGGTGCCCGCCGAATCCGGCGAACTCCACGTCGTACGTGTCCAGGAGCGCCATCCCGGCGTCGACGGCGGTGAAGCGGGCGTCGAGGTCATGGGCGTGGGTCTCCGTCAGCGTCCGGTGCCAGAAGGCGTCGAAGCCTGGGGGTTCGGGCAGCGGCGGGCGGTAGCGGCGCAGTTCGTCCAGGGGCAGGTCGATGAACACGTCAAACCTCCGGGCCGTAGGGTGGTGCGGGTGGCTGTGGACCGACCCGTGCCCAGTCGCCGGACATTTCAGCCGTCGCCTGTATCAGCTCTGTCACCGAGTTTCCCAAGACCCTGTAAAGAAGCGATTATCTCCGTCATGAGCTTTCCGCCGCCTCCGCCGCCCCCGCCGAACCAGCCCCCGAACGACGGCCAGGGCGGTTTCGGCCCGCCTCCCGGCGGCTACGGTGCCGGAGGCCCGGCCCAGGGCGGGTACGGCCAGGGCGGGTTCCCGCCGCCCGGAGGACAGCCGGCCGGTCCGCCGCCCGGCGGCTTCGGTCCGGTCGGCCCCGGCTTCGGCCCGGCGGGTCCCGGCGGTCCCGGGGGCTGGCAGCCGCCGCCCCCGCCGCCTTCCGGCGGCGGCAACGGCAAGATCATCGCGGCGATCATCGGTGGCGGTGTCCTGGTGCTCGCCGTGGTCTTCGGCATCTTCGCGATGAGCGGCGACGGCGACGACGACAAGAAGAACCGCGCCACGCCGTCCGAGAGCACCGACGCCTCGCCGAGCGCCACGCCCGACGACGGGCCCACCACGCCCACGGGCTTCCCGTCCGACCCCGCGAGCGCCTCGCCGTCGGAGAGCACCATCCCGTTCTACAAGCTGGAGGTCGGCGACTGCTACGACCTCCCGGCGGACGGCAGCGGCAACAACGAGGCGGCGTCCTGCGACGATGCGCACGACGCCGAGGTCGTCACCGTCCACCAGCTGCGCTCCGGCTTCACGTCCAGCTCCGAGATCAAGGACGAGGCCGCCAAGATCTGCAAGAGCGACCTGGAGAGCAAGGCCGCCCGCCAGCCCGCCGGGACCGCCGAGGGGACCTATGTGCAGTTCCCCAACCTCAAGGGCTACGACCTCGGCATCAAGAACGTCAGCTGCAGCCTGATGGGCAACCGTTCCGGCACGAAGAAGCTGCACGCGCCGTTGTCCTGACGGGTGTGGGGCGCGCCGCTCCGCCGAGGGCGGCGCGTCCGGGGCGCGCGTTGCCGCACGGCTGTCCCCAGGCTGTATCTTATACACATCTCCGAGCCCACGAGACGCTCAT
>NZ_VKJP01000217.1 GCF_007280575.1 Streptomyces benahoarensis
ACCCTCGTCAACTCCGAGGCCGTGGTCGAGCGCTGCTGGCTCCGCTGGGCCGACGAGCGGGGGCTGGCCGCGGCGGACGTCCTGCGGGTGGTGCACGGACGTCAGGGCTGGGCCACCATGGCCCCCCGGTGCCGTGACATCAGGCACACCCCGACCCGGGAACTCAGGGGCGCGCGGGCGGTGGACGGGAGCCCCCGGCGTACGCGCAGCCCCGGCACGGCGGGCGCGAGGCCGCCGCCAGGGCGCCCCCGGAGCGGGGCTACGGGCGGCGCACCCCAGGGCATGCACCCGGCGTTCACACGCGGGCCCACGAACGTTCGGCGGGGGCCGCTTGTCCGCACCCCGACGCGCTTTGTATCGTGTAGGAACAAAGTGGTTCCGCCCGCACTCCCTGACCGGCGGGCGGAGCCACTTGACCTCCCCGCGGCACCGGGCGCGCAGCGGCCCCGCCTGACGGCGCCCTCCGCACTCCCCGTAGCGCCCAGGAGCCCGCCGATGACGGCCACCACCACGCTCACCACCCGCGCCGTGCTGCTGGACATGGACAGCACCCTCGTCAACTCCGAGGCCGTGGTCGAGCGCTGCTGGCTCCGCTGGGCCGACGAGCGGGGGCTGGCCGCGGCGGACGTCCTGCGGGTGGTGCACGGACGTCAGGGCTGGGCCACCATGGCCGCCCTCCTCCCGGACCGCCCGATGGCGGAGAACCTCGCCGACAACCGGCGGATGCTGGCGCAGGAGACCGCCGACACCGACGGTGTGGTGCCGGTCCCCGGCGCGCCCGCCTTCATGGCCGCGCTCGCCGGACTGCCGCACGCCCTGGTGACCTCCGCGGACCGCGCCCTCGCCGACGCCCGGATGGGCGCCGCCGGGCTGCCCATGCCCGCCGTGCGGATCACCGCGGAGAGCGTGGGCGCCAGCAAGCCCGATCCGGAAGGGTTCCTGAAAGGTGCCGCGGAGCTGGGCTTCGCGCCCGCGGAGTGCGTGGTCTTCGAGGACTCCGAGGCGGGCATCGAGGCGGGCCGGGCGGCCGGGATGCGGGTCGTCGGCGTGGGCGACCGGGCCGCGGCCTTCGCGCCGACGGTGCACGTCACCGACCTGACCGGCGTCCGCATCGAGGCGCTGCCGGACGGCGGGTTCGCTCTGCTCCTGCCCGCCCGGGACGCGGCCGGGGCGTAGGGCCTGCCGCACCGGGTGGCACCGTTCCCGGCCGCCACCCGGTGGAAACTCAGCCCACGATCGCCTCGTAGAGGCTGAATCCGGCCAGCAGCAGCATCACGGCCGCCGCCACCTTGGTGATCAGCTTCAGCGGGACGTGCTTCATCAGCGTGCGGCCACCCAGGATGCCCAGGCCCGCGACGGCCCACAGGCCGAGGACGGCGCCCACGCCGACGGAGACCGGGTCGTCGTAGCGCGCCGCGAGGTTCGCGGTCATGATCTGCGTGAGGTCGCCGAACTCCGCGACCAGGATCATCATGAAGCCCGCCCCGGAGACCTTCCAGAAGCTCTGGTCGGCGGGCTTCTTCACCTCTTCCTCGCCGTCGTCCTTCTTGAAGAGCAGCACGGCGGCGCCCGCCAGGAAGAGCACGCCGACCACGCCCTGGACGAGGCGGTGCGGCAGCAGCGTCAGCACGCTGCCCGCCGCGATGGCCAGCGCCACATGGACGAGGAACGCCGCGGCGACGCCGACGAAGACGTACGAGGCGCGGTAGCGGGTGCCGAGCATGAGACCAGCCAGCGCAGTCTTGTCGGGCAGCTCGGCGAGGAAGATGACGCCGAAGACGACGGCGGCGACGGTAAGGCTGAACACGGGGCGGGATACCTCGTTCGGTCGGGCCGCGCCGAGGGGCCCGTATCCGGGGTCGCTTCGGCACGGCAGCGTCAGGACACTGCGGCCGAAGGTCTCGCTGGCCCGCGTACGCCGATGATTCCTCGACGGTCGCGAGCCTCCGGGCGCCGGCCCGCCGCGAGGGCGGGCAGTATGTCGACGGTCCGGCGAAGAGCTACTCCCCTTCTGCTCCGGCCAAGGGTACGGGGTCGGTCCGTCCACGCGCACACGGCGCCGGGACCACGTCGCCCGGGAGTCTGCACCGCCACCGGCGTGAACTGTCGTACCGCGCCTGCCGGAACGCACCGGAGGTCTCCGGGCGGCGGCTCCACGGGCGCCCCGGGCGGCGTGACCAACCCCACGTTCCCGGGTCCGGGCCGGTTCCCGGCGGTGCGGCGAACATCCGCACGAGGAATCCCGGCAGTCACGGCAGTGCCCTTCCGCCCCGGCCGATGCGGCGGCGAGCGGGCGGCGCCCCGTTGACCAGCGGTGGCCCGCGCTCGCGCCAGGGGGCGCGTGCGCGGGAGCGTCCCAACCCCCGTGCCCCGACACGAACATGGCGCGGCGTCAAGCCCTTGAACTGACGTGAGCATGTCGTCACTCTGTTACCTGGCGCCTATGTACCGGCCATCCCACACGGCCACCATGGGCCCGCCCCGCTTCCCACTTCCCCCCACGTCAAGGGAGTTCCGATGCCAAAGGTCTACGCGCGTCGCCTCACGGTCGCCGCGGGTTCGGCCCTCGCGCTCGTCTGCACCGTGGCCCTGACCGGCCAGACCGCCGAGGCGGCGCCGCCGAGCCCGCCGAGCGCGGCCACCGCCCGGACGTACCTCTCCGAGATCAAGGAGCAGCCCGAGGGTTCGAGCGACGGCTACAGCCGCGACAAGTTCCCGCACTGGATCACCCAGGAGGGCGCCTGCAACACCCGTGAGGTGGTACTCAAGCGCGACGGCACCGACGTCACGACGGACTCCAACTGTGCGGCGGTGAGCGGCACTTGGATCTCACCGTACGACGACGCCAAGTGGACGAAGGCGTCGGACCTGGACATCGACCACGTCGTGCCGCTCTCCGAGGCGTGGAAGTCGGGCGCCTCCCAGTGGACGACCGCGCACCGCCAGGAATTCGCCAACGACCTGACCCATTCCCAGCTCCTCGCCGTCACCGACAACGTGAACCAGGCCAAGGGCGACAAGGACCCGGCGAAGTGGCTGCCGCCGAAGGCCTCGTACCACTGCGAGTACGCGCGGATGTGGGTCTGGGTGAAGCACGTGTACGAGCTGACGGCGGACTCGGCCGAGAAGGCCGCGCTGAAGAAGATCCTCGACGGCTGCTGATCCCGTCGGGCGACCGAGATCCGGCGGCCCGCCCGGACTCCCTCGCTCCCTGCCCGCCTTCCGGAGCCCTCCGGGAGGCGGGCTTTCGCATGTCCGGAATCCGGCGGACGACCGCGCCCCGGCGCCGAACACCCGGACATACAGGGGCAGTCGGGGGCACAGGACACCCGGTGGCGGGTGGTGCGCGGATTTACCGCTGTCCGGACCGTTGACGCGTCCGGCCCCGCGCGCATGATTGGTTCAGACCAATCGGTTCGGCAGGACCGACCGTTGGTTAGAGATTGAAGTTGCAAGCACTATTAGGCATCCCTAACCTATGCCTCCATCGGTTGTCCGTCCCCTCCGAAGCCGTAGGAGTCTCACATGTCCGCTCAGCTCCATCCGCCTACTACCCCCCATACCGGCACCATCACCCCGATAACGTCGCTGACCACGAGATACGCGCCGCACGCCCTCGCGCTCTTCCGGATCGTCGTCGGTCTGCTCTTCGCCTGCCACGGGGCGGCCTCGCTCTTCGGGGTGCTCGGCGGCGCGATGGGCAACGGCTCGGCCCTTCCGGCGGGCTCCTGGCCCGGCTGGTACGCCGCCGTCATCCAGCTCGCCGGCGGCCTCCTGGTCCTGCTGGGCCTCGGCACCCGCGCCGCCGCCTTCGTCAGCTCCGGCTCGATGGCGTACGCGTACTTCTCCGTCCATCAGGGCAACGCGCTGTGGCCGATACAGAACGGCGGCGAACCGTCCGCGATCTACTGCTGGGCGTTCCTGCTGATCCTCTTCCTCGGCCCCGGCGCCTGGTCCCTCGACCGGCTCTTCTTCGGCAGCCGCGACGGCGCACCGCAGGCGACCGACTGACCGCCGCCCCTGGAGAACGGGCCCTCCGCTCACGGTCCGTGATCCCGCCGCCGGTCCGCACGGCGCCTCCCAGGGCGCACCGTTCACCCCTGGAGGCGCCGTTCGCCGCCCGGGCACAGGGGGTCGAACCCCCCGGGTGAACGTGAAACGAACAACATCTGTCCCCCTGGGACAAAAGCCGCCGCATCCCAGGCGTACGCTGTACAGCTGTAGAGCCGCCCCTGCCGCCCCATGCGACGTCGCGGCGGGGTCCGGACCGGGAGTGGCACGTTGTTGGAAAGCCTGGGGCCTGTCAGCGGCACCCCCTGGGTGTACGCCCTGGTCAGCCTCTCGATCGTCCTCGACGTCTTCGTGCCGTTCCTGCCCAGCGGCGTCCTGGTGATCGCCGCGGCCACCGCGGCGGCGGGCACCCGTACCGCCGCGGGCGCCGTCGGTGCCCGCGTGGACGGCGGCGCCCCTCTGCCGGAGCTGTGTGCGCTGGTGCTGTGCGCCGCGACCGCGTCGGTCTTCGGCGACATGGTCGCCTACCGGCTCGCCTGGCGCGGCGGTGACCGCTTCGACCGCGCGATCGGCCGCTCCCGCCGTCTGACCGCCGCCCAGCAACGCCTCGGCACCGCCCTGGCCCGGGGCGGCGGCGCCATCGTCGTCCTGGCCCGCTTCGCGCCCGCCGGGCGCTCGGTGGTCAGCCTGGGCGCCGGGGTGGCCCACCGTACGGTCCGCGAGTTCCTGCCCTGGTCCGCGCTGGCGGGCCTGGCCTGGGCCGGGTACAGCGTCAGCCTCGGCTACTTCGGCGGGCAGTGGCTGGGCGCCTCCTGGATGAGCACCGTGCTCTCCGTCTGCGCCCTCGTCGTCGCCGGATCGGCGGCGGCGTTCCTGATGCGCCGCCCGGACCGCCGCGCCTCGGCCTGACCGGCGCCGATCCCCCGTTACGCGCCGGCGTCCGCCTCCGGCTTCCCCGTGGCGACCGTGGCCTGGCCGGGTACGACGGCGATCGGGCAGAGGGCGTGCAGCAGCACCGCGTGCGCCACCGAGCCGAGCCGCCGTCCGAGCGGCAACCGGCGGCGGTGGCGGGCGACGACCACCAGATCGCTCTCCAGCGAGGCGTCCACCAGCAGCCCCGCCGCGTCGGCGCCGCGCAGCTCCACCTCCACCTCGGTCTCCGGGTGGTGCCTGCGGTAGGGGTCGAGCACCTTCGTCAGCTGGTCGGCGAGCGCGTCCTCGTACTCCTGCTGGGTGGCCTCGTAGGCGGCGAGGTACTCGAAGGCGGGCGGCATCAGGAGCGGCCAGGTGTAGCCGGAGATCACCTTCAGACGGGCGCCGCGGCGGCCCGCCTCGGCGAACGCGAAGCCGATGGCACCGGGCTGGTCCTCCTCCGCGTCCACGCCGAGGGTGATCTGCGGCCCGTCGAGCCCGAGCCGTTCACCGTCGGCCCGGCGTCCGCCGCCGCGGTCCGGGCGGGGCACGATGACGACCGGGCAGGCCGCCTGACCGGCGGCGGCGAGGCCGTTCGAGCCGAGCAGCAGGCTGGCGAAGCCGCCGCGCCCGCGCGAGCCGAGGACCAGCATCCGGGCCTCGGCCCCCAGGGCGGGCAGCATGCTGTCGGGCAGTCCGCCGACGCTGCGGAACACCGGGTCGGGCTCTCCCTCCGCCCCCTCCCATTCGTCGCGCAGCCGCGCCAGGACGGGGTCACCGCCCGCCTCCCCGGCGGCGGCACGCTCGGCCGTGGCGTACGGCCATACGTGCACCACGTGCAGCGGCGCCGCCTGTAGCCGCGCCGCCTCCCTGCCCCAGCGCAGCGCCCGCTCGCTGTCGACGGATCCGTCCACCGCGACGATGACCGGAAGGTTGCCCTCCATGCGACTCTCCTTGGATCTGTGGGGTTCTCTCACGGGCGGGGGCCATCGAACGTCGGGCGGCGCACCGGTGCCCGGCACCGCCCGCGGCGCCCCGGGGCAGCCCCCACCCCGGTTGCCCACACGTACGGAAAAGCCCGCCCTGCGATGGTGGAAAACCTCCCACGTCCTTCGCCCTTTACCGCTGTTCTCATCCTGCCCCGGTGGCTGCCGTACGGCACGGGCCGAAGGTCCCGTACCGGCCGCCCCGGGGCCGGGACCTCGGGCGACGGTCCGCGCGCACCGGTGCGGCCGTCCGGCACCGGGTAGAGTCGGCCGTCACCATCCCGCCGCTCCGCCCCTGTGCCCGCGCACGCCGAGGGCGGCCCGGCGCCCCGGGCGGAGCCCCGCCCCGCGGCGGCCGGCCGGGTTCCGCACCATCCACACGAGGCACATTCAGGTGAACGCACCGCCGGTCGTCGCATGGACCGAGGCCGACGAGGCCCGTACCGCCGCATGGCGCTCCGAGAGCGGCGCGCCACCCCCGAAGCACGTCGTGATCGCGGACGACCGGATGAAGGCCGACGCCGCCTACAAGCTCGTCTGCGAGGGCACCGCGCTCCTCTGGCGCGGCGATTTCCACAACGCGCGGCAGATGCTGACGGCGCTGGCCCGCCGCATCGACCGCCGCCCGCGCAAGGCGCCGCCCGCCGATCCCGCGCTCGCGTTCCACCGGCACCGCGCGGCCCAGAACCAACGCGCCCGCATCCTGGGCATGCTGCTCGTCCCCCTCGACGCGGAGCTGGCGGTGCCACTGCCGCGCGCACCCGATGTGCGCGCGGCGTGCGCCCAGGCATACGGGCCGCCCCCGGAGCCCGGCGCCGCGCCCGCGGCCCCCGGAGCCGCCTCGGTCGTCTCCCTGCGCGAACTCCTCGGCCTCATCGGCGCGTACGAGTGGCGCCGCAAGGGCGTCGAGATCCCGGCGCTGGGCGGCGACCGCATCCACCCGCACTACGGCGTCTTCTCCCCGGCCCGGGGCGAGTACGTCGACCTGGTGGCGGAGGCACCGCTGCCCTCCCTGGAGCTGGCCTTCGACATCGGCACCGGTACGGGCGTCCTCGCCACGGTGCTCGCGCGCCGGGGCGTGCGCCGGATCGTCGCCACCGACCAGGACCCGCGCGCGCTCGCCTGCGCCCGGGAGAACACCGCGCGCCTGGGTGCCGCGGACCGGGTCGAGATCATCGAGGCCGATCTGTTTCCCGAGGGGCGCGCCCCTCTGGTGATCTGCAACCCGCCCTGGGTCCCCGCCAAACCGGCCGCCCCGGTGGAGCACGCCGTCTACGACCCCGGAAGCCGCATGCTCCACGGCTTCCTGAACGGCCTGGCGGCCCATCTGACACCGGACGGTGAAGGCTGGCTGATCCTCTCCGACCTGGCAGAACACCTCGGCCTGCGCCCCCGCGCGGAGTTGCTGTCCGCCTTCGAGACGGCCGGTCTGACCGTCGTCGACCGCCATGACATCGCCCCGCGGCATCCTCGGGCGCGCGATGCCTCCGATCCGCTGCATGCGGCGCGGGCGGCGGAGGTGACGTCGTTGTGGCGGTTGACGGCGCGTGCCGGAGAGGGCTGAGGGCACGCCCTTGCGGTGAGCGGGGAGCGGGCCCTTGTGGTGAGCTGCGGTCGTGCCCCCGGTGGCTGACGCCGCGTCCCTTCGGCGGCGGACGTCTACGGGGCGAGGGCGGCGCCGGTCTCCGGACGCCGTCGGGCGCGGGCCCGGCGCCCCCGCAGGCCGCTCCCCCGCGCGCGCCGCCCCTCGGGCACCATGGACCCACCATGAATCCGCAGCATCTCCTGACGCGCGCCCGTCGGCTCGCCGCCTCCGCGACGCCCGGGCACCGTCGCCTGCTCGGCATCGCGGGCCCGCCCGGTGCCGGAAAGTCGACGCTCGCCGCCCATCTGGTGGCCCGGCTGGCCGGGCAGGCGGCACTGGTCCCCATGGACGGGTTCCACCTCGCCGCCGCCGAACTGCGCCGCCTGGGCCTCAGCCACCGCAAGGGCGCCCCGGACACCTTCGACCCGGACGGCTACACCGCCCTGTTGGAGCGGCTGCGCCACCCCGTCCCCGGATCGGTCGTCTACGCCCCGGAGTTCGACCGTCGCATCGAGGACCCTGTGGCCGGTGCCCTCCCCGTACCGCCTGAGGTCCCGCTCGTCATCACCGAGGGCAACTACCTGCTCCTGGACACACCTCCGTGGCGGCGCGCCCGTGCCCTGCTGGACGAGGTCTGGTACGTCGACCTGCCCGGCGTGGAACGGGTGCGACGGCTGATCGCGCGTCACGAGCGGTTCGGCACCGCGCGCGACGCGGCGGAGCGCTTCGTCCACACCTCGGACGAGGCCAACGCCCGCCTGGTGGCGGCGACCCGGGAACGCGCCGATCTCGTCGTGGCGTTCAGTCCCGACGTGGCGCCGCAGCCATCCGGCGACGGCTGACCGGGGCAGCGCGGCCGCCGGGTGGAGCGCCAGGCGCCGGGGTGCCGCTTTCGAGGTCGACGGCACGCCCCGCCACCACCACGCGGGCGCTGAACCGCCCGGCCGAGGAATTCCGGCACCTGGCGCACGGCTCGGACGTTGCCCCGAAGGGACCCGGCGAACCACCCGCAGCACCGCGCCCCACCCCACCTCGTACGACACAGCTCACCACTCACCGCTCACGAAGGACGGACGGAGCATGACCCAGGGCATCAGCGCATGGAGCGACGTCGAGAACGGCACGGTGCCGATCGACGACGGCGAGCTGTTCTACGAAGCCGCCGGTACCGGCCCCGCCGTGGTGCTGCTGCACGGCGCGCTGCTGGACCAGCGGATGTGGGACGAGCAGTTCACCTGGCTCGTCAACTCCGGCCTCCGCGCGATCCGGTACGACCTGCGGGGCCACGGCCTCTCCTCCACGGCCACCGGCGACTTCGCCCACCACGACGACCTGCGGGCACTGCTCGACGCGCTCGCGGTGGATCGCGCCGTCCTGGTGGGTCTCTCCCACGGCTCCCGCGTGGCCCTCGACGCGGCGCTGGCGCACCCCGAGCGCGTCACGGCGCTGGCGCTCGCCTCACCGGGCATCAGCGGACGCCCCTTCACCGACCCGTTCCTCCTCGACCACCTGCGGGAGCAGTCCGCCGCGATCGGCGAGCCGGACGGTGTCGAGCGGTACGTCGAGCACTTCCTGCGTGGATGGGTGGACGGCCCGCACCGGGCGCCCGAGGCCGTCCATCCCGGGCTGCGCGAGCGGCTGCGCGCCGCAGCCGAGGCCAATGTCGAGGTGCACGCCGAGGGTACGGGTATGCCCCTGGAGATCGGCGCCGCCGAGCGGCTCGCCGAGCTGCGCGTCCCCACCCTCGTCCTCGACGCCGACCTCGACAGCCGCGACATCTCCGCCAATGCCCACGCCATCACCCTCGCAGTGCCCGGCGCGCGCCGGGTCCGCATACCCGGCGCCGGACACATGGTCAACCTGGAGAACGTCGGGCAGTTCGACCACGCCCTCCACGACTTCCTCTCGTCCTTGAGCTACTGAGCGTGCGCCGCCCGGAGGGCCCAGGGGCAATTCAGGTGGCCTGACCGACCGCCGCTCCCGTCTCCCGGTCCGGCCCCCAGTGCGCGAGCGCGGCGGCGAGGTCGAGGGGCCGCACCCGGTCCGGTTCGTCCGGGCCCGGCCAGTCCTCGCGCGGCACCCGCCACATGACCTCGAACTCGTTGCCGTCCGGGTCCTTGGCGTACAGCGACTTCGATACGAGGTGATCGCTCTCCCCGACCAGCGCGCCACGCGCGGCCAGCAGTTCCCGGGCCGCGACCAGCTCCCTGAGCGTGCCGACCTCCTTGACCATCTGCGCGTCGTTCTTCTTCGACAGCGC
>NZ_VKJP01000218.1 GCF_007280575.1 Streptomyces benahoarensis
CTCCCCGACACCGCTCCGTCCCCCGCACCCGTACCCCGCCGGTCGCGTTCCCCCGGGGCCGGCGTCCGTCACCGTTGCGCGGTCTCCCGCAGCCGGGAGGCCGCCGCAGCCTCCCCTGGAGGGCTCCCCATGCGTACGGTCCCGACCGCTCCTGACCGCCCCGCGCCCGCCGGCGTCCGGCAGCCCGGCTACACCACCGCGCTCGCCGCCACGGACGCGGAGATCCGCGCCGCACAGCGGCTGCGGCACCGGATATTCGGCCAGGAACTGGGCGCCACCCTGCACACCGAGGTGCCCGGCCACGACGCCGACGCCCTCGACGCCCACGCCGACCACCTCGTCACCGTCCACCACCCCACCGGCGAGACCGTCGGCACCTACCGGCTGCTGCCGCCCGGCCGCACCCGGCGGCTCTACTCCGACGACGAGTTCGACCTCACCGCCCTGGACGCGCTGCGGCCCTCGCTGATCGAGGCGGGCCGCAGCTGCGTCCACCCCGACCACCGCGGCGGCGCCGTCATCCAGCAGATGTGGGCCGCCCTCGCCCGCTACACGCTTCTCTCCGGCCACCGCTACCTCGCCGGATGCGCCTCCGTCCCGCTCGCCGACGGCGGCACCGCCGCGGCCCACGCCTGGGCACTCGCCCGCACCCGCCACCCCGCCCCGCCCGGTCTGCACGCCGTACCGCACCGGCCCTGGCTCCCCGCCGGACCGCTGCCCGAGAGGCCCGCCGCCACGCAGCTGCCCCCGCTGCTCCGCGGCTATCTGCGGCTCGGCGCCTGGGTCGCGGGCCCGCCCGCCCACGACCCGGACTTCGGCGTCGCCGACTTCTTCGTCGTCCTCGACATGGAACGCCTCGACGACCGCTACCGCCGCTACTTCCTCGGGGCCGAAGCATGACCGGCGGCCCCTGGGACGTCACCCCCGGCTGTGGCCGCCACTGCGCGCACCACGCCCTGCCGCCCGTCCCGGCGGCCACCACCGCGCTGCGCGGCGCCGCGTTCGCCGCCGCCGTCCGCCGTGCCCTGGCCGACGGCGGGCGCCTCACCGACCCGCCGCGGCTGCGCGCCCACGCCCGCGCGCTGCTCGGCGCCCTCGGCGTCCGCCTCGACGGCGCCGGACCGCTGCGCGCACCGTCCACCGGGCCGGGCACCCTCATCGTCGCCAACCACATCTCCTGGCTGGACATCCCGGCGCTGCTCGCCGTCGACCCGGCGCCGGTGCTCGCCAAGCGCGAGGTCGGCGGCTGGCCGGTGGTCGGCGGCCTCGCCCGCCGCGCCGGTACGCACTTCATCGACCGCACCAGCCCGCGCCAACTCTCGTCTGTGGTTGCCAAGTTGACGGACATCCTGGCCTCGGGCCGGTCCGTCGTGGTGTTCCCGCAGGCCACCACCTGGTGCACCGCCGACGGGGGCGTCTTCCGGCGGGCCACCTTCCAGGCCGCGCTCGACGCCGGTGCGCCCGTCCGCCCGGTGACTCTCACCTACACCCAGGACGCGCTGCCCTCCACCGTCGCCGCGTTCTGCGGCCCGGACACCTTCCTGGCCTCGCTCCGCCGCGTCCTGACCGCCCGCGGCCTCGCCGTACGGGTCACCGTCCACCCGGCGCTGCCCCCGGGGCGCCACCGGGACCGGCGGGAGCTGGCGGCCCTCGCCCGGGACGCCGTGCTCGCCGCACCGCACAACACGCCGACGTACCAGGACAGGTGACCGTCCGGACAGGCGAACGGCCGGGCGCGCACCGTGGTGCCGCGCCCGGCCGGAGCCGTGCGGATCAGGCGCTGGGCACGTACTTGTACCCGACGCGCCGCACCGTGACGATCGACGCCCGGTGGTCGGAGCCGAGCTTCCGCCGCAACCGGGCGATGTGGACGTCGACGGTCCGGCCGTCACCGACGTGCCCGTAGCCCCACACCGTCGTCACCAGCTGATCGCGGGTGTGCACCCGGTGCGGATGCGCCACCAGGTGCGCCAGCAGCTCGAATTCGAGATACGTCAGATCCAGCGGACGGCCCAGCACCTGCGCCGTGCGCTGCTCCGGGTCGATCCGTACGACCTCGTCGTCGGTCACCGTGCCGGGGCCGGACGCGGTCTCCGGGGCGGGCTCGCCGGGCGGCCCGGAGGCGGCCGGCGCGGCGTCCGGACGGCGGCCCGCCGCCGTGGCCTGCTCGGCCGGTACGAGCACCAGATAGCCGACCATCGGCGGGCGGCCCGGCAGTACCGGCAGGCTGCCCTGCGGGGCGGGCAGCCACGTCGCGCCCGCGGTCAGCAGCTCGGCGACCGGCGGCACCTCATCGGGTGCCACGGCGCGCAGCCGCTGACGGCCGAGGTGCGGGGAAGGAGCGGAGGAAACGGGGGCCGTCGCGGAAGTGGCAGGCAAAGGGCGGATGTTCGTCATGGGATTCAGCTCTTTCGCGCAGAGAAGCGTCAGGGGACGTCGTGCGCGCGGGCAGGGCCGACGACACCGGGTCAACGGCGTCGGACTGAGGAGTGCGGGCCCGCGCTCAGTGCGCGTGGCAACACAGACGATCGAAGGCGTGCGCCTGGCGGGACGGCCAGAAGGGCTCAAGGTCGCTGCGACCTGTCGCGCTGTCATTGAGGCTGGCCATGACGCTCATTCAACCAGACGGCTGTTGATATGTCCTTCACACGGACCGCGGTGTGAGACGGATCGCCCGGATCTTGGGCACCGTGCCCCGCCGTACGCCCCACCCGTACCCACCACGGCGCCAGTTCGGCCGCGCCCGCACGGCGCCGTACGGGCGCGGGCGGGGCGTACGGGGCGACCACGGGGGAGCGCGGGGGCGTACGCGAGCCCCCGGGCGGACGGCGCGCGCCGTCCGCCCGGACCGGCGCGGCGGCACCCGGGGCCGGGCCCGGTCCGCCGGTCGCCGCCCGGATGCGCGCGACCCCGGGTGATTCCGGCGCCCGCGCCGGGCTCCGGCACCCCGGGGAGCGGGGCCCGGCGGGGCAGACTGGGCCCATGACGACCCTGCGCATCGGACTTCTCGGCACCGGCTTCTGGGCGCAGCGCGTCCACGCACCCGCCCTGGCCGCCCACCCCGGAGTGGAGCTGACGGGCGTCTGGGGGCGCCGCCCGGCGGCGGCCGAGGAGCTGGCCCACGCCCACGGCGCCCGCGCCCACACCTCCCCGGACGAGCTGTTCGCCGCCTGCGACGCCGTCGCCCTGGCGCTGCCCCCGGCCGTCCAGGCGCCCCTGGCGACCCGCGCTGCCGAGGCCGGGTGCCACCTCCTCCTCGACAAACCCGTCGCCCTCGATCCGGACGAGGCCCGGGTGCTGGACGAGGCCGCCTCGCGCGCGGGCGTCGCCTCCGTCGTCTTCTTCACGGCACGCTTCGGCACCCACGAGGCGGAGTGGATCGCCGGGCGGGCGGAGGAGGGCGGCTGGTTCACCGCGCACGCCGACTGGCTCGGCTCGGTCTTCGCCGAGGGCAGCGACGGCCCGTACGCCGCCTCCGCCTGGCGCCGCGAGAAGGGCGCCCTGTGGGACCTGGGCCCGCACGTGCTCTCCGTCCTGCTGCCGGTCCTCGGCGACGCGGTGGATGTCGCCGCCCGACGCGGACCGGCCGACACGGTGCTGCTGACGCTGCGCCACCGGGGCGGCGCGGCCAGCTCCGCCACGCTGAGCCTGACCGCGCCCGCCGCCGCGGCGGGTGTCGCCGTCACCCTGCGCGGCGCCGCCGGGGTCAGCGTTTTGCCGCGCCGTCAGGACGGCCCGCTGCCCGCCTACCACCGCGCCGTCGACGCCCTGCTCCTCGCCGCCCGCACCGGCCGCCCGCACCCCTGCGATCTCCGCTTCGGCCGCCGCGTCACCGAGATCCTGGCGGCGGCGGAGCAGGCGCTCGACTGACGGGGCGTCGCCCGGGGTGGCGCATTCCCGCAGGTGCGGGCGGCGTTTGGCCGTAGCGTCGGCGTACCGGACCGGCGGACCCGTCCGTTCCGGCGGCGGCCGCCCGTCCGCCGCACCTCCACCGCGCGAAGGAGCCCACCCGTGAACGCCCCCGATGCCCCCTATTCGGACGTCCTGCTCGCCGCCCTGCGCCGCGATCCCGCCCGTACGGCCCTGATCGCCGCCGACGGTACGGAGATCACCGCGGGCGCACTGGCCGCCACCGTGCACCGGATGGCCGCCGTGCTGGCCGACCGCGGCGTCGGCCGCGGCACCACCGTCGCCCTGCTCAGCGGCAACGCCCCCGCCGTGCTCGCCGCCCGCTACGCCGCCAACCACCTCGGCGCGCGGGTGGTGTTGCTCTACGACGGGCTCGCCCCCGCGACCCTCGCCACCCTCGTCGACAGCGTGGACGCCGCGCTGCTGCTCGTCGAACCGGAACTGGCCGCCACCGCCCGCGCCCTCCTGGGCCATCTGCGCGGCCCCCGGCCCGCCGTCCTCACGCTCGGCCCGGACGCGTACGAGCCGCCCTTGGGTGACGACCTCCTGGCCGCCTGCGCCGCGCTCCCAAAGACCCCGGAGGTGCCGGGGGCGGCGCTCCCCGGGGACGACTGGTGCATCCGGCACACCGGGGGAACGACGGGCGTCCCCAAGGGGGTCCGGATGACGCACGCGCCCTACGCGCGCATGCTGACCCGCCCGATGGCCGCCGCCGGGAACCCGCCCCGCTTCCTGGCCGCCACCTCCCTCGCCCATCTCGCGGGCATCTTCACCGATGCGGCGCTGGTGGCCGGCGGCACCGCGGTCCTGCGGCGCGGTTTCGAGGCGGGCGAGGTGCTCGCCGCCGTCGCCCGTCACCGCATCACCCACCTGTGGGCGCTCCCGCCGCTCCTCTACCGCCTTCTCGACCACCCGGACCTGCCCACCACTGACCTCTCCTCCCTCACCCGTGTCACCTACGGCGGCAGCCCCGCGTCCCCGTCCCGGATGCGCCGGGCCGCCGAGGCGCTGGGACCTGTGTTGTACGGGGAGTACGGCCAGTCCGAGGCGTTGTCGATAGCCGAGGCGGTCCCGGCCGACCTCGACGTCGTCGGGCCCGGCGGCCGGCTCACCGTCGGCCGGGCCCGGCCGGGCGTCGAGATCGCCGTACGCGACGGGGACGGCCGCACCCTGGGGCCGGGGGAGGCGGGCGAGATCCACGTACGGTCGGCGGGTGTGATGACCGGCTACTGGAAGCAGCCGGAGCGCTCCGCCGAGGTCCTGGTCGGTGACGGCTGGCTGCGCACCGGCGACATCGGCCTTCTGGACGAGGAGGGGCGGCTGTACCTCCTCGACCGCGCCAAGGACGTGATCATCGTCGTCGGCGGCCATGTCCACCCGTTGGAGATCGAGGATCTGCTGCACACCCATCCGGACGTCGCGCAGTGTGACGTCTACGGGGTGCCCACCGACGACGGTGAGGAGGTGCACGCCGCGGTGGTCGCGGCGCCGGGCCGCACCGTCGACCCGGAGCAGCTGCGCGCGTTGGTGGTTCACGACAAGGGAGCCATGTACGCGCCGGTGGCGTTCCGGATCTGCGACGCGCTGCCGCTGACGCCCGTCGGCAAGCCCGACAAGGTCCGGCTGCGGGCGGCGGACGGCCCGGCCGCGGCGGTCGCCGCCGCACCCTGACCGGACCCGGTCAAGCACCGTCATATCGCCGCTGGTCAGGGGCTTTTGTCAGTGGTCGGCCGTAGAATGGGAACCAGTAAGTGAGGGTTCACCCAGCACTCGGAGGTTGCCCGATGGCCCCTGCCACTCTGACGACGAAACCTCTCCCGGCCCACCCGCTGCCCAAGAAGCCGCTGCCCGCCGGCTGGCCCCGCGAGCGGTATGAATCCCACAACCGCCGCCTCAAGGCCATGCGCCTGGCGATAGCCCTGCTCGACACCGGCGTGTACCGCCCCGACCAGGCCCCCAACGGCCGTATACGCACGATGGCCCAGGCCATCGGCGTCCACTGCCCGTCCGACACCACCTGCCGCCTGGTGCGCGCCCTGCTCTACGACAACTGCTGACACGAGGAACGCAGGGGACAGGGGAACGGGCCCTCGCCGGCGTCGTGGTGACGCCCGCGAGGGCCCGGTATCTCCCGGAGGCGCCGCAGGTGCGCCTGCCGGACCAGGTAAGGCGCAGGCCCCGGAAGAACCGGGAAGTCGCTGCCCATGGCCGGTTCCCGGATCACGCGCTTGACCAGCGGCAGTGCCGAGCGCAGGCGCTTGTTGCACCCGGGCTGCCGGGGCAGGTACGGAAAAAGGGCGTCACCACCGGATCCTGGCGGCCTTCCTCTGGTCCGCACCCGAAGTCCGGGCCCCTCGCTCGAATGAGCTCGCCCCTGCGTTGACCGAACGGAGTCCCACCACCATGCCGGACACAACCTCGGCCCACCTCGGCCCTCATGAGGTCCTGGCCCGCTACCAGCGGGCGATGCTCGACAAGTCCGCGGACGATCTGGCCGATCTGTACGCGGTCGATGCCGTCCACGAGTTCCCCTTCCTCTCTCCCGGCATGCCTGCGCGTTACCAGGGGCGCGAAGAGATCCGCGCAGGCTATCGAGCGGCCTGGGGCGCAAGTCCGGCGCAGCCGCAGGAGATCTGCGAAGTCGTCGTGCACGAGAGCACCGACGCCGAGGTGATCACCGTCGAACAGATGGTTACCGGGACCGTGACCACGACCGGCCGGTCCTTCAGAATTCCCGGCCTCCTGGTGATCCGGGTCCGAAGCGGTCGGATCGTGCATGTCCGCGACTACATGGACGGGCTCGGCGTAGCTCACGTCATGGACCGGCTGCCCGCCGTGGTCGCCAGCCTCAATGACCGCTGCTGAGGCGCTGACTTCGGACTCATTCGTCTAGGGCACGCCCTCCGGTCCACCCACCCCCGCCGCGTCCTCCGGGCGCCCCGCGCCCGTCGGGCACCCCCGCACTCTCGTCGTCCGCCATCTCCGCCATCTCCGCCAGCGCCGACGTCAGCCAGGTGATCCAGAACGTCTCCAGGTCGATCCCGGCCTGCAGGACCAGCCGCCGCAGCCGGTCGCCGGGGGAGTCGGCCTCCGCGAAGTCGCGTTCCTCGATCGCGGTGTACTCCGCCAACTGCCGCCGGTGCAGGCCGAGATGGCGGCGCAGCTCCTCGTCGAGCCCGTCGCGTCCCACCACGGCCGCGGCCCGCATCCGGAGCAGCAGGGCGTCCCGGGGCGGCTTGGGGTCCTGCTGCCCGGACGCCCACTCGGTCAGCGCGGCGCGGCCGGACGGCAGGACCTCGAACTCCTTCTTCTGCCCGCGGGTCGGCTGCGTGGCCGGGAGTGCGCGGATCAGTCCGGCCGCCTCCAGCTTGCCCAGTTCGCGGTAGATCTGCTGGTGCGTCGCTGACCAGAAGTAGCCGATCGACTTGTCGAACCGCCGCGTCAGCTCCAGCCCCGACGACGGCTTCTCCAGCAGGGCGGTGAGGATCGCGTACGGCAGGGACATGGACGCATCCTAGGCCGGGGGCGCGCCGTGGCCCGGAGGCCGGGGCCGGGCCCGGAGCGGACGGCCCCGGGCCAGGGCCCGCACCCGCCCGGCCCTGGGGTGAGCGGCCCCGCACCGAACCGGGCAGCCGCCCCCTCACAACCCCGCAGCCACCCGCGTCCCGCCATCGATCGCGCGCTTCGCGTCGAGTTCGGCCGCCACCTCCGCGCCGCCGATCAGATGGACGGAGTGCCCGGCCCGTACCAGCGCGTCGTACAGGTCGCGCCGCGGTTCCTGGCCGGTGCACAGCACGACCGTGTCCACCGGCAGTACCTGCCGCTGCCCGTCGACCGTCAGGTGCAGCCCCTCGTCGTCGATGTGGTGGTACGTGGCGCCCGCGACCATCGTCACGCCGCGGTGGCGCAGTTCGGTGCGGTGGATCCAGCCGGTGGTCTTCCCGAGGCCCGCGCCGACCTTGGTGGTGCTGCGCTGGAGCAGATGGACCCGGCGCCGCGGTGCGCTCCGCTTCGGTGCGGTCAGCCCGCCCGGGGCGCCGTAGCCGGTGTCGACGCCCCACTGCCGGAAGAAGACCTCCGGGTCGCGGCTCGCCGGTTCGCCCCCGTCCGTCAGGAACGCCGCCACGTCGAAGCCGATGCCCCCGGCGCCGATGACCGCGACGCGCTCGCCGACCGGCGCCCCGTCCCGCAGCACATCGAGGTAGCCGAGCACGCTCGGATGGTCGGTGCCGGGGATCGGCGGGGTGCGCGGGGTGACGCCCGTGGCCAGCACGATCTCGTCGTATCCGGCGCCGTCCAGCGTCTCGGCGGTGACCGGCGTACCGAGGCGGACGTCGACCTTCCACCGCTCCAGCGCATGGCGGAAGTACCGCAGCGTCTCGTCGAACTCCTCCTTGCCGGGGATGCGGCGGGCGATGTCGAGCTGCCCGCCGATCGTCGCGGCGGCGTCGAACAGCGTGACGGTGTGGCCGCGTTCCGCCGCCGACACCGCGCAGGCCAGCCCGGCGGGCCCGGCGCCCACCACGGCGATGCGTTTGCGCCGCCGCGTCGGCGACAGCACCAGCTCCGTCTCATGGCAGGCCCGCGGGTTGACCAGACACGAGGTGATCTTCCCGCCGAAGGTGTGGTCGAGGCATGCCTGGTTGCAGCCGATGCAGGTGTTGATGGCCTCCGGCTCGCCCCGCCCGGCCTTCGCCACGAACTCCGGGTCGGCGAGGAACGGCCGCGCCATCGCGACCATGTCGGCCGCCCCGCCGGACAGCAACTCCTCGGCGACGTCGGGGGTGTTGATGCGGTTGACGGCGACCAGCGGCAGCGACACCGCGCCGCGCACCCGCCGGGTCACCCAGGCGTACGCGCCGCGCGGCACGGACGCCGCGATGGTCGGGATGCGTGCCTCGTGCCAGCCGATCCCGGTGTTGATCAGCGTCGCTCCGGCCGCCTCGACCGCCTCGGCCAGCGCGATCACCTCCGGCAGCGTGGAGCCGCCCGGCACCAGGTCGAGCATCGACAGCCGGTAGATGATCAGGAAGTCCGGCCCGACCCGCTCCCGCACCCGGCGGACGATCTCCACCGGGAACCGCATCCGGTTCTCGTACGAGCCGCCCCACCGGTCCGTACGCCGGTTGGTGGCGGTCACCAGGAACTCGTTGATCAGATAGCCCTCGGACCCCATGATCTCGACGCCGTCGTACCCGGCGGACCGCGCCAGCTCCGCGGCGCGCACGAAGTCCTCGACGGTCCGCTCCACCTCGTCGTCGGCCAGCGCGTGCGGGGTGAACGGGCTGATCGGCGCCTGGAGCGCGCTCGGCGCCACCAGGTCCGGGTGGTGCGCGTACCGGCCGAAGTGCAGCAGTTGCAGGGCGATCCGGCCACCCTCGCGGTGCACCGCCTCGGTGATCTGCCGGTGCTCGGCGGCCTGCTCCTCGGTGGTCAGGGTGGCCCCGCCCTCGTACGGCCGCCCGGCGTCGTTGGGCGCGAACCCGCCGGTGACGATCAGCCCGACCCCGCCGCGCGCCCGCTCGGCGTAGAACGCGGCCATCCGCGCGAACCCGCCGGGCGCCTCCTCCAGGCCGAGGTGCATCGACCCCATCAGGACGCGGTTGGGCAGCGTCACCGAGCCCAGCGCGAGCGGGCTCAGCAGATACGGATACGGGCTCGGGCTCATCGGGCCTCCTGGCGCAGCGGCGGTCGTCAGGGACGTTCTAGGGCACCGGGGCAGGGTTGTGCAACAAGTTGCATAAAAGAGTGACCCAGGCGACGGCCCGGCCCCCTCCCGTATCCGGCCCCGGCGCCGCCCGCGTGATGCCTGCCTCTGGCGCCGCCCGCCCCGCACCTGGT
>NZ_VKJP01000219.1 GCF_007280575.1 Streptomyces benahoarensis
ACCGACATCTACACCTATTAAGTCGTCGGAGCGTCAGATTTGTATAAGAGACAGGCACCCCCCGCTCCCGGCACACCCGCAGAACCGCCGCCACGTCCCCCGCATCCCGAGGCGCCACCACCGCCTCCGGAACCCGCCGGTAATTCGACGCGTCCATCGTCACCAGAGCCCGGTCGGCGGCGGCCCCGGAAACCTCGCCGCGCACCACCCCCGCCAACTCCCGCACCAGGTCTTGCCGCTGTTTTTCCGTACGTTCAGGCATGGGGGCAGCCTGCCCAGGGGGAGGCCGGTTCGCGCGTTACGGCGTGGCCGGGTGGGGCGGATGGGGAGCGGACGGCGTAGTGGGGGGCCTGCACGGCTGGACAGCTGGGCACAGGTGTCGTCGCACCGCAGGTGGGCCAGGGTGAGCAGGGCCTGGCGACCGATGGGAAGGCGCCGCCACCGCGCCCCGATCTCCTGGCGCCGGACGGCGAGTCGCCTGCTCAGGTATCGCAGGGTACGGCTGGAGCGAACCATCGATGGCGGGTGGGCAAACAGGCGAAACTCCTGGCGGACACGGGTGATCTTGATCGAGAACCCGTCCACCAGGAGCTTCGTCGTTGCGCAGGCGTGCCCACCTCGCGGTCAACACCGCGAGACCGGAAACGCTCGTTCAATGGGTTATCGCTGGAGGTTCGAGTGGAGCAATCTCCCGGTTGAAGAACGTCATGAAATCTTCACCGCGAGAATAAAGAGCATCGAACCCCGAGGAAGTTTCCTCGACGGCACCCTTATCCGCGATTCGATTGGCCCCCGCGGCATTCCCGTCATCGTCGTAAACCACCTCGTACATCACCTCATCACCGAGGATGACAACCTCTGGCACAAGGTGATCGCCTTCGATGTTCGCCAGCTCGCGGGCGTCGATGGCTCGAATATTGTCGCCCAGTTCAACTCTTAGGCGCAGCACGTGCATTTCCCACTGGACGTACGGAGTGATCGGGAACTCCACGACGCGAAGCCGACGCTCCAGAATCCCGAGTTCGGCAGCCTTCTGGAACTGCGAACCGTAGATCGGGCGTTTCTCTTCGATCAGAGAGAGCGCCCTACCCCAGTCTCCGATAACGAAGGACTCCCAACTCGGGAATCCGCGCTCCTTGAAATTCTGCCCACGTTCGAGTTTCCGCAGGAAGCGGATCCCACCCTCGTAGTGGCGGCGAAAATCGGCGTGGTATTTCGGTCGATCCAGACGCTCTGAGGTGCTGTGCCGGAACGAATCAAACACTGGGGATGTCCGGCTTTGCTGCGACCATCATGCTTCGGGGGATGACGACGAGGCGCTCATCTTCTCCCACTGATACACCTACAGGAAGGCGCTTTCCGAGCGAGTCGGTCAGATCCCTACCGATGACTGCCACGTCCCCGTTCTCAAGTTCCCAGATGTCGGGGCAGTCAGGATTGTCGGTTGTGGTCCCCAACTCTTGGGGAGATTTCCCCATTCGCCTTTTGAAACTTGTTTCCGGATCGGCTTCCCATGGCCTGGCCATAATGGCTCCTTCCCTGTCCCCTCCGGGGGCATTGAGCATAGCGGTCGACTGGCGGGCCCGCCAGGGCAGCATTTAAGTTATCGTAGGTAAATAGACAATGGCATATGCCATTGACCTGGAGGGCCCTTGCCCATTCGGGCAAGGCAGTGCCAAAATCCCGATCTTCGACGTCGGCGACTCCACACGGATTCACCAGTCCGACATAAGCGATATAGGCCAAATTAAAGCATTTAAAGCAAAGTCGAGGGAGTGATGGAGACGGATGGGAGGCCATGCTGAAGACAGCGGCCGTGTCTACCAATCGACGCGTGATCAGCACATCAACGAGTACCACTATCACGGAGATGAAAACCCCGGGCTGAACGGCCCCGACTCAGTTCGACGGCCAGCCGTGGGCAGAGCGCCTGTGATATTGCGCGACCGTGCCGAAGTGCTTGAGCGATTGCGGATGAGCACGGCGGACGGGGGCGGCGGCCAAGCATTCGTTCTCCACGGCATGGGGGGCTGTGGTAAGACCGCCGTCGCATATTCCTTCTTTCAGTTCGTCACGGAAGGCAGCGACCGTGTCGGACTGTGGGTAAACGCTTCCGACCGTGCAAGCCTGCGCTCAGGAATGCTCGCCGTTGCCTCCGACCGTGGCGCCACAGACGGGGAGCTGTTAGCTGCCCGTAACGGGTTGCGTCCTGGGGCCGACCTGGTGTGGGAATACCTCAACTCCTCTGCTGAGCCGTGGTTGCTGGTGCTCGACAACGCAGATGACCCTGAGATCTTGAGGGAAGGTAGCTGGCTACGCACCAGTCCTGTCGGCATCGTCGTGGTCACCACACGTCGCGCAGCCGCTCGGTGGTGGCCGGGAGCAGAGTTGCAGCACATCGGGGTGTTACCACGCGAGGATGCCGCGCAGCTTCTGTGTGACCTGGCACCGGACAGCGGCACGCTCGATCAAGCCGCGGAGATCGCCGACCGATTAGGGCGGTTGCCGCTCGCGCTGACGCTGGCAGGTGGCTTCCTGTCGCACCAGGTGCTCGACCCCTGGACGATGGATGCCTACAGGCTCCACCTTGAGGTGGGAGAACGTGTCGAACTCATCGATCAGGGAGCTGACATCTTGTCGGATGAAGATCCACGCCACCTCGTGGGGCGTACCTGGCAACTCACGCTCGACGCATTCGAAGAACGGGGCCTGTCCGAAGCGGTGACGCTACTCCGCCTGCTGGCCCGCTTCGCTTCGGAGCCGCTACCGCTATCTCTACTGAACCAAACCGAAATCGCGAGCGTACTGCCTCGCGCTCGCACCGAATCGGCACTTCGGGCGCTACTCGACCAGTCACTTACCGAGCTGGTGGATGTCAGCGGCGTGCGGTGCGTTCAAAGCCACGGAGTTCTGCTCGACAGCGTCGCTTCCGCTACACCGCCGGAATCACTTTCCAGGCTGAATTCAACGGCCACCAGATTGCTGGATGCGGCGATTCCCAAGCTGCCGGACGCGGGCCCGGAAGAGCCACGGCTGAGGCTGCTCGGCCCGCATGCTGTCGCATTGCTCCGACGCGGTGTGGCACCCGAAACCACGGAAGACTTGGTGGGCATCGCCAACCGATTGGCCACGGCCCTGCACCGCACAGGCGACTACCTGTCCGCCTGGGAAAATTCCCGTAGCATCGTAGAGATTTCTGAGCCCGTCCTGGGACCGGAGAACCGATTGGTATTGGCTGCGCGCTCAAGAGGCGGTCGGGGGCTATTTCGACTGGGGAAATATGACGAGGCCGAGATGCTGCTGCGCGAGGTCCGAAGCAGCCAAGAGCAACTTTTCGGGGCCTGCGATCCAGACACCTTGGACAGCGGTCACGGTCTTCAAATGGTCCTGGGGAACCTCGGGAAGCGGGAGGAAGCTCTCTCACTGCTGCGCACCGTAATAGCGGGCCGGCGGTCAGCGTTGGGAGATGCGCATCCATTGACGCTACGTTCTCAGTCCAGCCTCCTGACGATGCTTTCAGCATCCGAAGTGGAAGCGGAAGACAACTCGGCACTCCTTTCCTTGCCCTTGGCTTGCGAAAGACGCCTGGGCCCGGACCACACGATCACGCTGGGCGCGAGGCACAACCATTCCTGGACACTGTACGTACTCGGGCGCTTCACAGAGGCCAACGAGCAGATTCAACAGGTCGCAGAGACGTACGAGCGACGATTCGGCCCCGATTACCCCAATGCCATTTCAGCGCAACAGCTGTACGCTCGCATTCAATACAAGCTGGGCAACTTTGAAGCGGCCGTAGAGCTTATGCACGATGTGCTGGAAAAGCGACGCAACAGCCTTGGCACTGACCACCCCTTCACAGCCGCAAGCAGGAAATTGCTGGCCGAATTCGACAGCCGGGGAAAAGCGCTGTGACGCCGAGGCCAGGGCCTCGCCCTCCTGGCTGTTGCTGTGCGGTGTGACCGGGACGGCGAGGGTGATCGCTGCCGAACAGCCGCGCCCCCTGTACGACAGGGCCGCACGGGGGGGCGCCTCGACGCGTCCGCCGGCTCAGCGGTCGGACTCGCCGTCCAGGACTGGCTACGGTCCCGTTCCGGCCCGCTCCCCGCCGCACGGTCCGCACACCGTAGTTCGCCGGCCTCCCTCAGGCGCCACGACCGCCGCATCAGCCGAGGTACGGCCGCTCCCGCCCCTCCAGGAAATGCCGGACCCGCAGCCGCTGCGTGTGATGCATCGGCAGCCGGTCGATCTCCTCCGGCCGGACGAACCGCAGCTCCGTCGACTCCTCCGAGATCGCCGACCGCCCCCGACGACCCGAGCCGTGAAGCTCCTTCTGGAGAACTCCGGCCCCCAGGGGCAAGGCGAATGAGCGATCGGCCTGCACTTCCGAGACCGGCAGCCGATCATGTGCTGCCCGCCGTCCGGGGCAGAAGCCACTACCGCTGAGGAGTTGACCTGTGCGCGATGTCATCGCCCTTCTGCTCCTCTGGTCAGGAGAACCGACCCGCCACCGCACACGAGCCCTCGCTCACCGGGCGATCACCTTCCTCTTCCCACCGCCGCTGCCGCCCGCGCCACCGGTCATCCCGCCGGCCCCGCCGTACGCCCGTCGGCCACCGCCCGACCACGTCCGGCGCAGGGCGCAGCCCCTCAACGGCGAGGAGATCGCCCTCGTCCGGCCGTACCTCATCGACCACGAGCGCCGCACCGGGTCCCGGCCCGGTCGCCCGCAGCCCCGAGAACTCTGCGCCGCCGTCGCGTAGCGCCTTCCACGGAGACGTACACATGGACTTCATCAGCTGAAGGAACCGTGCGGTGGGTGCCGCCGGACCGCGTACAAGATCCTCCTCGGGACGATCTCCCCCGAGGAGGCTGACGACATCGCCTGGAAGCTCAACCACGCGCTGGACCTTCTCGACTCGTACCGCAGGCAGGCGTCCGGCACCGATCACCTCTCTGGCTGATCAACTCCCGGCCCGCCAACGAAAGATCGCCGTGGCAGGGCCCATCCGCCAAAGCATCGAGGGATGGGCCCCGGCGCGGCCCCCGAAGCCCGGACCGGAAGCCGAGGGCGCCGGACCGTTTCAGGATTCCGCCGGCCCCGACGGTGGCGGCGGCCCCGACGCTCCGGACGCCCCCGGTGGCGCCCCCCGGAGCGTGGCCAGGCGTCGCCGGTATTCCTCTTCGTCGATCTCGCCGCGGGCGTAGCGCTCGGCGAGGATCTGCTCGGCGCCGGGGGCGCCGGGCGGGGGCGGGGTGCCCCAGGTGGGGTGTCCGCCGCCGGGTGGACCGGGGCGCCGGGTGAAGGCGCGGACGAGCAGGACGGCGACGACGATGATCACTATCCAGAACACGAGGTGGCCGACCAGCATCCACGGCCACAGCCACCTGCCGCCGTTCCCGTACCAATACATCATCACGGTTCACTTCCCCACGTCCGCGGCTGCTCACGGCGGGCGCCCGAAGGTTTCCTCCCCTCCATGGTCCCTCCGGGAGGCGTGGTCGGAAAGCGCCGGCGGCCCCCGGCCGGCCCCGTCCGTCGCCCGCGCACGCGAGCGCCCGGCCGTCACCCGTCGAAGCCTCCGCTTCGTCCGCCGGGTGCCGCCGCGCCCGGCCGCAGCGGCAGCGGGCAGGCGCGGGGCCGGGTCAGCGCCGCTTCGCGGCAGCCCGTTTCGCCGGCCGGTCGTCGTGGTCCGCGTCCCCTTCCGGATCGTCGCCCCCGGTGGCCGCGCTCTCGCGGCGCGGCGGGGTGTCCTCCTCCTCGTCCTCGCCCTCCGAGCGGGGGTCGTCGTGGGGCACCGTCTTCTGTTTGACGCCCTGGCCGTTCTCCACACGCTGGTCGATCGCGCCGCCGCCCCCGTCGTGGTCGCTGCCCGCCGTTCCCTTGCTCAGGGGGGCCAGGATGTTGAGGGTGCGGTCGACCTCCAGCCAGGAGTCGGCGTTGGAGTTGTCGATCGTGATCAGGGAGGGGCCGTGGTGGGTCTCCATTCCGCCGTCGGGGGCATCGGCGGCGGCCGGAGCGGCGGCCCACGGCACCCCGCAGCAGGCGCCGACCACGACCGCTACCGCCGTACCCGCCTTCCGGAGAGGACCTGTTCTTGGTGGCGTCCGCCGCCTCCTGCCCGTCGCCCGCACCGCTTCCGTCGCCACTTCCGCCTCCACGGCCGTCCTCCATCCGCTCACGCCACTCGTCCCCTTCTCCCTCCGGCACGGGCCCGGTGGGCGCGGCACAGGCCGCAGCCACCGGGCCCGGCGCCCCGTGGACCGTCAGGCGCGGACGGCGGTCCGGCCCATGGCGTGATGCCGGCTGATGTTCTTCTCCAGCAATTCCGTGGAACCCCGTACGCCGACCGCCCCGGACCCGGCGAATTCCGGCAATCGGCCGTCGGAATTCTGAATGTCTTCGAGCGCGGCGTCGATGGCGGTGTGGGCGGCGAAAAGGCAGGGCGTGCTGTAGATGGCGACCTGGCAGTTCAGGTCGGTGAGTTCGGAGAGGGAGAGGCGGGGGGATTTTCCGCCGGCGATCTGGTTGAAGAGCAGAGGTTTGTCGCCGATGACCTTACGGATGCGGCGGATCCATTCGACGCTGCGGACGCCGTCGACGAGCACCACGTCCGCGTCGGTCTCGGCGAGCGCCTCGGCGCGGCGCAGGATGTCGGACTCCTCCGTCGCGTCGGTGCGGGCGACGACCAGCATGTCCTGCCTGCTCTCCAGCACCAGGTTCAGCTTCTCCAGGTACGTGTCGAGCGGGAGCACCAGCTTGCCGTCGGCGTGCCCGCAACGGCGCGGGCGCATCTGGTCCTCCAGGATGACGCCGGAGGCGCCGCCGCGTTCCAGGCGCTGCACCACGTGGCAGGCGACCTCGGGGTCCACGTATCCGTCGTCGATGTCGACCAGCAGATGGTGGGACGGAAAGGCCAGCCGCAGCCTTTCGACGAAGGCGACCATGTCGGGCCAGGCGATGAAACCGATGTCGGGCAGGCCGTAGTGCGAGGCGGCGAAGCCGAATCCGGAGACGAAGAAACCGTTGTACCGGGTCGCCGCGATGGACGCCGAGTACATGTCGTAGACGCCGATGAGCGGGGTCGTTCCGGGGGATCGGATTTCCTCGCGCAGCGCGCTTCCATACGTCATGGGACCTCATTTCGGGGGGACGGGAATATCACCCCTCCCGGGCGTCGGCGTTCTGCGGGCACGACAAAGGGAGGCGTCATAGCGAAAAGGGGAAGAGCCCTCGCTCCGTGCGGGGCCGTACAGAATTTTGCAAACTTTGCCGGTCTTTTGCCATACGACACGCACGCCCGATCCGCCGTTCCGCCCTCCTGGGCGAAGCGTTCCGCCCCAGGTCAACACGTGCACGCACCGTCACCCTCGATGACGGATGACGCCCCGTCCGCGCCCTCGCCGAAACCGGCGGCGAGCGGGACTCCTTGTTGTCCTTTTACCCGTTCATTACCGAAGGGTCGGCGCCGCGCCCACCCGGCGGCGGGACGGTCCATCTCACCGGGTGGACGTGGCGCCGGAGCCGCATCGGGGACGGATTAGGCTGCCGGTGTGGCTGATATCCAGATTCCCGCTGACATCAAGCCCGCCGACGGACGCTTCGGCGCGGGCCCCTCCAAGGTACGGACGGAGGCGCTGGCCGCGCTGGCCGCCACCGGTTCCTCCCTGCTCGGCACCTCCCACCGCCAGGCCCCGGTCAAGAACCTGGTCGGTTCGGTGCGCGACGGCGTACGCGACCTGTTCCAGCTCCCCGAGGGCTACGAGGTCATCCTCGGCAACGGCGGCTCCACCGCGTTCTGGGACATCGCGACCCACGGACTGATCGAGAACAAGTCGCAGCACCTCACCTTCGGTGAGTTCTCCTCGAAGTTCGCCAAGGCGGCCAAGCTGGCCCCGTGGCTCGCGGAGCCCACCGTCGTCGCCTCCGACCCCGGCACCCACCCCGAGCCGCACGCCGAGGTGGGCACCGACGTCTACGCGCTGACCCACAACGAGACCTCCACCGGCGTCGCCGCCCCGATCAAGCGGGTCGCGGGCGCCGACGAGGGCGCGCTGGTCCTGGTCGACGCCACCTCCGGCGCGGGCGGTCTGCACGTCGACATCGCCGAGAGCGACGTCTACTACTTCGCCCCGCAGAAGTCGTTCGCCTCCGACGGCGGCCTGTGGATCGCGGTCTTCTCCCCCGCCGCGCTGGAGCGCGCCCGCGCCGTGCACGCCTCGGGCCGTCACATCCCGGAGTTCTTCTCGCTGCCGACGGCGATCGACAACTCCCTCAAGAACCAGACGTACAACACCCCGGCGCTCTCCACCCTCTTCCTGCTCAACGAGCAGCTGGAGTGGATCAACGGCCAGGGCGGTCTGGAGTGGTCCACGGGCCGCACCGCCGCCTCCTCCGCCGCGCTCTACGGCTGGGCCGAGAAGGCGTCGTACGCCACCCCGTTCGTCACCGACCCGGCGAAGCGTTCGCAGGTCATCGGCACCATCGACTTCGACGACTCGGTCGACGCCGCCGCCGTCGCCAAGGCGCTGCGCGCCAACGGCATCGTCGACACCGAGCCGTACCGCAAGCTCGGCCGCAACCAGCTGCGCATCGCGATGTTCCCGGCCATCGACCCGGCGGACGTCGAGGCGCTGACGGTCTGCATCGACCACGTCATCGGCAAGCTCTGACCCTCCCGGGGCGCGGCCGTACGGCGGCCGGCCCCGGAGCGGTACGGCACCAGGCCCCCGGATCCCGCCCGGATCCGGGGGCCTCGCCGTGTCCGCCGGGCCGCGCGTACCGTGCCGCCGACCGGCCCATCGGCCGCCCGAACGGCCCCGTCCCCACGGGCCCAACGCCCTCGCCTGTGCCTCCATGGGAGGTATGAGCACTCCACCCACCGACCCCGACCTCGCCTCCTTCGTACGCCAGGGCGCGGTGCTGCTCACCACCTTCAAACGGGACGGCACCGGTGTCGGCACCCCGGTCAACCTCTCCGTCGACGGGGACCACGCGTACTTCCGCACCTACGGCAAGGCGGCGAAGGCCAAGCGGATGCGGAACTTCCCCGACGTGGAGATCTGCTGCTCCACCTGGCGCGGGCGCCCCACCGGACCCACCTACCGGGCGCGGGTGCGGCTGCTCGACCCGGCGACCCGCGAATACCGCCGCGCCGGACGCAGCCTGACCCGCAAGTACCCGCTGCTGCACGGCCTGTTCGTCCCCCTCGCCCACCGCATCGCCCGCGACACCACGCTCCACTACGAACTGCGCCTGACCGGTCTGAAGGAGCCCGAGGTCACGGACACCGACATCGCGGCGGAGAAACGCTGGGACGACGAGGGCGGGGCGCAGTAGGGACCCGGTAGGGGCCAGCAGCGGACACCCCGTGCGCGGCCGGGCGCCGGAGCCCGTGTGCGGCCCGGCGCCGGAGCCCGTGTGCGGCCCGGCGCCGGATCTCGTACGGCGCCGGACCTCGTATACGGCAACGGCCCGGAACGCGCGGGATGCCGGCACCGTCGGGGGGCGGTGCCGGCATCCGGCGGGGGTGACCCCGGTCGCCACCCGCCGCCGGACCGGGAAGGGGAAGTCCGGTTCCGGGGCGGGTGGTCCGGGGCCGTGGGCCGGCTCAAGGGGGCAGGCACTCCCTTGAGCCGGGTTCAGGGCCCGGGATCGAAGACCCGGGTTCAGGGGCCCCGGCCAGGGACCCCGGTCAGGGGCCGGGGGTCAGGGGCC
>NZ_VKJP01000021.1 GCF_007280575.1 Streptomyces benahoarensis
GCGCCGCCGCCCGCCAGCGTCACCAGCAGCCGCCGCCGTGACGGCTTCGCGCCGGGCACCGCCGTCGCCTCCGTGGCCGGAGCCGTCCCGCCCGGCAGCACCGTCGGCGGGGTCTCCCCGGTCATCCGCCTGGCCGCCGTCTCCCGGTCGCGGATGTCAGCGGCGTACGGTCCCGACTTCCACAGCCGGGCGCCCCGTTGCGGCGCCCGGGCCGCCTCGGCGACCTGGGAGGGCAGCGGCCGCGCCCCCGGATCCTTCGCGAAACACGGCTCGACCAGATACCGCAGCGCCTGCGGCACCAGCGTCAGATCCGGGGAGCCGTGCACGACTTCGTAGAGGAGCGCGGTGACCTCGGCGCCGGTGTACGCCGGGCGGCCGCTCGCGGCGAAGACCAGCACCGCGCCCAGCGAGAAGAGGTCCGCGGCGGGGCCGACGCGCTGCCCCAGCACCTGCTCCGGCGCGCCGTACCCCGGCGTGACCGGGATCTGACCGGTCCGGGTCAGCGTCAGGCCGTGCTCGGGGCGGGCGATGCCGAAGTCGATGACGCGCGGGCCGTTCGAGGTCAGGACGACGTTCGACGGCTTGAGGTCGCGGTGGACAAGACCGGTGGCGTGGATGTCCCCGAGCGTGACCGCCAGCGCCCGCGCGGTCTCCCGCAGCAACCCCTCGTCGAGCGGCCCGTGCCGCTGCACCGCGTCGTCCAGCGTCGGCCCGGCCAGGAACTCCGACGCGATCCACGGCCGCCCCGACTCCAGCTCCGCGCCCAGCACCCGCGCGACGCCCTCGCTGGTCACCGCGCGCGCCGTCTGCGCCTCCCGGACGAACCGGTCGACCAGATGCCGGTCGTGCGCCAGCTCGGGCAGCAGCACCTTGACGGCCGCCGGCCGCCCCGCCGCGTCCCGCCCGAGGTACACCTTGCCCATGCCGCCCTCGCCGAGCACCCCGACGATGCGGTACGGGCCGAGCCGGAGCGGATCTCCGGGGCCGAGTGTTCTCAACTTCAAGTCCTTCCTGGACGAGGCGGCGCTCAGGCGAGCGGCAGCGCGAAGGTGGCCTGCTGCTCGCGGAGATACAGCCGCCCGCGCTCGCGATCGGCGGTCACCACCGTCGCGTCGGTCGGGAACGTCCACACCGCGGTGCGGCTGCGGATGTCCACCGCGCGCAGCCCCTTGTCGTCGAGGCTGTAGACATACTTCCGGCCGACGACCGGCGGCACCTCGCGGCTGAGGCGGCGGCCCTTGAGGCCCTTCTCCGCCCAGTTGAGGCTGCCGGTCACCGCGTCCAGGGCCACAAGGCCGCGGTCGCCCTCGGTGCAGTACAGGACCCCGTCGTGGAGGGCCGGGGCTCCGTAGACCCGGCTCTGGCCCGCACTGCCGCCGACGTTCCGGTCGTTGCCGAAGAGCCAGCCGCTCTCGCCGTCGGACAGCTTGAGGGCGCTGACCGCCTCGTCGGTGAGGTAGGCGTACCGGTCGTCGACGACCAGCTCGGACGGCGGTTCGCCGGAGAACGGCGAGGAGAGCGTCCACAGCCTCTTGCCGTCCGCGAGGGCGTACGACGTCACATTGACGAAGTGGATGCCCGAGTCGGACCGGGACACCACCAGCCGGTCGCCGATGACCACGCCGCGCAGCATCGGCGGCAGGTAGCCGTCGGCCGCCGCGTCCACCTGGGTGCGCCACCGCACCCGGCCGGTGCGCAGATCGAGGGCGACGACGTACCAGCGGTCGCGGTTCACGGCCCTGGCCACCAGGTAGGCGGTCTTCTTCACCACGCACAGCAGCTGGTTGCGGTTCTCGCCGCCCACGAACTCCGCCAGCTCCACCAGCGGTTCGCCGGGCTGGCCGTCGGCGGGATCGAGGAGGCACACCGCCAGCTTCTTGCCCTTGTCGTGCTCGCGCAGCGCGTAGATGTCGGTGCCGTCGGTCGCCCACCGCCAGGCGTCGGAGACGTTCGCCTGCCAGGTGCCCTCGCCGCTCTCCGGGTTGACGCCGCACAGCACGATGCCGCCGGGCATCGCCAGCCCGTGCCGGGTCGACAGCACCTGGCCGTCGCGGTCCGGGGTGCGCGCGGCGAACGTCCACAGTCGCGTCGGCGGCTTCACCGGCTTCGGCGCCGGATCACCGCCACCGGGACCACCGCCCCGGCCGAGCCACGCCCACAGCCCGCCCGCCACACCGGCGCCCGCGACGACCCCGCCGGCGGTCATCGCCAGCATGCGGCGCCGCGACGGCCCCGGCCCGCCCGGCAGCGTCACGGGCCCCGGCGGCGCGTCGGGCGGCGGCGGCGCCAGCCGTGGCGGCTGCCGCCACACCTCGTCGCCGCGCTGCGCGACCATGCGCAGCACACCGTCCGGCAGCACGTCCGCGAAGACCTGCGGTATGCCGTCCGGCGCCAGCGCGGCGGCCAGATCCTCGGTCGTCGGCCGCTGCGCCGGGTCCTTCGCCAGAGCGCGGCTCAGCACCGGCACCAGCTCCGGCGGCACCCCGCCGAGGTCCGCCTCGGTGTAGCGGACGCGGTAGAGCAGATCCGTGGGCTGCCCGGAGCCGAACGGGCCGTGGCCGGCCGCGGCGAACACCAGCAGCCCGCCGAGCGCGAACACATCGCCCGCCGCCGCGTGTTCGCCACCGGACGCCTGCTCCGGCGACATGAACGCGGGCGTCCCCACGGCGGCACCGGCCTGCGTCAGCGGCGCCTCGCCGACCGCGTGGGCCACCCCGAAGTCGATGATCTTCGGCCCGGCCGCCGTGACCAGGACGTTCGACGGCTTGAGGTCACGGTGCACCACCTCGGAGCGGTGCAGCTGCGCCAGGCCCTGGGCCAGCGCCGCACCCAGCGCCCGCACGGACCGCTCCGGCAGCGGACCGGCGGCCTCCACCGCGTCGTCCAGCGGCGGGCCGAGGACGTACTCCGTCGCCAGCCACGGCCGGGGCGCGTCCGGGTCGGCGTCGTGGACCTGGGCGCCGTGGCGGCCACCGATCACCCGCGCCGCGTCCGCCTCCAGCCGGAAGCGGTGGCGCAGCGCCGTATCGGCGGTCAGCCGCTGGTGCAGCACCTTGAGCGCGACGGTGCGGCCGCCCGCCGTACGCGCCAGATAGACCGTGCCCATACCGCCGCCGCCCAGCCGGGCCAGCAGCAGATACGGGCCGACGGTGTGCGGATCGTCGTGGAGAAGAGCGGTCGGCATGGAGTCAGCGCACCTCGGGGAGTTCGGCGGCGAGCACCGCGGCCGCCTGCAGGGACAGGGCCGCGACCACCCGGCCGGGCAGCGACACCGGCTCGGCGCCCGCGTGCTGTGTGCCCCAGGCCGCGCCGGGCGCCAGCTGCGCCAGGACCTGGGCCGGTTCGGGCCGCGCGGCGGGATCCCGCGACAGGCAGGCGGTGATCGGCGCCCGCAGTCCGGCGGGGATCTCCGCCCGCTCCGGCACGGTGTGACCGGTCGCCGCGTACGCCAGGACGGCGCCCAGCGCGTACACATCGGAGGGTGCCTGAACCGGCCCGCCCGTACCCGATTCGGGCGCGAGGCAGCCCGCGTCGATACCGGGCAGCCCGGTCCGCGGCATACCGTCCGGCGCCGCCGCGCGCACCGCGCCGAAGCAGGAGACCAGCGGACCGTACGCGGTGAGCAGCACCGACGCGGGGCACAGCCCGCCGTGCACCACGCCCAGGACGTGCGCCGACGCCAGCGACTCGGCGAGCGCCGCGCCCAGCGTCCGCACCGCCTCCTCGGGCAGCGGACCGCCGTGGGCGTCGATGGCCTCCGGCAGCGGCAGCGCCGGCCGGTAGGGCGAGGCGAGCCAGGGGAACGCGGCGCTGCCGCCGACCTGAGCCACCGGCCACAGACCGGGCTGCGCCAGCTTCGCCGCCCACTGCGCCTCGGCCGCCCAGCGCCCCGGATCGGCGCCCTGAAGGGGCAGGCTGATCAGTACCGTCCGGGACCCGTCGGCGCTGCGCGCCAGATATCGCCGTTCGGGAACGTCCCGCCGCGCGGCCGGATCGAGCCGCGCCAGCGTCAGAAACTCCCCGATCCGCGGCGGATCGTCCTGCCGCAGCCCTTCCATACCGTCTCCCCGTTCGTCAAGCACCGGCACGCGAGCCTACCCGGCGATCACTGGGCCCGGCGGCCGGGGTGATCGCGCCGGGGCCGGACCGGCCGGGGGTGCGCCGCCGCCCGCCGCCCGCCGCACGGGCCCGCCCGGACGGCGCGTCGGCCCGGCACCCGGACCGCCCTCCGGCACGCCTCCGCCCCCGCGCCGCCCCTCGCCGGGCGGGCCCGCATCGCCCGCCGCGCCGCCCGTTCCGGGCATCAACGGACCCGTATTCCACGGAACTTGACGCCGGAGGGACGACGGGCCTTGAGTGTGGTCGCGCACGGTGGGCCGCCGCCCGGCGCCCTCCCGGCGACCCGACGACGAGGAGTCCGTATGCCACCGCAACCGGAAAACACCCCCGACCCGGCACCGGCGTCCCCGCGGCGCGCGGCGGTGCGACGCGCGGCCGCCGCGCTCGCCGCCGCGGGAATGCTCGCTGCCGTCGCGGCATCCGCGCCCGCCGCCGCGGCGGACGGCGGCGTCTGCAACACGTACTGCGACGCCCGCGACCCCGCGAACGCCCTCAAGGACCGTGTACCGGTCACCGCGACGCTGCACGGCCGGGCGATGGCCCTGCACGTCGACGACGGCAGCGCCATGGCCTTCGGCACCCTCGACAACGTTGTCCCGGGCGACAAGATCTGGGTGGACCGCTCGTTCGACGGCGGCCGCACCTGGGACGGCGGCAGCCGCCTCGGCGACACCACCGCCCCCGGCGGCGTCGGCGGCTGGCGTACGCAGATGTACAACGTCGACGACTGGAACACCGGCCGGATCGGCGCGCTCCGCGCCTGCGCGCAGGTCACCGGCGACGACGACATCGCCTGCACCGGCTGGGCCCGCTCCGACTGGAACGGCGCCGACCGCCGCCAGGCCGCCGCCACCGCGCTGATGATGGACTACGACCGGAAGACCGGCCTGTTCGGCGGCGACGGCTGGTGGACTTCCGCCAACGCCCTGACCGCCCTCATCGACACCATCCGCCGCACCGGCGTCAAGAGCTACGCCTACGCCGTCGACGAGACGTACGACAAGAACAAGGACCGTACGGACGGTGGACGGCTGGGGCAGTTCCGCAACGAGTACCTCGACGACACCGGCTGGTGGGGGCTGGCCTGGGTCAAGGCGTACGACCTGACCGGCGACGCCCGCTACCTGGACACCGCACGCGCCGACGCCGACCACATGGCGGGGTACTGGACCGACACGTGCGGCGGCGGCGTCCAGTGGAAGACCGACACGGCGTACAAGAACGCCGTCACCAACGAGCTGTACATCGCCCTCAACGCCGCGCTGCACAACCGGACCGAAGGCGACACCCGCTATCTCGACCGGGCGAACAGCGGCTGGAACTGGCTGCGCGGCAGCGGCATGATCAACGGAAAGCACCTGGTCAACGACGGTCTCAACGACTCCTGCAAGAACAACGGCCAGCCGACCTGGACCTACAACCAGGGCGTGATCCTCGGCGGTCTCGCGGAGCTGCACCGGGCCACCGGCGACGACGCACTGTTGCGCGGCGCCCGCGAACTGGCCGACGCCTCCACGGGATCGGGCGACCTCAACCCGGGCGGGATCCTGCGCGAGCCGGGCGAGTCCCACAGCTGCACCGGTGACGGCCCCAGCTTCAAGGGCGCGTACGTCCGCGGACTGGGCGCCCTCAACCGCGAACTGGACGGCCACCCCTACGACGGCTACCTCACGAAGCAGGCGGACACCGCCTACGCCAAGGACCGCAACGCGCTCGACCAGTACGGCCCGCACTGGAACGGCGACCGCGGCGACGGCCCCGGCCACGGCTGCCAGCACTCCGCGCTGGACCTGCTGAACGCGGCACCGTAGCCGCCGCCCGGCCCGGCGGGCCACCCGCCCGCCGGGCACCGCTTCTCCTCCGGTGACGGGGGAGTGGTGCGGTACCGCACGGTTCGCCCCCGCAGTACGAAACGGGCAGGTCGCACGGGGTGCGCGCGGGTTTTCCGGTGCGCTCGTCCGTCTGACAGGATCATGACGGAGGCCCGTTCCCTTATCCCGCCGTGAGGCGACGGGGTGACCCCGCGGACCGGGGCGGGCTCCCGCGATCCTTGCCGTGAAGATGACAGGACACAGATGAACTTCGGGACCTTCCTTCCCACGGGAGTCGTCCGGCCGAGGAATCGGTGCGCGGTGGCGGACCACCGCGCCGTGTGCCCGCCACCACCGGTCGGCGGGCACACGGCGGACAGGCCGGACCGGTCGCGCACCGCCGCCGCGGGGGAGGGCACGCGGTGACCGGCGCCTACCTGCTCCCCCTGAACACCGCGGCGATGCTCTTCCCTGGCCTGGCCCTGTTGATATCGGTACCGGTCGCGATCGTCCTGTACCGCCGCCACGGCATCATGACCCGCTGGCGCGCCCTCTCCATCTTCGCGTTCGTCTACTTCGCCGTCTCGGCGCTCTGCCTCGTGGTGGTGCCGCTGCCGAGCAGCGCCGTGGACGTCTGCCAGGCGTTCCCGACCTTCAAGAATCCGCAGTGGACGCCGGGGATGTTCGTCGCCGACATGTGGAAGGAGGCCCACCATCAGCTCTCCTTCGGCGCGCTGATCCTGCACAACTCGGCGTTCTGGCAGACGGTCTTCAACCTCCTCCTCCTGCTGCCGCTGGGCGTTTTCGTACGGCTGCACTTCCGGCGCGGCCTGCTCGCCGCCACGCTCGCCGGGTTCGGCGCCTCCCTCTTCTTCGAGCTGACCCAGTTCACCGGGTTGTGGGGGATCTATCCCTGCCCCTACCGGCTCTTCGCGGTGGACGATCTGCTCGCCAACACGGCCGGGGCGTCGCTGGGCTGGGCGCTCGCCGCGCCGCTGGCCCGCTTCCTGCCGGAGCTGAACGCCCTGGACGACCGGGCGATGGCCGCCAGCGACAACGTCCCGTTCGGCCGCCGTCTGGTCGCCCTGCTGCTGGACGTGACGGGCCTGTTCGTGGTGGGGCCGCCGGTGAGCTTCGTGGTGACGATGTTCAGCGGCACCGAGACGGGGGTGCTGACATCGGTGCTTCTGACCGCCCTGTGGTTCGTGGTGGTGCCGTGGCTGACCGGCGGATTCACGCCGGGCAAGCGGGTGTTGCTGCTCCGGCTGACGGCCCGCGACGGCTCCCGGCCCGGGCTGATCCCGCTGGCCCTGCGGGCGGCGGTCCTCGCCGCACCGCCGCTGGTCCTGGCGCTGGGCATGGCCCTGGTGACCCTGCGGCTGCTGGAGGACGGCGCGGCCGTGAACGCGGTGGCGCTGCTGGCCCTCGCGGCGATGCTGTGCTGCGGCGCGATGGTCTGCCTCGTGCTGTACCTCTGGGCCCTCCGCGCGGCCCGCCGCCACCCCGAGGGACTGGGCTACCACGAGATCTGGTCCGGCGTCGCCAACACGTCGCTTCCGCACTGGCGGGCACGGAAGCGGGAGAGGGCGGGGGCGGACGCCCTCGGCCCGGACGCCCTCGGCCCGGACGCTACGGGCAAAGCCGGGAAGGCCCCCACCGGACGGTAACCGGACAGCGCGCGGCGGCCGGACATCTGGCCGCCGCGCCCCCGAAACGCTCCGCCGTACCGCCCCCGTCAGCCCTGCCGTGCCGCGGCCGCCCGGCGACCGGTCGCGAGGTGACGGACCGTCAATTCCGCGACCCGGTCCGCATCACGGTCCACGAGGGCGTCGTAGAGCGCCTCGTGTTCCTCGGCGATGGCCACCAGATCGTCGTGCTGCCCCAGCAGCCACCGCATCCGGCTGCGCAGGGTGCGTTCCAGTTCGTTGAGGAGTTCGTTGTCGGCGAGCGAGGTCACCGTCTCGTGGAAGTCGGCCGCCGCCCGCCGGGCCCGTACCGCGTCGCCCGCGCGGGCCGCCGTCAGTTCGGCGTCGAGGTCGGCGCGGAGCCGCGCCAGTCCGGCGCGGGTGCGGCGCTGGGCGGCGAGGCGGAATGCCATCGTCTCCAGCGCCGAGCGCACCTCCTCCAGATCGGCGAGGTCCGACGGCGTGAATTCCCGCACCACGGCCCAGCTCCGGGGTCGGGGCGTCACCAGTCCCTCGGTGACCAGCGCCTTCAGGGCGTCCCGGATCGGCAGCCGGCTCACGCCCAGCTCCGCGGCCAGTTCCCGCTCGACCAGCTTGCTGCCCGGCGCGCGGACGCCGTCGATGATGTCGTCGCGCAACTGCCGGGTGACCCGCTCCGATTCGGGCTCGAACTTCTCAGACCCTGTCATGGGCCCGATTCTCTCATCGGCGCCCGCACCGCCCGGCCCCGCGCGCCCGGCCCCGCGCGCCCGGCGCCGCGCTCAGGCCGGTGGGTAGCCGCGGTCGCGGACGACCTGCGCGACCACACGGGTGAAGGCGCGGGCGGCGGCGCTGCGGTAGGCGCTCTCCCGCCGCAGCAACGCCGCCACGCGGGTGGGCAGCGGCGGATCGAGCGGCACCGGCGCCAGATGCGGATGGTCGTCGGTGATCGCGTCGGGCAGCACGGTGGCCAGCAGCGGGGTGCGCCGCACGATCTCGGTGAGCGCCTGGATGGTGTTGGCCTCCACCGCGATCGGCGGCCCGATGCGGTGGTGGGCGAAGTAGGCATCGATATGGCGCCGGGTCGCGAAGTCCTCACTGAGCAGCGCGAGCGGCTGCCCGCCGAGCCGGTCCACCGGCATCGGCCGCGGATCGTCCGCCCCGGGCCGGTGCGCGGTGGCGACCAGCCCGAGGGTCTCGGCGAACAGTGCGGTGGCGGCGATGCCCGGCAGATGCGGGCCCTCGAAGGCGATACCCAGGTCGATCTCGTCGGCGAGCAGCCCCGCCTCGATACGGTCCTGCGCCTGCTCGTGCACCTCCAGCGTCAGCCCGGGGTGCTCGTCGTGCAGCGCCGCCACCAGCGGGCCGAGGAGATACGCGGTGAACGTCGGCGTCATGGCCAGCCGCAGATGGCCCCGGGTCAGGTCCGCGACGTCCAGGACCGCGCGGTCGGCGGCGGCCAGCTCCCGCAGCGCCCGCCGCGCGTAGTGGACGTAGGCGGTGCCCGCGTCGGTCAGCCGCACCGCGCGCCCGCTGCGGTCGAGGAGCTGGGCGCCCACCGACCGTTCCAGCTGCTTGATCTGCTGCGAGAGCGTTGGCTGGGAGACGGTCAGCGCCTCCGCGGCGCGGGTGAAGTTGCCGTGCTCGGCGACCGCGATCAGATAGCGCAGATGACGCAGTTCCGGACCCATACGCGGACTATAGGCAGCGGCCCGCCGGGCACCCGCACCGGCCCGCGGCGGGCCGCTCGGCCTTACGGGGACGGCAGAGCGAACCGCGGGTACGTGGTGCGCGGCTCCGGCCCGAAGACCTGCCCGCCGTGCAGGACGAGCAGCCGCTCGGGGTGAGCGGCGACCGCCTCGGGCACGCCGTCGGCGGCGATCACCACGAGGTCGGCGCGGTCGCCGGGGGCGAGTTCGTAACCGGTCAGGCCGAGCGCCGCGGCGGCCTCGTCGATGATCAGGGAGGCGGCGGTGTGCAGCTCCTCGTCGGTCATCAGACCGCCCTGGAGGCCGATGATCGTGGCGCGTTCGAGCATGTCGGCGGTGCCGTAGGGCCACCAGGAGTCGCGGATGTTGTCGGACCCGGCGAAGACCCGCACGCCGTGGTCGCGCAGCCGCAGCACCGGCGGCATGGTGGCGCGCGGGCCGTTCGTCATGATCGCGACACCGGCGGCGGCCAACGCGGCGGCGGTGCGGTCGAGTTCGGGCCCGTCCACCTGGCCGAGGGCGTAGGCGTGGCTGACGGTGACGGTGCCGCCGAGCCCGAGGGCGGCGGTGCGCTCGGCGATGGCCCGCAGTTGCGCGGTGCCGGTCTCGCCGCCGTCGTGCAGATGGATGTCGATGCCCGCGCCGTGCCGCTCGGCGAGCCGGAAGACGACATCGAGCTGGCCGTCGACATCGCCGTCGAACCCGGCGGGGTCGAGCCCGCCGATCAGGTCGGCGCCCTCGGCGAGCGCGGCGTCGAGCAGATCGGCGACGCCCGGCGAGCCGACCACACCGCTCTGCGGGAAGGCGACCAGCTGGATGCCGAGCCGGTCGCGGAACGCCTCGCGGGCGCCGAGCAGCGCGTGCAGCGCGTCCAGCCGGACGTCCGGATCGACATCGACGTGTGAGCGGACGTGGCCGGTGCCGAGGGAGACCATCCGCGCGGCGAGGGCGGTGGCGCGGTCGGCCACCGGAACGCCGATGGTGGCGCGCAGCTCCCGCTCGTTGGCGATCTGTTCGCGCAGCGTGGCGGTGGCCCGGTGCGGCTGCCAGGGGGCGCCGAGCAGCGTCTTGTCCCGTGTCGTCACAGTATTGGTTGCGACACAGGTAGCGTCGACGACTTCGGACAGCTGGAGGTCTCATGGGCATGAGCAGCCGCATGACCGTGGCCACCCACGCGCTGACGTGGATGGCGTGGGTCTGCCCCCGGCGCCCCGACGGCATCGTGACATCCGAACAGATCGCCGCCAGCGTCAACACCAACCCTGTTGTCATCCGCCGCACCCTTGGGAGCCTGCGCGACGCGGGTCTGGTGGAGTCCCGGCGTGGACAGGGGGCGGGCTGGCGGCTGGCCCGCACTCCGGAATCCATCACCTTGAGGGATGTCTACCTCGCCGTCGAGCCTGATCCGCTCCTCGCCCTGCACTCCGCGCCCCCCCAATCAGCAGTGCCCTGTCGGGCGGGGGATCCCGCCCGTGCTGCGAGAGGTGTACGACCGTGCGGAGGAGTTGATGAAAGCCGAGCTGGCAGCCGTCACCGTCGCCGACGTGGCGAGGGAGACGGTTCCTGGGCCCTGAGCCCAGCCCCGCAATCCATGGAGGCCGGTCCTCCCGGACCGGCCTCTCTTCGGACCTTTGTCGTAACCATTCCTGTTACATCGAGATATCTGGAGGTCTCCGCATCGTGTACCGACCACCGGTCGTCCGCGCCGCCGGAATGTTCGCCATCGGCACCGACAGCTTCGTCATCGCAGGCATCTTGCCGGACGCGGCACACTCCCTCGGCGTCGCGTTCACCGCCCCTGGTCGGACAGGCGGGAAGGGCATGGTTCGGCGCGCACCGGCTCGGTCCCGTCGGTGCGGTGTTCCTCGCACGTGGCCTCGGGGCGGCGGACGCGGCGTACGCCGTCATCCACCGACACGCGCGGCACGGCGTCCCCGCGGCACCGCTTCAGCCACTACGGGCCAAGTGGCGCGCTGCCCTCAACTCGCCCTGGGAAAAGGACTTGTATGTCAGTGATCACCACAGAACGCCTCCGGCTGCGCCCGCTCACCGACGCCGACACCGACTGGTGGGTGCGTCTCCACGCCGATGAGGAGGTCAACCGGTTCGTCGGCGGCTACACCCAAGAGCAGGCCGCGGCGCGCCTGCACGAGATACAGCAGCAGTGGGATCGGCGCGGTCACGGACTGTGCGCCGTCGAACTGCGCAGTACCGGCCAAGTGGTGGGACGCTGCGGCCTGAACTGGTGGGAACAGTTCGGCGAGACCGAAATCGGCTGGACCTTCGCCCGCGCCCATTGGGGGCGGGGCTATGCCACGGAAGCGGCCCGAGCGGTCCTCGCGTGGGGCTTCGGGGTCCTGAGGCTCCAGCAGATCACCGCCATGATCCATCACGACAACACCGCCTCTTCCGCCGTCGCTCAGCGCCTCGGATTCACGCGTCTGCGCGAGGACACGGTCCTCGGTCGCCCCTGTACCGTCCACGCCCTGGCCCGGGACGAGTTCTCGTCTCCCTGAACAACGGGGAGACGGCGCCTCCCTTGTCCGGGCCGCACAGGCGGACACCTATAGGTGACACCAATAGTAATCATGGCGACTGCGTCTTGGACGCTATAGCTCCAGGTCGTGCATGGTGGTCCCGTCGGCCCGGCAGGGGCTGGCAGCCACTGAAGGGAGTGACCATGCCCGACCTCATGGACGGTGTCGCCAACTTCCGCCGGGACGTCTTCCCGGCGAAGGCCGGACTCTTCGCCCGGCTGGCCACCGAGCACCGGCCCGCCACGCTGTTCATCGGCTGCTCCGACGCCCGGGTGGTGCCCGAGCTGATCACCCAGAGCGAGCCCGGGGAACTGTTCGTCATCCGTACGGCGGGCAATCTCGTCCCCGCCCACAGCCCGACCGCTGACGGCACCGCCGCGAGCATCGAGTACGCGGTGAGCGTGCTGGGCGTCACCGACGTCATCGTCTGCGGCCACTCCGGCTGCGGCGCGATGACGGCGCTGGCCGAGGGGCACGACCTCACCGGCGCACCCCAGGTCGCCACCTGGCTGCGCCACGCGGACGCCTCCCTCGCCCGCGCCGCCACGGCGGGGCCCGGTGAGGTGGCCGCCCTGGTGTGGGCCAACGTCTCCGCCCAGCTGCGGAACCTGGCCACCCACCCCTCGGTGGCGCGGGCCCTCGCCGAGCGGCGCCTCACGCTGCACGGCTGGGTCTTCGACATCGCCTCCGGCACGGTCGACCGGCTCGAAACCCTCGACCGCACCGGTGTCTGACGGCCCCTGCCGCCTACCCTCCGATTCCCGTACCGGGCCGGACGCACCGCGCGTCCGGCGCCTCCCGAAAGGAAGCACCATGCCGCACGCCCAGTTCGACCCCGCCGCCCGTCAGGCCCTGGCCCTCGTCGCCGTCGAGTCCAAGACCCGTAAGGACCTGACCTGGCAGGAGATCGCGGAAGCCGCCGGACTGTCCGTCGCCTTCGTCACCGCCGCTGTCCTGGGGCAGCACGCCCTGCCGGAGCGCTCCGCGCTGGCCGTCGCCGAACTGCTGGACCTGGACGCGGACGCCGCGGCGCTCCTGCAGACCATCCCCACCCGCGGTTCGATCCCCGGCGGCATCCCGACCGACCCGACGATCTACCGCTTCTACGAAATGCTCCAGGTCTACGGCACCACCCTCAAGGCCCTGATCCACGAGCAGTTCGGCGACGGCATCATCAGCGCGATCAACTTCAAGCTGGACGTCAAGAAGGTCGCCGACCCCGAGGGCGGCGAGCGCGCCGTCGTGACCCTTGACGGCAAGTACCTGCCGACCAAGCCCTTCTGACGTCCCCCTCACCAACTCCCCGGAGGAACCGTGGACTTCGCACAGCGCACCATCGACCTCGCCCGGCGCAACGTCGAGGAGGGCGGGCGCCCCTTCGCCACCGTCATCGTCAAGGACGGCGAGATCCTGGCGGAGAGCCCCAACCTGGTCGCCCAGACCTCGGACCCGACCGCCCACGCGGAAATCCTCGCCATCCGCGAGGCATGCCGCACCCTCGGCACCGAGCACCTGACCGGCGCCACCCTTTACGTCCTGGCGCACCCGTGCCCCATGTGCCTGGGCTCGCTCTACTACTGCTCCCCGGACGAGGTCGTCTTCCTCACCACCCGGGACGCCTACGAGCCGCACTACGTCGACGACCGCAAGTACTTCGAACTCGCCACCTTCTACGGTGAGTTCACCAAGGACTACACCGACCGCCGACTGCCCATGACGTACGAGCCGCGGGAGGACGCCGTCGACGTCCACCGCCGGTGGCAGCAGCGCAACGGCGGTGAGCGCCGCGTCGTCGGCGCCCCCACCTCCTGACCGGCGCCGCACCAACACGCCGTCCGTGCGTGGGCCGAGGGCCGCACTCCGGCATGGGGTGCGGCACGCCGCGCCCGTCCGAGTATTTCGCGCGGGCCGTCGGAATTCTCTCCGTGGTGGAGGGGCTTTTCCGTCGTATGTGTGTCCGTTGGTTTACCGTCCCGCTGCGCGGCCTCATCCGCGAGGAATTGCCGTGAGGCTCTCGATTTCGGGGGCTTCGGTAATTCGCCGCCGCCACAGGGCGCCTCCGAGGGGCGCCGGAGGTGCCCGCATGCCCGGCGTCACCGTGGTCGTCGCCGTGGTGCGGGGCCGGGTGGCCCGGAGTGAGGGAAGGGGCCGGGCGGCGGTGAAGGGGCCGGGCGGCGGTGAAGGGGCGGGAAGGATACCCGTAGTCCATCGAGCCGGAATCGTGTCGGTGATCACGTTGAGGAGGAAGTGGAACCTGTCCTACCTTCCGGAGCGTGCTCACTCGACTCCCCGGAGTGGAAGTTCGTTCCACCGCCGCAGACCTCAACCGGATTCTCTTCGGAGACCAATTCGAACAATTGCATGAGCCGTGGCGGAGACTCTTCTCCACGGCCGCCTTCCGGTACCGGGAAGGGCTGTCACCGGAGGAAAGGGCCGCTCTGTCCTACGAACGGCTGCACGCGGTCAACGAGACCGTCACCGCCCCTGAGCGGTTCGCGTCGGACATCGAACAGCTCGCCGCACTCCACGAATGGGTCGGGCCGGTGGACCAGGGGCTGCTCACGGTCGGGTCCATCCACTTCAATCTCTTCCTCGGCAGCCTGCTCGGCCATGACGGCGACCGGCGCGACCTGCGGGATTTCACCTCCCTCCGGCGCACGGGCACCTTCCTGTGCACCGAGGCGGGCCACGGCAACAGTGCCTCCTCCCTGGAGACCACCGCCGCCTACGACCCGGCCACCCGCACCTTCCTCCTGCACACGCCGTCGGCCGCCGCGGCGAAGTTCATGCCGAACACCTCCTCCGTCGGCGGCCCCAAGACCGCCGTCGTCGCCGCTCGCCTTCTCGTCGACGGCCGGGACGAGGGCGTCTTCCTCTTCCTCACCCCGCTCCACGACGACACCGGGCGCCCGCTGCCGGGCGTGGAGATACGCAGACTGCCGCAGACGGGGACCGCCCCGGTCGACCACTGCGTCACCTCCTTCGACCGCGTCCGGCTGCCGTACGAGGCGATGCTCCAGGCCGACCACGGACGGCTGCGGCCCGACGGATCCTTCAGCAGCACGGTCGGCAACCGCCGCAAACGGTTCCTCGCCTCGGTCGGCCGCGTCACCGAGGGCAAACTCTGCATGAGTGCCTCCAGCCTCGGTATCACCCGCCACGCCGTCACCGTCGCGGTGCACCACGCCCACCGCCGGCACACCTCGGGCATGACCTCGGGCCCCCCGGTCCCCCTCTTCGGCTACCGCAGCCACCACGCCCCGCTGCTGGACGCCCTCGCCACCGCGTACGCCGCCACCCTGCTGCAGCGCACGGCGGTACGGCGCTGGGCGAGGGACGGGGGGACGAGCGGTGCGCCCCGGGAGGACGCCGAGCGGCTCGTCGCCGTCGTCAAGGGCTGGATCACCTGGCAGGCGCGCGCCGTGATGACCGAGTGCCGGGAACGCTGCGGTGCGCAGGGCCTGTTCCTCGCCAACGGCATCGCCGCGCAGCTCGCCGCCAACGAAGGCACCATCACCGCCGAGGGCGACAACCTCGTCATCTGGACCAAAGCCGCCGGTGAGATGCTGCTCGGCCACTTCACCCCCCGGCCGCCGTCCGGTACCCCCGCCGCCGAGCGCAGTCCCACCGACCCCGACGTCCTGCAGGACCTGCTCGCAGACATCGAGCGCATCTGGCACCGGCGGGCCCGCACCCGCCTGCGTTCCGGCGGTTCCGGCGGCCCGCTCGGCCGCTGGAACCGCACCGTTACCCCCGCTCTGCGGCTGGTCGACGCCCACGCCCAGCGGCTCGCCGCAGAGGGCCTGCTCGCCGCCGCCCGCCGGGCCACCGACCCGGCCGCCGCCTCCCTCCTGCACGCCCTGCACCGGCTGTTCGCCCTGCGGCGCGTCGCCGCGCACGGCGGGGACCTCCTGGCCGACGGCGCCCTCACCGCCGATCAGGTTCGCGACCTCCCCGACCTCACCGACGCGGTCGTCGAGGAATTGGCCCCGCAGGCGCTGACCCTGACGGCCGGTTTCGGCGTCGCCGACGATGTCCTGAACGATCACCCCCTCACCACCCGGGGCAGCGGCCAACTGGCCTACTGACCCGGCGAGGTCGGTGGTGGCTGACCGGGCGGGCGCGATGCCGCCGAACACGCCGCCCCGGCCCGTCAAGCACGATGGACGGGCCGGGGCGGGGCGGTGGCGGCAGGAGGCGGCTGACCGCGTTACTGGCCCACCCGCCCGTCGACGCGCTCGCGCAGCAGATCCGCGTGGCCGCAGTGGCGGGCGTACTCCTCGATCCGGTGGACCATCAGCTCCCGGATCGCGATCTTGTCCTTGCCCACCCGCTCGCCCAGATCCGGGTGGGCGGCCAGCGCGGCATCGGTCGCCTCCTGTTCGCGCTCCAGGTCGCGGTAGGCGGCGTCGACCACGGACTGCTCGGCGACGGCGTCGTCGAAGTCCGCGTCCCGCGCGCCGTACAGCTTCGCCAGCGGGGTCTCGTCGCCGATCCAGTTGCGCCAGTCCCGCTCCGTCTCGGCGAGATGCCGCACCAGGCCGAGCAGCGACATCGTCGACGGCGGCACCGACCGACGTGCCAACTGCTCCGCGTCCAGCCCCCCGCACTTCATCCGCAGGGTCAGGCGATACCCCGTCAGGAAGTCCTGGAGCGTGGCGAGTTCGCCGTCCGGACTGGGACCGGTGTTCTCGCGGGGGTCATCGTCCGGATCTGCCCACATGTCGGGGTAGACGGTTGCCTGGGTCCACCGTTCGAGTTCCTCACTCATACGGGCATGATGGCGTCCGGTGACCCCGGGCGCCACCTGATTTCCCGGGCCCTGAGCGGGCCACCCGCCGTACGGCACGGTCAGCAGCTCCATGAAGTGCCCCGCGGGATCGAGGAAGTGGACGCCGCGCCCGCCGTCGTGGTTGATCTCCCCGGGGCGTTCGCCGTGCGGATCGGCGTAGTGCGTGATGCCGCGGCGCGCGATCTTCGCGTACGCCGCGTCGAACACCTCCTCGGAGACGAGGAAGGCGTAGTGCTGCGGGGCGATGTCGCCGGCGGGGACGGTGGCGAAGTCCAGGGTGACGCCGTTGCCCAGCGCGACCGCGACGAACGGCCCCCGCTCCGCGGTGATTTCCAGGCCCAGCAGTTCCGTGAGGAACGCGGCGGATTCCCGGTTGTCCCGGGCATGGACGATGGTGTGATTCAGCTCGACCGACATGGAATGCCTCCGAAGGCATGTCCCGGCACCTCCATGCCTCACCCGCCCGGTGACCGGCACGCGATGCCGTTGCGGACGCTCATCGCTGTTTTCCCGGCCCGTCAACCGTGGTTGAGGGCCGGGGCGGCGACGGCCTCACGCCGCCCGTTCCACCGCGGCGGCCGGACCTGGGGTGCGGGCGAGGGCGGCGGTCGCTGCCGCCGGGCCGTGGCCGATGCGGCGCGCGGATCAGGCGAGTACGCCGTCCCGGGCGACGACCCGGCCGCCGCGTACGACGAGGTCGCGCGCGGGCAGGTCCACCACGATCTGCGGGACGCACTCGCCGTGCACCGGCTGGGCGCCACGGTGGTCAGCGCGATGTCCAGGTCACGCAGGTCCGCGGCGACCGCCGCCAGTTCCGCGTCGGGCAGGCCCGGCAGACAGAAGACATGACTGACCGTCACCTTGCCGCGCAGTGACAGAGCCCGGGTGCGGTCGATGATGCCGCGCAGCGACGTGAGGCCCTTCTCGCCCGGTCGTGCAGATGGATGTCCAGCCCCACGCCGTACCGGTCCGCGAGGCCGAAGAGCAGATCGAGCTGTGCGTCCGGCGCCCCGTCGAAACCGATCGGGTCGATGCCGCCGACGAAGTCCACCGTGCCGCTGCGCGCCGCCTCCGTCAGCAGCTCCGCCGTGCCGGGGGTGCGGATGACGCCGTGCTGCGGGAAGGCCACGATCTGCACGTCGAGGGCGTGCCGCAGCCGCTCGCGGGCCTGCGCCAGGCCCTCCGCACCGGCCAGCCCGTACGCCGGGGCGACATCGGCGTGCGCGCGCATCGCCCGGGTGCCGCGGGTGACGGCGTGCGCCATCAGCCCGTACGCCCGCTCCGCGACGGACCGGTGCTGACGGCGGAACAGCTCGGCGTCCTGCGCCGCGAACTCCTCGATGGAGTGCGCCGCCCGGCGCGACTCCCAGGGGCCGCCCCACGTCGTCTTGTCGGGGTGGATGTGCGCGTCGACCAGCGTCGGCAGCGCGATACGGCCGCCGCCGTCGATCACCTCGGCGTCGGCGGGCGCCGCCCGGCCGCTGATCAGGCCGTCGACGACGGTGAGGTCCACCGGACGCGCCGCCCCGAAGGGCCGTACGTCACGGAAGACCACCGGGCGGCCGGTGACGGCCCCGGCACCGCGCCGGGACGGATCGGGGGCGGGTGTCATGGCGACTCCTGGGGGATGCGGTGGGTCGGGCGGGTCAGGTGGCTTCGATGGGCGGTCGGTGTGCCCCGGCCGGGGGAGGGGACCGGGGCACACCGGGCACCGCGCCCCGGCCGGACCGCGCGCCGGCGGCGCCCCGCCGTTCGCCCGGCCGGGCCCCACGCGTCAGTCCCGGACCGGCAGTCCGGCGCGCACCACGTGGCGGGGCTTGGTGAGGACGGACAGGTCGGCGAGCGGGTCGCCGTCCACCACGATCACATCGCCCGCGAAGCCGCGCGCCGGGCGACCCGCCGTGCGCTCCACGCCGAGCAGCCGGGCGGCGCCGGTCGTGGCGGTGCGGATCGCGTCCAGCGCCGACAGTCCCGCCGCGTGCATCAGCGTGATCTCCCGGCCGATCGGCTCGACCGTCCCGCCGGACGAGTCGGTGCCCGCCGCCAGCGGAACGCCCAGCTCATGGGCGGTGCGCACGGCCTCCTTGAGGATCGGCAGATAGGTGCGGCCGCGTTCGTCGAGCACCGGGTCGGCATCGCCGATCATCCCGGCGATGGCGGTCAGCGTCGGCGTGAAGTGCGTGCCCCGGCGCCGCATGTCGCGCAGCGTGCGCTCGCCGACGAACACACCGTGCTCCAGGGAGCGGATGCCCGCCCGCACCGCGTCGTCGCAGCCGCGCTCGCTGTAGCTGTGGCACAGCACGCCCTTGCCGCCGCGCCGCGCCGCCGCCACGACCTCGGACAGCTGCTCGTACGAGTAGACCTGCGTCAGCGGGTCCTGTTCGGGCAGGCCGGCGCGCTCGTTGACCCGGGTCTTGATCACGTCGGCGCCGCGGGCGAGGTTGACCTCCACGACGCGGCGCAGCGCCTGCGCGGACCGCACCCCGTCCCGAAGCCGCGCGAGCGGGGTGAGGTCGGGGTCGGCGAGGACCGTGTCCCCCAGGTCGGGCGTGACGAAGACGCCCGCGGCCCGCAGCCGGGGCGCCTGCTCGGGGGCCTGGCGGGCCAGTTCCCGTACGGCGATGTCCTGGTAGAAGTTGGTCGAGCCGCTGCGCGCGCTGGTGGCGCCCTGGCGGACCGCGTCCCGGGCCTCGGTGGCGGTGTTGAGGTGGATGTGCGCGTCGATCAGGCCCGGCAGCACCCAGCGGCCGTGCGCATCCAGGCGCGGGATGCCCTTCGGTACGGCGGTACGGGAGCGGGCCCCGGCGGCGTGCACCACCCCGTCGCGGATGACGACGACCGCGTCCTCGGTGACCTCGCCGGTCGCCGGGTCGAGCAGCGTGCCGCCCTCGACGACGAGATCACCGGTGGGCCCGGCGCCGGTCCCCGGGCCGCGCCCGGAGTCCCGTGCCGGGGCGGCGACGGCGCCCGGTGCGGCCGAGAGGGCGGCGGCCGTCCCGGCGAGGGCGGCGGCCCCGGCGAGCACGCCACGGCGGGTGACCCGGCTGGACGGGGGCGGCACGTTCTCGACACACATGGCGGGCTCCTTCGACGTTCTCTGCCTACGGCACGGACGGCCGGTCAACGGATGGCCCAATTGGTATACCAAAATGGTGGGGTGCGACAAGGGCCGTTACCTGGGAGATCGTCCGCTGCGGTACCAGGCTTCTCGCGGGTACGGAGGGGGCGGCGCCTGTGCGGGGTTTGGTATGCCGGGCGCGAGGGCATGGACCGACGCGCTCCCGCCGCGCGCGTACCTCCGCACGCCGCGGGCAGCCCGGGCCGAGGGCGCACGTACCGGGACGCCCCCCGCGCGCACCCGAGTCGCGCCGGGCCCGGCCCCCGGCTCGCCCGCCACGACAGCCCCGAGGCGGCCGGACGCCGTCCACCGGCCGCCCCGCGCAGGGCCCGGTTCACGGCAGCAGCCGCTGCTCCTTCGCCACCGCCACCGCCCCGGCGCGGGTGTCCACGCCGCGCTTGTCGTAGATGCGGCCCAGGTGGGTCTTGACCGTCGCCTCGCTGATGAACAGCGCCTTGGCGATGGAGCGGTTGCCCAGGCCCTGGGCGAGCTGGGCGAGGATGTCCCGCTCCCGGTCGGTCAGGGTCGGGCGCGGCTGCCGCATCTGCGCCATCACCCGGCCGGCGACCGGCGCCGACAGCGCGGTGCGGCGGCCCTGCGCCGCCGCGTGGATCGCCGCGAACAGCTCCTCGGGCCGCTCCGCCTTCAGCAGATAGCCCGTCGCGCCCGCCTCGATGGCCCGGGTGATGTCCGCGTCCGTGTCATACGTCGTCAGCACCAGCACATGCGGCGACGGGCCGGCGGCCGTCAGGCGGCGGGTGGTCCGGCGAGGGACACGGACGGGGTCGTCAACGGCGCCGGCCTCCTCACCGGCGCCTCCGGCGTCGCCCTCGCCCTCCACGCCTACGCGATCGACGCGCCCCCGGCCAGCGGCTGGGACGCGGCCCTCCTCCTGAGCTGACCGGCGGCACCGGCCCGGGGCGCCGTAGCCCCGGGCCGCGCGTCTCAGCGCCGCGTGAAGCGGGAATTCCGGAAAACCGGCCCAGGGAACGCAAAAGGCGCCCCGGCCGATGCCCTACGGCACCCACCGGAACGCCTTTCCGCGGAAACTACGGAGCGGACACGCAGTGCGCGGCGATCTCGCGGAGATACGGCGCGTCGAGAACGCGGATCAGGGCCCGTTCCGCCCGGACCCGCTGGGCGCCGAACCGGGTCAGTGCCTTGGTGACGGAATTGCGTCCCACGCCGAGATGCTGGGCCAGGTCCTCGCGGGTGAGCGAGAACGTGTGCACGCCGCAGATCTCTGCCAGGCGGAGCAGCGTCGCCGCCAGCCGCTGGTCGATGGCGCCCTCGGACACCTGGGTCTGCTCCCACAGCCGGTTCACCGCATACGCCGCCAACTGCGTCGCCAGGTCGTACTCCTTGACGAAGCGGCGGAAGGTGTCCGCCGGAACGATGGCGACTTCGCAGACGCCAAGGGTACGAACGTCGGCCAGCCGCAGGCCTCCGGCCTGGACGGCCATTTCGCCCAGCACCTCGCCCGGCCCACGGAAGGCGAGCAACCGCTCCCGCCCGTCGGCGTCGGTGCGTACCACCTTCACCATGCCCCGGAGCAGCGCGCAGACATGCGTTCCGGAGTCGCCCTGCCGCAGCAGGATCTCACCGGCCGGATGCGGACGCCGCGGATGGTTCGCCAGTGCCGCCCACGCCTCCGGCGGGACGAGGTCGCGCAGGACATACGCCGGGGCGGCGCCGGACTGTTCGCTCATACGATCACGCTGGAGCAACGCCCGGCGCCACCGCGCCGGAATGGTCACTTCTCCTTCCCGGCTGCGTCCCGCGCCACCGGGCCCGCCCCGTCCCCGTCGCGCAGATCCCGGCCGCCGCACAGAGCCCGCAGGAACCAGGAGTGCACCGGCACCAGGTGCGGCAGCACCGACCAGCCGTTGACGGCCCACACCAGACGCCAGTACCGCTCGGCGCGGGGGTCGTGCGCCTCCGTCAACTGCTCGGTCAGCCAGGCACGGAACCCCGCGTCCGGGGCGCGTCCGCACGCCTCGGCGAACCGTCGTACGAGACCGTCGACCAGCGCCGTCGCCTGCGCGCCGTACGGATCGAGCTCCGCGTCCCGCGCCTCGGCGAGGGCGTGGTGGGCGTCCCGCGTCACCTCCTCCCCGGCGAGCGCTTCGAAGGCGAGCGGTTCCCCGGACGCCTGGCGGGCGGCCGAACGCCCCATCCGGGCGCGGAAATCCGCGTCGCCCAGGAGCCCGGCGATCTCCGTCCAGGCGGTGACCTGGTCGGCGGACGGGTCCTCCGGCAGATCGGGCAGTGCGGTGCGCACCATCGCCGCCGCGGCCGGATCGTGCCCGGCGCCGAAGGTGGCGTCCAGGAAGTCGTCGATGAGCCGGCGGCGTTCCGCGCCGGTCAGCTGGGTGAGTCGGTGCATCAGTGTGGTCTCCTCGGGTCCGGTGCCGCGCGCGGCCGCGGCGCGCAGCACGCTCCGGCGCAGCCGTAGCGCACGGATCTGCACCTCGACGGCCTCGGCCTGCGCCAGCGCCACCCGCGCCATCGGCAGCTCGTGGTCGAGTACCCGGCGGATCGTCGCGAGGCCGATGCCCAACTCCCGCAGGGAGCGGATCAGGTCGAGGCGTTGCAGGGCGGCGGGGGCGTAGCGCCGGTGTCCGGCGTGGGTGCGGTCGGCCGGTGGGACCAGCCCCTCGTCGGAGTAGAACCGGATGGTGCGCACGGGCACGCCGGTGCGCCGGGAGAGTTCCCCGATCGAGTAGCGGGTCGTTCCGTCCATGGCGCCATCCTGGAGTCTCCAGCCGCTGGAGAGGCAACACGCATGCTCCGCGCGACGGCGGGACGCGCCGCCCGGCCCTCGCCCGCCGCGTCCGTGCGGCCCGGGCCTCGCATCCAGACATAGCCGGGTATCTCCCTCCACGGCGTCGCCCCGTTTGTCAATGGACTGTGGAGACAAGGGGGCTGGGCACCGAGCGGGCGCTGCGCCGTGGGAGTCTCGGTGATCAAGGAAGGCTCACTCACGGGTGAGCGGTACCACCCCGCAAGGAGAGAAGATGCGCGCCCACACCCTGTCCCTCGCCGGTCTGGCCCTCGTCGCCGGGCTCACGCTCACGGCCTGCGACGGAGGGGACAGTTCCGCGGTGAGCGAGGCGTCCTCCTCCGCCCAGGGTTCCGGCGACTCCTCGCAGAGGGGCGGCAACACCCCGGCCCCCGCCGACAAGGGCTCCGCCCCCAACGAGTCCGGCTCCGGCTCCGGTTCCGGTTCCGGCAGCGCACCGGCGGGCGGCGCGAGCGATGCTTGCAAGACCGCGCAGCTCGACTTCAGCCTCTCCGGCGGCATGGGCGAGGGCAGCTACCTGGTCAACCTCAAGAACACCGGGTCCGCCGCCTGCACCCTCCAGGGCTTCCCGGGCGTCGACCTCAAGGGCAAGGACGGCACCATCAGCGCCACCCGCAGCAAGCTCACCGGGCCGAAGGTCGACGTCAAGCCCGGCGAGGAGGCCCGCTTCACCCTGCACGTCCCGCCGAACACCTCCGGCGGCAGCGGCGTGACCTTCACCTCCCTGATCGTCACCCCGCCCAACGAGACCCACTCCCACTCCGTGCCCGCCAGCATCAACCTCCCCGCCTCCGACAAGCCCGCGGCCGTCACGGTCGACCCGGTCGGCATGGGCAAGTAACACCGTCGCCGACGGACCCGAGCCGGCCACGCCCCCGCCGGCGACCTGTACCGGCACCCGGCGGGGGCCGGATCATTCCGGGGCCCGGCCTTGGCCGGTCACCCGCCACGCGGTACCTTCGGTGCGATATCGACGACGGCACGACGGAAGCCGGTGCAACTCCGGCACGGTCGCGCCACTGTGTGCACGCCGCTCCTTCCCACGGACGGGGCGGCGTGTGAGTCAGACCCGGGGCCGTCGTCCTGTGCACCACCGAGAGGGGACGCGAGCTCCCCAAGGAGGCACCGCCATGGCGCAGCACCTCGCCCAGCCGACCGCCACCCCCGTCCTCCCTGCCAAGCTGCCGCTGAAGGCGGTCGCTCCCTGGGCCGTCTTCTTCGGCATCCTGATGCTGGTCCTGCTCTACTTCGTCGGCGCCGAGCAGGGCGCCACCTCCGTGATCAACGGCACGGGGGTCCATGAATGGGTGCACGACGCCCGCCACCTGCTCGGCTTCCCCTGCCACTGACGCAAGGGACGCCGCGACCTCCATGAACTCCACCACCGTCCGCAACCTGCTCGTTCGGGGCATGCTCGCCGGCCTGGGCGCCGGTGTGCTCGCCCTGATCGTCGCCTACGTCCTCGGCGAGCCGAACGTCCACAGCGCCATCGGCTTCGAGGAGGCCCACGCCGGGCACTCCCACGGCGACGAGGCCGAACTCGTCTCCCGGGGCCTGCAGTCCACCGCCGGACTCGCCACCGGCGTCCTCGTCCACGGCGTCGCCTTCGGCGGCCTCGCCGCCCTCGCCTACTGCTTCGCCCTCGGCCGCGTGGGCCGCTTCGGTCCCCGCGCCACCGCGCTGCTGCTGTCCGGCTGCGCCCTGCTCGCCGTCTACGTCGTACCGTTCCTGAAGTACCCGGCGAACCCGCCCGCCGTCGGCGACCCCGACACCATCGGCAAGCGGACCGCCCTGTACTTCCTGATGATGCTGCTCAGCGTGCTCCTCGCCGTCGCCGCCACCCTCCTGGGCAAACAGCTCGCGCCCCGGACCGGCAACTGGTACGCGACGGTCGTGGCCGTGCTCGCCTTCGCGATGGTCATCGGCCTCGCGTATGCGTTCCTGCCCGTGGTCAACGAAGTGCCGGAGCACTTCCCGGCGGCGCTGCTCTGGCGCTTCCGGCTCTCCGCCCTCGGCATACAGCTCACCCTGTGGGCCGGATTCGGGCTGCTCTTCGGCGAGTTGGCGCAGCGCCTGCTGCGCCCGGCGCCGACGGCGTCCGCCCAGGCGGTACCGGCCGGTTCGTGAGACGAGCCGTCCGCACGGAGGGCCCCCGGCAACCGGGGGCCCTTTCGCGTGGCCCGGCCGGGTACGTGGCGTGGACCCCGCGCCCAGGCCGCGCCTCGACCTGCGGCGTGGCCGGGCCCCGCGCCCTGACCCCCGTCTCGCTCCGCGCCCCGGCCGCCGTGCGGTCCGGTCTCCCTCAGCCGGCGGCGAGCGGCCCCCCGAGCCGGAGGTTCCAGCGCCCCGCCCGTCCGCTCAGCTCCGTGCAGGTCAGCGGTGGCACATCGAACCGCCAGAACGCGGACGCGGGCGCGCCCGTCGCATGGACGGCCGCTGCCCGCACCACCTCCGGCTCCACCACCGCCACGATCCGGCCCCCGGTCGGCCGCAGCGCGTCCAGCCAGTGCGCCACCCGCGCGCACGCGTCCGCCACCGACTCCCCGCCGGGCACCGCCGCCCGGGGATCGGCCAGCCAGCGCGCCACCGCCTCCGGCTCGGCCGCCCCCACCTCCTCCAGGGTGCGCCCGCGCCAGTGCCCGGCGTCCAGCCCGGCCAGCTCCGGCGGCGCGTCCCCCGGGACCAGACCGAGAGCCTCGGCGGTCTCCCGGCAGCGCACGCTCGGCGAGGTCACCACCGCGTCCGCGGCGGGCAGCGAACCGGCCGCCGCCCGGGCGCGCGCCGCCCCCGAGGCGTCCAGCGGATCACCGTCGTCGAACGCCGCGCGACGCAGCGACGCGGTGGCGGCGGGGGAGACGAGCAGAACACGGCTGGTCACGAAGGCTCCTTAGGCGGGGCGGGCGGGGATGTGGTGGACGATGGGGTACCCGCGAGGGCATCCATCCCCGTTCTTCGACTACCCGACGGACCTCACGAACATGAGGTGCGGGCAGGCTTGATGCACCGTCATGCATGTGCCAGCCCGCGGCACTCCCGGCACGGCGCGGCGGGGCGTTGCGGACGCGAGGCGCGGGCAGGTCCTGGCACACACCCTCAAGCAGGCGCCGGACACCCCTCGCCCGGCGCCGGTGCCGCCCCGTCCTCCCCGGGCCGCAGCACCTGGGCCGACGCCAGCAGCGCCTCGATCACCTCGTCCATCTCCAGCCGCCGCTCCACCGACCGCAGCTGCGGCAGCCGGGCCCGGGTGCTGACCTGCGGCGGGGCCAGCAGCGAACAGCAGTCCTCGTCGGGCAGGACGGACACCTCGGCCGTGCCGATCGCCCGCGCCTCATCGATGATCTCCTGCTTCTCCCAGCCGACCAGCGGCCGCAGCACCGGCAGCCGCGCCGCCTCGTCCACCGCGACCATGTTCGCCAGCGTCTGGCTCGCCACCTGCCCGAGGCTGTCCCCCGTCACCAGCGCCTCGGCCCCGGTCCGCGCCGCCAGCGCCGAGGCGGTACGCACCATCAGCCGCCGCTGCGCGACGACCTGGAGCCGCCCCGCGCCCGCCACCGCGAGCTGCTTCTGCGCCGGGCCGAGCGCGACGACATGGAGCGCACCCGGCGGCTGACTGCGATTCAGCTCACGGGCCAGCGCATACGCCTTGTACACGGAGGCGGCGTTGGTGTACGGCGCCCCGCTGAAGTGGACGAAGTCGCAGGCCAGACCGCGCCGCATGGCGCGGTGTGCGGCCACCGGCGAGTCGTACCCGCCGGACAGCAGCACCAGCGCCCGCCCGCTCGAACCGACCGGCAGGCCGCTCAGCCCCCGGTGGCGTTCCCACGACAGATAGGTCTCCCGGTGATCGATCTCCACCGAGAGGGTGACGCCGGGCGTCGTCAGATCGACGGGCAGACCCACCACCGCCTCCTGGATCCGCGCCCCCAGATGCACCGCCATCTCCGACGACGTCAGCGGAAACCGTTTGTCCCGCCGCCGCACCCGTACCGCGAAACTGCGCACCTGCCGTTCCGCACAGACCACGCGCAGCGCCTCGACGGCCGTCGCGGTGACGTCCTCCATGGTCGACGGCGTCCGCACGGCCGGTTCGACGCAGTGGAACCCGACGACCCGCCGGGCCCGTTCCACCAACGCCTCCAGTGGCACCTCACCGCCCACCACGGTGATGTTCTGCGCGCCCTTGATCCAGGTGAAGCCGCCGATTCCGCGCAGCGCAATCCGCAGATTGTCGTGCAGCCGCTCGATGAACCGGTGACGGTTCCGCCCCTTGAGGAAGACCTCGCCATGCTTGAGCAGCACACAGGGACCGCCGGCCGAAGCGGTGGAAGTGTCCCGGGGAGCGGGGACACGGGGGTTGCCGGTCATGGGTGAACCTCTCACATTTCCCAGTCGTCGTCGGCGGTGTCCTCCGCCCCGCCATGACGGTGGATGAGCCGGAGCCGGAGGAGAACTCATCATTCTCGTCCGCGCCCGGCGACACCGCCGCCAGGATCTCCGCACCGGCCTCCGTCCGCGCGGCGCCGGGCCGGGCCGGACGGCGTGATCTCCACGGATGACCCACCGGGGCCGGGACCCTGCAAGCGCCCCGGCCCCGTACGAGCGTCCCGTCAGGACGTGGGCAACTCACCCCGCACCGTACGGGCCGCCGCCACCAGGTTCTCCAGAGACGCCCGGGTCTCCGCCCAGCCGCGGGTCTTCAGGCCGCAGTCGGGGTTGACCCACAGGCGTTCGGCGGGGATGGCCTTCAGGGCGGTTCGCAGCAGGGCCGTGGTCTCCTCGGCACTCGGTACGCGCGGCGAGTGGATGTCGTACACGCCGGGGCCGGCCTCGCGCGGATAGCCGTGGGCGGCCAGTTCGCGGGCCACCTGCATATGGGAGCGGGCCGCCTCCAGGCTGATGACGTCGGCGTCCAGATCGTCGATGGCCTGCACGATGTCGCCGAACTCCGCGTAGCACATGTGCGTATGGATCTGGGTGCCCGGACGGACTCCGCCCGTGGTCAGGCGGAACGCCTCCGTGGCCCAGGACAGGTACGCGGCGTGGTCGGCGGCGCGCAGCGGCAGGGTCTCGCGCAGCGCCGGTTCGTCGACCTGGATCACCGGCGTACCGGCCGCCTCCAGGTCCCCGACCTCGTCGCGCAGCGCCAGTGCGACCTGGCGCGCGGTGGCGCCGAGCGGCTGGTCGTCACGGACGAACGACCAGGCCAGCATGGTCACCGGCCCGGTCAGCATCCCCTTGACGGGCCGCTCGGTGCAGGACTGCGCGTACGTCGTCCAGCGCACCGTCATCGGCTCCGGGCGGGAGATGTCCCCGGCGAGGATCGGCGGCCGGACATAGCGGGTGCCGTACGACTGGACCCAGCCGTGCTGCGTGGCGAGGTAGCCGGTGAGCTGCTCGGCGAAGTACTGGACCATGTCGTTGCGTTCGGGCTCGCCGTGCACCAGGACGTCCAGCCCGGCCTTCTCCTGGAAGGCCAGCACCTCGCGGATCTCGCTCCGGATCCGCTCCTCGTACCCGGCGGTGTCGATCCGCCCGGCCCGCAGATCGGCCCGCGCGGTGCGCAACTCGGTGGTCTGCGGGAACGAGCCGATGGTCGTCGTCGGCAGCAGCGGCAGCCCCAGGTGGGCGCGTTGGGCGGCGGTCCGCTCGCCGTACGGCTGGGAGCGGCGGGCGTCCGCGTCGGTGACGGCGGCGGCGCGGGCGCGGACCGCCGGGTCGTGGGTGAGGCGGGAGTTCGCCCGGGAGGCCAGGTCGGCCCTGTTGGCGGCCAGTTCGGCGGCGATCGCGCCGGTGCCGCGGGCCAGGCCCTGGGCGAGGGTGACGATCTCGGTGGCCTTCTGCCGGGCGAAGGCGAGCCAGCGCAGGATCTGCGGGTCGATGTCGCGTTCGGCGGCGGTGTCGAGGGGGACGTGCAGGAGGGAGCAGGAGGCCGCGACGTCGACCCGGTCGGCCAGCCCCAGCAGCGTGCCGAGAGTGGTGAGCGACGCGGTCAGGTCGTTGACCCAGATGTTGCGGCCGTTGACGACACCGGCCACCAGCCGCTTGCCGGGCAGCCCGCCGACGGCGGCGAGCGCGTCGACGTGGGCGGCGGCGGACTCGGTGAAGTCCAGCGCCAGCCCGTCCACCGGCGCCTTCGCCAGCACCGGCAGCGCGTCGCCGAGACGGTCGAAGTAGGAGGCGACGAGCAGTTTCGGCCGGTCGGTGAGGGCGCCCAGCTCACGGTAGGCGCGGGCGGCGGCGTTCAGCTCGGCAGGCGTACGGTCCTGCACCAGCGCGGGCTCGTCCAGCTGCACCCACCCGGCACCGGCGGCCCGCAGATCGGCCAGCACCTCGGCGTAGACGGGCAGCAACCGGTCCAGCAGCGTCAGCGGGTCGAAGTCCGAGGCGACCCCGGGCGCGGGCTTCGCCAGCAGGAGGTAGGTGACCGGGCCGACCAGTACCGGACGGGCCGTCAGCCCGAGCGCCAGGGCCTCCGTCAGCTCGCCCACCTGCTTGCCGGAGTCGGCCGCGAACACCGTGTCAGGCCCCAACTCGGGCACCAGATAGTGGTAGTTGGTGTCGAACCACTTGGTCATCTCCAGCGGCGCGACGTCCTGCGTCCCGCGCGCCATGGCGAAGTAACCATCGAGCCGGTCGGCGGCGACGGCCTCGCGGTGACGCCGGGGGATCGCGCCCACCATGACGGTGGTGTCCAAGACGTGGTCGTAGTACGAGAAGTCGCCGGTCGGGACCTCGCCGATACCGGCGTCGGCCAGCTGCCGCCAGTGGGTGCGGCGCAGGTCGGCGGCGGTGGCGCGCAGCGCGTCGGCGGTGACGCGGCCCTTCCAGTACCCCTCGATCGCCTTCTTCAGTTCCCGGTTCTGCCCCTGACGGGGGTAGCCGTACACGGTGGCCCGTGCTGCCGCTGCCGCGGACTCGGTGGTCACGGAGATCTCCTTCGCGAGATGAATCCCTGAGATCCCGGCGACGGGACGGAGCGCGAAGGGGTGACGAACCGGACGGAGCGGCCCCGCGCGACGCGGCGCGGTCTCCGTCCGATATGTGTACGCCGACCCGCCCACGAGGTCACCGGGATGTCCGGGCACACAGGGCGCGCACCCGGGCAGTTGGCAGGTCTTCGGACTCGCGGGCACGTCCTCCGGGGGAGGACACCTACTGGCCGTCGCTTCCCGGGCCCCATGGACCCAGTGCGTATGACGGCGGTTGTTCCCGCTCACCGCTGCGGGGCAGTCCCGGATTCCCACCGGGTTCCCTCTTGCGACGACCCGCCTGGCGGACGGGGCGAACCAGCTGCACGCGCCACCCTACGGTCCGGCCGGCGCCGCGGCGGCGGTCCGTCCGTCATCCGGACGGTGAGGTGAGCCACGCGGCGCGCCCGCATGAATCGGACGAGGGCGGGAAACGCGGCACGCGCCTCCCGCCCCGCCACCGATGAGCGGCCGCCGGTCCCTCAACCGGCGGCACGGACCGGGCCCCTCAGCCCGCTCCGCCGGGTCGGTGCGGCCCGGCCTGTGCGGCCCGGCCTGTGCGGCCCGGGCCGGTCGGAGATGGCTGGTCCGCCCGGCCCGGTCGGCGACGCCTCGTCCGTCCGGTCCGGTCAGTGCCGCCCGGTGTCGATGACGCAGAAGCGGTTGCCCTCGGGATCTGCGAGGACGAGGAAATCCGCGTCGTCCGCCGCGAGGTCCCACGCCACCCGCCGGGCACCCAGGCCCACCAGCCGTTCGACCTCGGCGGCCTGGTCGGCGGCGTCCCCGGCGTACAGGTCCAGATGGACCCGCGGACGCTCCTGGACCGGCGTCATGCTGCGGCCGAGTGCCACCTGCACGCCGTGCCCGGCGGCCGGTACGAGGACCACCCAGTCGTCCTCGATCTCCTCGCGCGGGACGTATCCCAGCGCCTCACCCCAGAACGCCGCCGCCCGCCGCACGTCCGAGACCCCCAGCACCACGGAACCCACTGTCAGCATGGGCCGATTCTGACGCACCGCACGGCGCGTGGGGCGGGATCGGTGGAACGGGCGGAAAGCGGTCCCCGCCGGGCCAGGCGGGCGCCACACCCCGCACACACCACCCGCTCTGTCCACTCCGCTCCGAAATGTCGCCCGGTGGGGTGGCGTGGCACCCTGGCTGTGGCGCGGGCGCGGCGACCCGGAGGCGGGAATCGGCTGCCCCGGAGACCGGAGCGGCCGGCCGTCCCACACGACCGGGGCGGACGCCCGGCCGCACCCTGAGCATGCAACCGAACGAGGCGGTCACCATGGAGTTCGGCATCTTCACCGTCGGCGATGTGACGGCCGACCCGACCACCGGCCGTACGCCGAGCGAGCACGAGCGCATCAAGGCCACGCTCGCCATCGCGGCGAAAGCGGAGGAGGTCGGTCTGGACGTGTTCGCCACCGGCGAGCACCACAATCCGCCGTTCGTGCCGTCGTCGCCCACCACCCTCCTCGGATACCTGACGGCCCGCACCGACCGGCTCGTCCTGTCCACCTCCACGACGCTGATCACCACCAACGACCCCGTGAAGATCGCCGAGGACTTCGCCTACCTCCAGCATCTCGCCGACGGCCGCGTCGACCTGATGCTGGGCCGCGGCAACACCGGCCCCGTCTACCCGTGGTTCGGCCAGGACATCCGCCAGGGCATCCCGCTCGCCATCGAGAACTACGCGCTGCTGCACCGGCTCTGGCGGGAGGACGTCGTCGACTGGGAGGGCACGTTCCGCAGCCCGCTCCAGGGCTTCACCGCCACGCCCCGGCCCCTGGACGGCGTCCCCCCGTTCGTCTGGCACGGCTCGATCCGCTCCCCGGAGATCGCGGAACAAGCCGCGTACTACGGCGACGGCTTCTTCCACAACAACATCTTCTGGCCCATGTCCCACACCCGGCGGATGATCCGCCTCTACCGGCAGCGCTTCGCCCACCACGGCCACGGCACCCCCGAACAGGCCATCGTCGGCCTCGGCGGCCAGGTGTTCATGCGCGCCAACTCCCAGGACGCGGTACGCGAGTTCCGCCCGTACTTCGACAACGCGCCCGTCTACGGGCACGGGCCGTCCCTGGAGGAGTTCACCGAGCAGACGCCGCTGACCGTCGGCTCGCCGCAGCAGGTCATCGAGCGGACCCTCGGCTTCCGCGACGCCGTCGGCGACTACCAGCGCCAGCTGTTCCTGATGGACCACGCCGGACTGCCGCTGAAGACCGTCCTGGAACAGCTCGACCTGCTCGGCGGCGAGGTCGTCCCCGTCCTCCGCAAGGAATTCGCGGCCCTCCGCCCGGCCGGAGTACCCGCCTCCGCACCCCCGCACCCGGCGGTCGCCGCCCGGGAGGCGGCCCCCGGCATCGACACGGACGCCACCTAGCAGAAACGGATGCGCCGCCCGGTCCCCGCAGTGCGACGTACGACGGGGACCGGGCGGCCGGTGTCAGGAAGCCGCCCCGCCGCCCAGCAGCTGTTCCATCGGTACGACGTCCTCGAACTCGTCGCGCCTGACCCGCGCCCCGCAGCCCTGGACCAGCCGGGCGTAGTCCGCCGCTGCGGCCTTGACCCGGTCCCGCAGCGACGCGCCCTGCTGGGCGTTGTCCGAGCCGAAGTCGCTGGTCGCGGCGTAGACGCCCCGGGGGGAGACGACGGCGTGCAGATAGGAGAACATCGGCCGCATCGCGTGCTCCAGCACCAGGGAGTGCCGCTCCGTACCGCCGGTGGCGGCCATGAGCACCGGCATGTCGGACAGCGCCCCCTCCGGCAGCACGTCGAAGAAGGACTTGAACAGTCCGCTGAACGAGGCGTTGAAGGCGGGCGTCACCGCGATCACGCCGTCGGCCCGTGCCACCGTCTCGAACGCCTCCTCCAGCGGGCCGGTGGGGAACCCGGACAGCATCGCGTCCGTGATCGCCCGGCCCAGCGGCCGCAACTCCACGAACGACGAGTCGACGCGCTGCCCCTGGTCCTCCAGCGCCGTGCGCACCGCGGCCTCAAGCCGGTCGGCCAGGAGCCGGGTCGAGGACGGCTCCCGCAGGCCCCCGCTGATGATCGCCAAATTCGTCATCGCGTCACGATCCTCCGTCCCGGCGGCGTCGCCCCGAGCCCGCGCCGCACCACGCGACCGCCCACGGACGCGTCCCTTCCCACCGATCCGTCCGGCACCCCGACCCGTCCGGCGCCTTGTCCCCTCAGGCTACGGTCCACCGCCGCACCCGGCAGGTTCACGGCCACCGGCCCGTACCGGCGAGGACCGCTCGTATCGCCGTTACGGGCCGGTGGCCGTGCCTCCCGTCGTCTCAGAGACCGTCCGGGGTCGGGCGCAGGACCAGCGTGAGGAAACCCCAGGTGTCCCGGTAGACGCGCAGCCACTCGGAGCGGCGGGTGGCCGCGGTGGTCAGCGCCTGCGTGCTGTCGGGATCGGCGGGGTGATCCAGTGCCCAGGCGGCCAGCGAACCCCAGCACGCCCATTCGTAGGCGTCCAGCTCCTGACGGCTGCTGATGTGCCCGTGTACGGGCGTCCACCCGTCGGCGGCGACGCGGTCCATGGTGGTCGCGAGGTCGGCGAAGTCCCTGAGCATGTCGATGGTCTCCTGGGACGGCGTGCGCTCCCAGAATCCGTCACCGATCACCACGCGGCCGTCCGGGGCCAGATGCTTGCGCGCCGCGGCGAGGGTGGGCAACAGCCCACCGAAGGCGTGCGCCGCCCCGACGCTCAGCACCAGGTCGAACGGCTCCGCGGACGCGAACTCCGCGGCCGGCCGGTGGTGCAGCGTGAGACGTTCCTCGATGCCCCGCTCCCGCGCCGCCTCCCGGGCCTGCGTCAGCGCGTCCTCGGAGACATCCACCCCCTCGGCCCGCAGCCCCGGCCGCGCCTCCAGGGCCCGCAGCAGCCATTCCCCACCACCACACCCGAGGTCGAGCACCCGCTCGTCACCCCGCGGAAGCGCACACTCCAGCAACTGGTGCACGGAAGCGTCGTCGAGCGGTGACTTGATCGGATGCCCGGCGTGGGCGATCCGGGAAATCTGTTCACGATTCATCGGGGCAGCTTGCCAAGGGGAGGTGGGCGGCGCATCTCCATTCTTACGTGGGGGATCTCGGTCGGGTGGTCGGTGAGGCGCCACGCTGCCGGGCGGCCGACCGCCGCCCCCCGTCGTCCGTCCGCGACCGACCGCCGTCCCGCTTCCGGACGGATCGCTCCGGCCGGGCCACTGCCCCCAACCGGCCGACACACGACAACGCCCGGTCCGGGCCCCGGAAGAGGACCGGACCGAGCGCGTACCCCATCGTTGTACGGCCGTTGCTACGGCTTGACGAGGAGGATCGAGTTGATCGGAGTGAGGTCCTTGTCGACGTGGTAGCCGGCGCCGAGGTAGCCCTGGCAGTCGCCCGTTCCGTTGTAGCCCGTGCAGGTGCGGGCCGTGGCGCCGCCCGTCTGGTTGTTCAGGACGTAGTGCTGCCCGACCTGGTTGCTGAGGTTGTGGGCGCCGTAGCTGTAATAGGCCAGCGACGGGCGGTCGTTGTTCCACCCGGCGTTCTGCGGGTAGACGCAGACGGCCCCGGACGGGCAGCCGTGCAGACTGCCCGCGGCCTGGGCGGCGTTGGCGGTGGTCATCCCCGCAGAGGCCAGGGCGCCCACGGCAAACGTCAGGGCCAGGGCCTTGGTGATCTTTCGCATGATTCCCCCTTGAGGTGTGATGGCGCGCCGCCCCACGGACCCCGCCGACATGCGATGCGGCGGGGCACCTCGGCGGCGCACCGGAAATGTCGCATGAACGGCCATACCCCCACCATCTCTTTCCACCTGGAGCGAAAGTGGGGGTATGTCATGACGGGCTGTGGTAATTGCCGTGTTCCTTGTGCCGTCGCCCTGGGCGGGTGCCGGGAATATCCAGGGTGCAGCTCAGGGGCGATGTCGGGGGCGCGACGCGCGGGCCTGTGCCTCGGGCTCGGAGTACGGACGCGGGGGAGGGCGGGCGGCATCGAAATCCGTACGGGAGCGACCTGGTGCCCCGCCTCCCGGACCGGGCGCCGTTGCCCGGCTTCGGTAGGGAGCCGTACGACGTCGGTACGAGGGCGTGTGGCGAGCGCGCTCCTGGCCCGCAGCCGATACCGCGACTTCAGGAGAGAGCCGTACGGGCGCGAGGAGTTCGGGAGCGGTACGGGCACACCGAGGCGTTCGTCCCGGCACGCCGCCGCCCCGAAGCCGTGCGCGCACGCGGACGCGTGCTTCGGCGTGACCTCACGCCCCGTGCTGCGGTGACCTGCGGCTCTGCCAGGTGGTGACCCGGTTGAGGATGACGATGATCAGGACACCGGCCGCCACGTCGAGCACCAAGCAGAGGGTGGACAGCACCGCGGCGTTGCGCAGCCCCGACTCGGTGATCTTCTTGGCCAGGTAGAACTGGCCCAGCGACCGGCTGAGCACGCTTCCGGCGACGTACGTCGCCCACCAGGCGGTGACCGGGCCGCGCGGGGCAGGGCGCCGTTCCGCGCTGGCCCGCCAGATGTCCGTCACGACGTGGTACGGGATCCACAGGTTGGCCACCGGCGCGAACCAGCCGCCGACCACCCAGCCCCGGGAGCGGCGGTGCGAGGCTCGGCCGCCCCACAGCTCGGCGTTGCACCGTGCCCGCCACAACCAGACCAGGAACACCACACCCGCCGCGATGTACACCACGACTCCCGGTAGCGACACCCACAGCGAGAAGGTGTCGGCGGCCCCGAGGTCCGCGACCGTTGCCGCGCCCGCCCGGAAGGCGTGCACGACGAGGTAGTTGCGCCAGTCGGAGACCGTCTCCAAGGCGTCGCCCACGAGCGCCGACAGAATGAGCAGCGTGGCGGCCAGGGCCGGCCCTGCCACGGCCCTGAACTGCGGCGGATCGACCGGGCCGGCCGGACCTGCTGGGCCTCCCGGGCCCATCGGGCCTGCCGGTCCTGGCGGATCTGCTGGGCCGACCGGACCTGCCGGACCTGCTGGGCCGAGGGGGCCCGCCGGGCCGACCGGGCCCGCACCCGCCGTCGTGTGCCGATGTGCACCGTCCACGCATTCCCCCGAAGACTTGTGCGGTTCCCGGACGTTGTCCGGGAACGGGAAGCGTAGTGGGCGCGAGGCCGCCGCGTCCCCGGTCCGGCGGGCCCTGATTGACCCGTTGTCCGGCCGTCCGCGCCCGGCGCCGTGTCAGCCGCCGAAGAACCGCAGCGCCCGGTACCCGAGCCAGGCCAGCAGCCCCAGGGTCGTGACCAGCGCGAACCCGCGCCACAGCGACGCCTGGGTGGCGAACGTGGCCCGCCACGCCATCCTCCGGGCAGGGACGTCGACGGTCGCCAGGGCCGCTTGCAGGGTGCGGGCCAGGTGGTGCGTGGGGGTGAGCGGCAGCATCGCCGTCCGGTAGAGGCGGCCGACGCGCGCCAACTGCCGTGTGAGCGGGCCCCGGTGCCGGGCGCCCGCGCTCGAACCCACCGGATACAGCCGCGGCGCCCACGAGGGGTCGAAGACGACGACCGCGGCGGTCCAGGGATCGTCCGACACCACCGCGTCCAACCCGGACGGGACGGGCAGTTGCGCGTCCAGCCGCGCGGCCGTGCCCGGTTGCCTGCCGGAGGCCAGCAGGACCAGTTTCCGCGCGGGCTGGGTGGCGCGGGCCTGTTCGACCTCCCACCACAGCCCGTCGCCCGTCCCCAGGCGCAGCACGATGAGGTGGGACAGCTCCATCAGCCGCAGGATCGCGGGCTGCCAGTCGTCGAGCGGCAGGTAGAACCGCGCGGCGCCCAGATGGGGCAGCGGCTCCCCGGGCCTGCCGACCGTGATCACGGGGCCGACGGCGCCCAACGCCCCCGCGAGCTGCTCCTCCCGCGAATGCAGGGTGACGAATGGCCCGTCGTCGACCTCGGCCGCGGCGGCGTCGTCGGCGAAGCTGCGCAGATACAGCACGGGGCGGCGGCCGTCGGCACGCAACGCCTGGGCCGCCCCGCGCACCGCGCGCGGACGGGTGTGACGCAGAACCAGGACCCCGGCGCCCAGCGCGGCCAGTCCGCCGGCCAGCAGCAGCACCTGTGCCGTCAACGGCATCTTGTAGCCCTGCTGCTGCGACATCTGGGCGGCGAGGGCGCCCACCACGAACAGGACGTACCCGAAGCCGTCGGCCACCAGGTACACCGGCCGCCGCCACCACGGCTGACGCGGTACGAACCGGCTGACCACGGCGACGACCTCCGCCGCGCCCGCCCGCCGCCGTCGCCGCAGCCACAGCGCCGGTACGAGCAGCACCCCGGCGGGCATCGCCCAGCACAGCGTGACGGTGCGCGATGCGGCGGCGTCCCGGGCGAGCCCCGCCTCCTCCCGCCGGACCTCCGCCGCCAGCCCGGAGACCCGTGCGCGGGCCACGGAGATCCGGCCCGCCCCGGCGGCGTCGGCGGCGGCGACGACCATGGACCGGGTCCGCCCGTCCGGGGCGTGCTCCCGGAACCATGCGGTGCCCGTACGGATCCCGGCGGGCGGCGCGGCCCCGTCGGCGGGATGTTTCAGCGCGGCGGTGAACGCGGCGGCCCGCGCCGGGGCGTCCCGGAAACGGTCCTGGGCGCGGAGAGCCGCGCCCGCGCCGAGCGCGAGGTGCAGTGCGACATAGCCGGCGACGACCGCGCCCACCGTGAACAGCCGGGCCCACGCCCGCAACCCCGAAGACACCTCGGTTCCCCCCTCCGCCCTGCCCGCCTGCCATGCCGCCAACGTGCCCCAGCCGCCGAGGAGTTCGGCGTACGTACTCTCCACCACCTCGGCAGGGAGCGGAACCGTGAAGGGACGAGGTGACGTCAGGGCGAAGTGATGTCAGGGCGAGGTGACGTCAGGGCAGGGTGAATTTCTGCGCGGCGGCGCCGCTGCAGTCGTGGATGCGGAGCGGGACGCCGTTCCGGAGCGCGCCGTCGGGCTCCAGGCAGCGGGTCGAGTACGGATTGAGCAGGGAGCCGTCGGCCCGTTGCTCCCATTTCTGTCCGTCGGCGCCGGTGCAGTCCTGCAGCTCGACCGCCGTGTCCTGGGCGGTGCCGCTGCGCACCAGGCCCAGGCACCGCCGCTGCGTCTCCAGCGCACCGCCGGGGCGGTGGCTCCACTGCTGGTCGGCGGCCGAGGGCTGGCACTCCCACAGGTCCACGGGCGTGTGATCGCCGCCGTCGTTCTCGCCGTAGACGTCGAGGCAGGTGCCGCCGGGCCCGGCGACCGGCCCGGGCGACCCGGCTGACACGAGCGCGGACGCCGACACGGCGGGCGGCGGCGCGGACCCGGCGTCGTCCCCGTCGTCCCCGGGGTGCGTGAGCAGGAACGCGCCGACGGTCAGGACGACGGTGAGGGACGAGACCCCGGCGAGGACGACCGGCAGCCGGTTCGCGCGCCGCCGGACCGCGTCGTCGGGAGGCTGCGGCACGTCCGGCGGGAGGGCGCCGACGGTGGACCGCGCCGCGTCACCGCCGCCCGGCGCCGGGTCCGTGACCGTGGCCGCGAGCGTGTCGGCGGGCGGGGGCCGCCCGCTGCCCGCCGACCCGGTCGCACCGGCCACTCCGGCTGTACCCGCCGTCCCGGTCGCACCCGCCTCCCGCCC
>NZ_VKJP01000220.1 GCF_007280575.1 Streptomyces benahoarensis
CTACGCGCCCCCTCGACGTGAGGAGCACACCCCATGCACGACGACCGCGCCCTGACCGAAGCCCGCCTCGCCCGCGTGCTCGACGAACGCATCCGGCCCGCGCTGTACTCCGCGTCCGTACCGCTGGAGGTCTCCGCCTGGGTCGCCCCGGGTGAGCCGGTTCCGGTGGCGGAGGGGATCGCGGCCCCGCACTCCCCCGTGGCGGTTGGGGACGCCTGGGGCGCGCCCTGGGGGACGACGTGGTTCAAGGTGACCGGTGAGGTGCCCCGGGAGTGGGCGGGGCGGACCGTGGAGGCGGTGCTCGACCTCGGGTTCGACGAGCGGATGCCGGGCTTCCAGTGCGAGGCGCTGGTCCACACGCCCGACGGCACCCCCGTCAAGGGCCTCAACCCGCGCAACCAGTGGGTCCGGGTCGGCTCCCCGGTGCGCGGCGGCGAACGCGTCGAATGGCATCTGGAGGCGGCGTCGAACCCGGTGATCCTCGGCGACCCGCCGTTCCGCCCGACGCCGCTGGGCGACCCGGAGACCGCGGGCGACGCGCCGCTGTACCGGCTGGCGCGGATGGACCTGGCGGTGTTCGACCGGGCGGTGTGGGAGCTGATCCAGGACCTGGAGGTACTGGGCGAGTTGATGGCCGAGCTGCCCCTGGAGGCGCCGCGCCGCTGGGAGATCCTGCGGGCGGTCGGCCGGGCTCTGGACGCGGTGGACCTCCAGGACGTGGGCGGTACGGCGCCGGCGGCGCGGGAGCGGCTGCGGGAGGTGCTGGCGGCGCCCGCGGGCGCGTCGGCGCACCGGATCAGCGCGGTGGGTCATGCACACATCGACTCGGCGTGGCTGTGGCCGCTGCGCGAGACGGTGCGGAAGGTGGCGCGTACCGCGTCGAACATGACGGCGCTGCTGGCGGACGAGCCGGAGTTCGTGTTCGCGATGAGCCAGGCGCAGCAGTTCGCCTGGCTGAAGGAGCACCGCCCCGCGGTGTACGCGAAGGTCAAGGAGGCGGTGGCGGCGGGCCGGTTCGTCCCGGCGGGCGGGATGTGGGTGGAGTCGGACACCAATATGCCCGGGTCGGAGGCGATGGCGCGGCAGTTCGTGCACGGGCGGCGGTTCTTCCTGGAGGAGTTCGGCATCGAGAGTGACGAGGTGTGGCTGCCGGACACGTTCGGGTTCGCCGCGGGGCTGCCGCAGATCATCAAGGCGGCGGGCGCCAGGTGGCTGCTGACACAGAAGATCTCCTGGAGCCGGGTCAACTCCTTCCCGCACCACACCTTCCGCTGGGAGGGCATCGACGGCACCCGGATCTTCACGCACTTCCCGCCGGTCGACACGTACAACTGCGAGATGTCCGGCGCGCAGCTCGCGCACGCGGCGCGGAACTTCAAGGAGAAGGGCATGGCCAAGCGGTCGCTGGCGCCGACCGGGTGGGGCGACGGCGGGGGCGGCACCACCCGCGAGATGATCGCCAAGGCGCGGCGGCTGCGGGATCTGGACGGCTCGCCGGTGGTGGCGTGGGAGAAGCCCGCGGATTTCTTCGCGGCGGCGGAGGCGGAGTACCCCGAGGCGCCGGTCTGGGTGGGCGAGCTGTATCTGGAGCTGCACCGCGGGACGCTGACCAGCCAGGCACGCACCAAGCGCGGCAATCGCCGCAGCGAGCAGCTGCTGCGGGAGGCCGAACTGTGGTCGGCGACCGCCGCGGTGACGGCCGGTCACCCGTATCCGTATGCGGCGCTGGACCGGTTGTGGAAGACGGTGCTGTTGCACCAGTTCCACGACATCCTGCCGGGCTCGTCGATCGCCTGGGTGCACCGGGAGGCGGCGCGCACGTACGCGGCGGTCGCGGCGGAGCTGGAGGAGATCATCGCGGGCGCGCTGGCGGCGCTGGCCGGTGCCGGGGAGCGGGATCTGACGGCGAACGCGGCGCCGCACGCCCGTGCGGGCGTCCCCGCCGGTGGGCTCGCCCCCGCGGTGCCCGAGGGCGGACCGGTGTCGGCGCGCCCCCGCGCAGGCGGCGGGTTCGTGCTGGCCAACGGCGTGCTGCGGGCGGAGGTCGACGGGCGGGGGCTGCTGGTGTCGGTGTACGACCTGGTGGCGGGCCGGGAGTGCGTCGCGCCGGGCGGCGCCGCCAATCTGCTCCAGCTCCACCCGGACTTCCCGAACATGTGGGACGCGTGGGACGTGGACGCGTTCTACCGGAACACCGTCACGGCGCTGACCGACGCCGACGAGGTGACGCTCGCGGCGGCGTCCAACGAGGCGGCGACGGTGCGGGTGACGCGGCGCTTCGGCGCCTCCCGCGTGGCGCAGACGGTGACGCTCGCCCGGGGTGCGAGCCGGGTCGATCTGGCGGCGGAGGTCGACTGGCACGAGACGGAGAAGTTCCTCAAGGCCGCCTTCCCGCTGGACCTGCACACCGACCGGTACGCGGCGGAGACGCAGTTCGGGCATCTGTACCGGCCCACGCACACCAACACCAGCTGGGACGCGGCGAAGTTCGAGACGTGCGCGCACCGCTTCGTCCATCTCGCGGAGCCCGGCTGGGGCGTGGCGCTGGTGAACGACGCGACGTACGGGCACGACGTGACCCGCACCGTGCGGGAGGCGCCCGACGAGGTGGGCACCACGACCACGGTGCGGCTCTCCCTGCTGCGCGCCCCGCGCTTCCCGGACCCGGAGACCGACCACGGCGTGCATCGCTTCGGGTACGCGCTGGTGCCCGGCGCGGGCATCGGCGACGCGGTGCGCGAGGGCCACCGCATCAACCTCCCGCAGCGGCGGGTGACGGGCGCGGGCCCGGTGGCGCCGCTGGTCACCGTCGCCGAGGAGGCGGTGGTGGTGACGGCGGTGAAGCTCGCGGACGACGGCAGCGGCGATGTGGTGGTCCGGCTCCACGAGGCCCACGGCGCACGCGGCACCGCGACGCTCACCACGTCGTTCCTGCCGTCCACCGTCGTCGCCACCGACCTGCTGGAGCGCCCTGTGCCCGACGGTCCGCGTCTCGTACGGGACGGCGCCGCGGTGCGGCTGGCGCTGCGGCCGTTCCAGCTGGTCACGCTGCGGCTGACGCGGGCGGCGGACGGGGAGTGAGCGTACGGGGGCGAGGGGGCGCGGCCGCCGGCGGCGCGCGAACGGGCCGGGCGGCGTCACCGTGGGCCCGCGCGGCCGCGTCACGGCCGGCCCCGGGGCGGCCTCACGGCGGATGCCCCTCCTCCGGAGCCGTGGAGGGCTCGTTCTCCTCGGGGTAGCCGTCATGGCCCGGGTCGAGGTCCAGCATGTCCATCAGGAGGGACAGCTCACCCTCGTCCCGGGCCCGGCCGGCCAGCGCGGACCGGGCGCGTCGGCGTTCCTCGTCGCGGGTGATGCGGCGGGGCGCGGGCTCGTCGGGCGTGCGGTGTTCTTCGGTCACCGGTGCATTCTGGGCCGGTGACCGGGCCGACCGCCCGCCGGACGGGCCGCCGCTGCGCCGCCCAGGCCGTATCCGTGGCCCGGCCGGGTGACGGCCCCGGGGGCGGGCGCCGTGGGTCGCGGGGATGCGGGTCGCCAGGGTGGGGGCGATGCTGGAGCCGACGGGGATCGTCGTGAGGGAGGATGACCCATGTCCATGCTCGACAAGCTCAAGTCCATGCTCAAGGGCCACGAAGAACAGACCGGCAAGGGCATCGACAAGGCCGGCGACTACGTCGACAAGCGGACCCAAGGCAAGCACAGCGGCCAGGTCGACAAGGGCCAGGACCGCCTGAAGGACGAGTTCGGCGGGGGCGACAGGCGCCAGCCGCCGCAGTCCTGACACCCGGGGCCGCGCCCTCCACCGCGGCCCGCCGCTCCCGTGGCCCCGAGCGGACGCGCCTTCGAGCACGGCCGGACGGGGCCACCGGCACGCCCGGGACGGGCCGCGCTCCCGTCGTCACACCTCGGTGATCTCCAGGCCCCGCAGCGGCTCGGTGTCCAGCACGGCGCCGCCCCCGCCCAGGGAGCGAGGGAGGTCGGCGGCGGTCACTCCGGCGAGGTACAGGGCCGCCTCCTCTCCCTCGGCGGCATGACCGCGCCTGCGGCGGCGGACCTCGATGGTCTCGACCGTCACCTCGCGCGGCCCCGCGGGCAGCGGCAGGAGCGCCCGCTGCCCGGCCCGTATCGCCCCGGAAACCACGTGGCAGAAGATCCTCAACGACCGGGAGCCGTGAGCCGGACACGCCACGGCGCCCGCCCCACGCGTGGGGCGGGCGCCGTGGTGAACCGGGCTCAGACCTCGACGCGGATCTTCTCCGCCTGCGGGCCCTTCTGGCCCTGGGTGACCTCGAACGTCACCTTCTGGCCTTCCTGCAGCTCACGGAAGCCGGTGGCGTCGATGTTCGAGTAGTGCGCGAAGACGTCGGCGCCGCCACCGTCCTGCGCGATGAAGCCGAAGCCCTTCTCCGAGTTGAACCACTTCACGGTTCCGCTGGCCATATCCGTCTCCTTCGTTCAAGGGGCTCGTATCGGCTCCCGCGCGGTGCGGCAGCCGGAGGTGATCGCCCTGGTCCGGAGAGGTATCGCACAGAAAGAACGCCCGTGAAGGCGACACGGGCGTCCGGCACTTCGGAACCACGACAGCTGATCGGGACGCTACACCGAGTGCTGCCCGGCAGTCATCACCGTCGTGGCAGTCGCGTCACGGGTCCCCTACGGGAACGCCCCCACGGTCCACCGAATCCCCGACCGGCCGTACGTCCGTACGGGGCCCGGCCGGGGTGGCGGGTCAGTCCTGGCGGCGGCGCCACACAACCACCGTGAAGCCGCTGACCAGCACCGCGCCCGCGGCGGTGAGCCACCAGACGCCCGGTCCCGGGCCGTCCGGCGTACCGGCGTCGCGGCCCACCGAGGCGGCGCGCAGCACGGCCGCCCGGTCGGTGGCGCGACGATGCGCGGCACGGTCGGCGCGGTCGGCGGCGGGTTCGTGGGAGGCCGGTCCGTCGGCATCCGGCTCCGGGGAGGGCGAGGGCTGCGGACCGACGCGGTCCGGCAGCATGGCGACCGGCTCGATGTCGGGTGCGGCCTCGAAGCCCCAGTCCAGGAGGGAACGGGCCTCCTCGTAGACCGCGTTGTTCTTGCCGGACTGCGGGTTCATGACGGTGACCAGGAGGGTCCGGCCGTCGTGGTGGGCGGCGGCGATGAGCGTGTTGCCCGCCTGCGAGGTGTAGCCGTTCTTGACGCCGATCAGGCCGGGGTACGGCTCCACACCGTGCGAGCCGACCAGCAGCCGGTTGGTGTTCTGGATGCCGAACGAGTCCGGGCCGCCCGCCTCGGGGAACTGTGCCTCCTCGGTGCTCGCGAAGCGGGCGAAGTCCCGGTTGGTGAGCCCGGTCTTGGCGAAGAGCGTGAGGTCGTACGCGGAGGAGTGCTGGCCGGGCGTGTCGTAGCCGTCCGCGGACTCGACGTCGGTGTCGCGGGCGCCGAGGCGGTCGGCCATCGCGCGCATGTCCTCCAAGGTCACCTCCCAGCCGCCGTTCATCGCGGCCAGGGTGCGCACCGCGTCGCTGCCGGAGCTGAGGAAGACGCCGCGCCACAGGTCGGCGACGGTGTAGCGGAGGTCTTCCTTGATGCCGACGAGGGAGCTGCCGGGGCTGATGCCCGACAGGTCGTCCTCGGAGACGGTGTGCACGGTCTCCTGACCGAATTTCGGCAGCACGGTGACGGCGAAGAGGGTCTTGAGGGTGCTGGCGGGCGGCAGTTCGCGGTGGGCGTCCTTGGCGGCCAGCACCCGGCCGTCGTCGGCGTCGGTGACCATCCAGGACAGGGCGGAGACATCGGGAGGTTCATCGACGTCGGGTGCGGTGCGCACCTGGACGCCGGGGTGGTCGAGGCGGGCGGCGGAGGTGGTGGACGGGGCGTCCCCGGTCACGTGGGGGCCGTCCCCCGGAGAGCCTGCGGCGGCGGCCGGGAGGGCGGAGACGGCGACGGTCGCGGCGCAAACGGCCGCTGCGGTACCGGCTTTGACGGAGGGCCAATTCGCTGACGACATGAGGCCACGCTAGGAACGGGCCCGGGCGGGTCGCCGTCTGGAGTGCTCCATACGGTTCATCGTCGGCGCCGGGGCGGTGGCGGGCGCCGGGCCGTGCGGGCGGCGCGGTCGGGTGACGGGCCGGTCGACGCGCGGGGAACGGGCCGGGTCGACGCGCGTCGACCCGGCCCCCATCAGGTCACCAGATCTCGTTGACCCACTCGGGGTGGTCGATGAACGGGTTCCTGTTGTGCTGGTACTTGTCGAAGATCACCTGATTGCGGTGCTGCTCGAAGGCGTCCGGCGGGTCGGCCTGGCTCCACGCCTTGAGGACGGAGAGGCGCCCGATGCTGGGTGCCGAACCGTTGTCGACCTTGTCGTTGGGCTCCAGGTCGGGGAAGCCGTCGTCACCGTCGTAGCGGACGGCCATGTAGAGGATCATCCGGGCGACGTCGCCCTTGACCGCGTCGCGGGGCTCGAAGGAGTCGTTGTCGGTGTAGTTGCCGGGCGCCTCACCGATCTCGGTGCCGCCGTTGTCGAAGTCCTTGTTGCCGCGGTCGCTGTTGACGGAGACGTCGGCGGGCCGCAGGTGGTGCAGGTCGGTGCCGGGGCCGGTGGCGGTACCGAAGTCGCCGTGGGACTTGGCCCAGACGTGCTCGCGGTTCCAGTCGTCCGGGTTGCCGCCGTGGGCGTCCTTGCTCTGGGAGCGGCCGGTGTAGAGGAGGATGACGTTGGACGTGTTGTTCAGGTCCTCGTCGGTGTCCTTGAGGGCGTCCCAGACCTGGCTGTAGGTGAGCTTGCCGGTCTGGGTGGTGCTGATGATGCGGTGCAGGCTGTCCTTCAGCTCCTGCCCGGTCTTGCCGATGGCGTCCTTGTAGTACGTGTCGTCGTAGGCGGCGTGCGCCGCCCCGGATATCGCCGGTCCGCCGGATATGTGGGCGGCGGCCGTCGGATAGGGGGCGGCGGGGGTCGCCGTGGCGGTGGCCGGGAGCTGGGTGGCCAGTGCGACGGACGCGGCCACGGCGGCCACGGCGAGCGCGGTACGGCGGCGACCTCTGCGGGTCGCGCGGGTGATGTCCACGAAGGTGTCCTCTCCCCGAATGGTGGTACCGGGCCGCCGGTTGTGGGGGTGCGGCCGATACCGGCCGTTGGGTGTACGGCCGGTGGGCAGCCTTCCACCGCAACAATTCCCACTGTGTGAACACCAGGGGGGAGTTGTGTGCGCAGGCAGTGAAGGCCAGGCCATTCATGCCGGACGGCCCCGATTGTCGGACGGCCGCACCGCCGGTTCCACGCCACCGGGTGGCAGCCCGCCGGACGGCGTGGCGTCCGGGCCGGGTGGTCACCCGACGACCGGTCAGGCGCGCCGCAGCCCCGGCAGCGGCAGACCGCGCAGTTCGCCGATGCGCAGCAGCCGGGCCAGGGCCCAGAAGGCCGCCGCCATGGTGAGGCCACCGGCCAGCAGGGTCAGGGCGGGCGCCCCGGTGCCGACGATGCCGGTGGCGGCGAGGTGGCCGAGGAGGGCCGCTGCCGCCGCGGCGGCGGCCAGCTTCCCGTAGGTCCGGCACAGCCGCCGCCCGTCGAGCCTGCCGTGCAGCCGGCGGCGCAGCCGGACGGCGGTGAGCAGCAGCCCGGCGGCGTAGGCGACGGCGTACGCGGCGGCCATGCCGGTCACCGCCCAGCGCGGCGGCAGCAGCAGATGGCAGGCGACGGCCAGGGCGATGGTGACGGCGGCGATCTGGGCGGCGGTCCAGAACGGCGTACGGGTGTCCTCGAAGGCGTAGAAGCCGCGGAGCAGCAGGTACTGCGCGGAGAACGGGATCAGGCCGAGGCCCAGCGCCTGGAGCATGTGGCCTGCCGGGGCGGCGGAGGCGGCGTCGACCGCGCCGTGGGCGAAGAGGAGATGGGCGGTCTGCGGGCCGAAGGCGAGGAAGAAGAATCCGGCCGGGACGATGACGACGCCACTGGCGCGCAGCGCGCGGGAGAGATCGCCGCGCAGATCGTCCAGGCGGTGTTCGGCCACCGCGCGGCTCATCCGGGGCAGCAGGGCGGTGACGAGCGAGACGGTGACGAGGGACTGCGGCAGCATCCAGATCGTCTGGGCGTAGGAGTACGCGGTGAACCCGACCCCGGCGGTGGGCAGTTGGCGGTCGGCGGCGCCCGCGAGGTGGGTGACGACGGTCATCGCGGCGAGATTGGCCAGCACCAGCAGCAGGGTCCAGCGGGCGGCGGTCAGGCTTGTGCGGAGTCCGGCGCCGCGCCAGTCGAAGCGCGGCCGGAAGCGGAACCCGGACGCCCGGACGAACGGGATGAGCGCCACGGCCTGGACGACGATGCCCGCGGTGGTGCCGATGCCGAGCAGCCGCACCGGGCCCGCGGTGATGTCGGCGACCTCGCGGGGGCCGGTCAGCAGGGCGATGTAGAGGCCGAACACCGCAATGAGGACGAGGTTGTTGAGGACGGGCGTCCACATCATCGCGCCGAACTTCTGCCGGGCGTTGAGGAGCTGCCCGAGGATGAAGTACAGACCGTGGAAGAAGATCTGCGGCAGCAGGAAGCGGGCGAAGACGACGGTGAGGCCGAAGGCCGCGTGATCCTTCGCGCCGTCGGATGCGTAGACCGCGACGATCTGCGGCGCGGCCCACACCGCGAGCACCGTACCGACCGCCAGGACGCTCAACACGAGGGTCACCAGGCGCTGTTCGTGGGCGTGACCGCCGTCGGGGTGCTCGGCTCGGGCCCGTACCAGCTGCGGGACGAGGACGGAGTTGAGGGCGCCGCCGATGAGGAGGGTGTAGACGCTCATCGGGACGACGCCCGCGGTGGTGTACGTGGTGGCGAGCAGGCCGGTGCCGAGGGCGGCGGCCTGGAGGGTCTGGCGGATCATTCCGGTGGCCCGGGAGACGGCGGTGCCCGCGGCCATCAGCGCCGAGGAACGCAGCGCTCCGGGTCCGTGCGGGCGCAGCCGCCGTCCGTCCGGTCTGCGGGTCCGGGCCTGGCGGCCGACCATCGAGGTATGGCGGATTCCGCGGGCCCCGGGCCCTTTGGTGGTGCGCCGCCGGTGATCGCGCCGATGCTGGCGGTGCCGGGGCCGCTGCCCGAACCGGACAACGACTGGGCGTTCGAGGCCAAGTGGGACGGGGTGCGGTGCGTGCTGACCGTGACGGACGACGGGACCGTGCGGCCGGTGTCGCGGGCCGGGAACGCTCTGACGGCGACCTACCCGGAACTGCTGGTCCCGGCGGACGGCGCGCGCGGGCACACCCTCGTGCTCGACGGTGAGGTGGTGGCCCCGGACGCGGCGGGGCGGCCGGACTTCGGGCTGTTGCAGCACCGGATGGGGGTGACCGACGCGCGGCGGGCGGCCCACCTGGCGCGGGAGACGCCCGTGCGGCTGGTCCTCTTCGATGTGCTGTACCTCGACGGCCGGTCGCTGCTGGCGGAACCGTACCGGGAGCGGCGCCGGGTGCTGAGCGGTCTGGAGCTGTCCGCGCCGGCCTGGTCGGTTCCGGCCGCGCTGCCGGGGCACTCCGCCGAGGCGTGGGACGCGGTGGTGCGGGCCGGGCTGGAGGGTGTGGTCGCCAAGCGGCTGGATTCCCCGTACACGCCCGGTGCGCGGTCGGCGCATTGGCGGAAGACGAAGCGGGTGGAGACGTGGGACGTGGTCATCGGCGGCTGGACGCCGGGGCTCGGCGGGCTGCGGGGGCTGCC
>NZ_VKJP01000221.1 GCF_007280575.1 Streptomyces benahoarensis
GAACCCCTCCGTGTGACGCCCCGGCGCCACGCCCATCCCCTCGGCCGCCAGCGCCGCGCGGCAACGTCAGCACCGGCACCATGCCGGTCCACCCGGAAAGGGCCATCCGCGCATGGAGCACCACGAGCAACAGCCCGCCCCGCTCTCCCCGCCCGAGGTCGCCGCGGTGCGCCGCAGCATGCGCGACGGCCGTCTCGCCATGACCCGCCGCTCCATGCTGCGCGCGAGCGCACTCGCCGCCACCGCGCTCGGTGGCTCGTTCGCCCTGTCCGCGTGCGGCATCCCGCCCGCCGGCCGCACCGACGCGGCGCGGACCCCCGACCACTCGGCCGAGGAGAAACGTCTCGCCTTCTCCAACTGGACCGAGTACATGGATGTCAGCGACGACGGCAAGCACCGGCCCACCCTGGAGGCGTTCACCCGCCGCACCGGCATCACCGTCAGGTACACCGAGGACATCAACGACAACGACGAGTTCTTCGGCAAGATCCAGGCCCAGCTCGCGGCGGGCCAGGACACCGGCCGCGACCTGATCGTGCTCACCGACTGGCTGTGCGCCCGGATGATCTCCCTGGGCTGGGTCCAGCGGCTCGACCACGCCCACCTCCCGCACGCCACGGCCCACCTCGCCGAGCAGTTCCGCCGCCCCGCCTGGGACCCCGGTCGCGCCCACTCCTACCCCTGGCAGGGCATCCCCGCGCTCATCGCGTACAACAAGAAGGCCACCGGCGGCCGCACCGTCGACTCCGTCAGCCAACTGCTGGACGACCCGCGCCTCAAGGGACGCGTCGGCTTCCTCTCCGAGATGCGCGACAGCGTCGGGCTGACCCTCCTCGACATGGGCAAACGCCCCGAGGACGTCACCGCCGACGCGTACGACGCGGCCCTGGCCCGGATCCGTAAGGGCGTCGACGCGGGACAGATCCGCCGCTTCACCGGCAACGACTACACCAACGACCTCGACAAGGGCGACCTCGCCGCCTGCATCGCCTGGGCCGGTGACATCGTCCAGCTCCAGCAGGACAACCCGGACATCGCCTACGCCGTCCCCAAGGCCGGGTACATGATCTCGTCCGACAACTTGATGGTCCCGAACGGGGCGCGCCACAAGCGGAACGCGGAACGCCTCATCGACTACTACTACGAGCCCAAGGCCGCCGCCCGGCTCGCCGCGTACATCAACTACACCTGCCCCGTCGACGGCGTCCGCGACGAACTCGCGAAGATCGACAAGGGGCTGGCGGACAATCCGCTGATCCTTCCCGGCCCGGACATGGCCGCGCGGTCCCACGCCTTCCGTGCGCTCAGCGCCGAGGAGAGCAAGGAGTACGCACAGAAGTTCTCCGACCTCACCGGCTCCTGAACGGGACGCCCCGCCGCGCCTCATGCGCCGGGCCCACCGCCATGCGCTGGGCCCCATGCGCTCGGCTCCATGTCTCCCGCACCGTGCCCCGAGCCCCATGCGCTCGGCTTCACGTCTCGGGTTCCTTTGCGGATGGGAGGTCAGCCGTTTCGCGCATGGGGCGCTGGCCTTCTCCGCACGGGGCGAGCGCATGGGGCGCTGGCCTTCTCCGCATGGGGCAGACGCATGGGGCAGACGCATGGAGCACCCCGCACCATGCGGAAGGCCGCGCCACCCCGCCCACGGGAACGCGCCCACCACCACTCGCCCCGCCCCCGGCCAAGGCCACCCCAGGCACACGAAAGGGCCGGCCCGGACGTCATCGCCCCGGCCGGCCCTTTCGTCGCTGTTACGCGCCGAGCCGCGCGACCGCGTCCTCGACGGAGAGCTCCTCACGCTCTCCCGTGCGGCGGTCCTTGACCTCGACGACGCCCTCGCCCGCGCGGCGTCCCGCGACCACGATGGTCGGGACGCCGATCAGCTCGGCGTCGGTGAACTTCACGCCGGGCGAGACACCGGCACGGTCGTCGACCAGCACCCGCAGGCCCGCGGCGCCGAGCTTCTCGCCGATTTCCAGGGCGAGTTCGGTCTGCTTGGCCTTACCGGCGGCGACGACATGCACATCGGCCGGGGCGACCTCGCGGGGCCAGCACAGACCGGACCCGTCGTGGCTCTGTTCGGCGAGCGCCGCCACCGCGCGGGAGACACCGATGCCGTACGAGCCCATGGTGACGCGGGTGGGCTTGCCGTTCTGGCCGAGCACGTCCAGCTCGAAGGCGTCCGCGTACTTGCGGCCCAGCTGGAAGATGTGACCGATCTCGATGGCACGGTCGATGCGCAGGCCGGTGCCGCACTTGGGGCAGGGGTCGCCGGGCTCGACGACGACCACGTCGAGGTACTGGTCGACCTCGAAGTCGCGGCCCGCGACGACGTTCTTCGCGTGCATGCCCTGCTTGTTGGCGCCGGTGATCCAGGCGGTGCCGTGGGCGATCCGCGGGTCCGCGAGGTAGCGGAACGCGGTCCCGGCCAGGCCCTGCGGGCCGACGTAGCCGCGGACCAGGTCGGGGCGGTCCACGAAGTCCTCGGCGGTGACCAGCTCGACGGTGGCGGGCGCGAGGTGCTCGCCGAGCTTGCCGAGGTCGACCTCACGGTCACCGGGGACGCCGACCGCGACGATCTCACCGTCGACCTTCACCAGGAGGTTCTTCAGCGTCGCCGACGCCGGGACGTCCAGGTGGGCGGCGAGGGCCTCGATGGTCGGGGTGTCGGGGGTGTCCAGCTCCTCGACGGGCCCGTGGTCCGCGTCCTCGACCGGGGCGACCTTGACCGTGACGGCCTCGGTGTTCGCGGCGTAGTCGCAGGCGGGGCAGTCCACGAAGGTGTCCTCACCGGCCGCGGCGGGGGCCAGGAACTCCTCGGAGGCGGAGCCGCCCATGGCGCCGGAGACGGCAGAGACGATGCGGTAGTCCAGGCCCAGCCGCTCGAAGATCTTGGTGTACGCCTCGCGGTGCAGGGCGTAGGAGGTGGCCAGGCCCTCGTCGGTGGTGTCGAAGCTGTACGAGTCCTTCATCTGGAACTCGCGGCCCCGGAGCACGCCGGAGCGGGGGCGGGCCTCGTCGCGGTACTTGGTCTGGATCTGGTAGAGGATCACCGGCAGGTCCTTGTAGGACGTGCACTGGTCCTTGACCGTGAGGGTGAAGATCTCCTCGTGCGTGGGGCCGAGGAGGTAGTCGGACCCCTTGCGGTCCTTGAGGCGGAAGAGGAGGTCGCCGTACTCCTCCCAACGCCCGCTCACTTCGTACGGCTCCTTGGGGAGCAGGGCGGGCAGCAGGACTTCCTGGCCGCCGATGGCGTCCATCTCCTCGCGGACGATGCGGGAGACGTTCTCCAGCACCTTCTTGCCCAGCGGGAGCCAGGTCCAGATGCCCGCGGACGTACGGCGGACGTACCCGGCGCGTACCAGCAGCTTGTGGCTGGCGGTCTCGGCGTCGGCCGGGTCGTCGCGCAGCGTCTTGATCATCAATCGGGACATGCGCTGGACCTGAGCGGCGTGGGCCATGGGAATTTCTCCTGCGTAAGAAAGGTGACTCCCTGGAGATTAGCCGCCGGGGCATGGCGCACGGAAATGGGTTGCCCGCCGCGCCCCATGCACGGCGCACCGCGCGGACGCCCCGCGCCCCGTGCATGGGGCGCCCGCATGGGGCGTCACGCGTGGGGCGCGGCGCCCCAGGTGCAGAGTCCCAGATGCGGGCCCTCCGCCCCATGCCCCGCGCTCCGTACCCGCCCCACGCCGTACGAGCGCGATGTCAGCGGTGAGGCAGCGGCAGCAGGGCGCCCATGACGGCGTAAGGCGTGGGGGCGCTGGGGAACAGGACGCGGCGGGCGAGGTCCTCGTAGCCGAGGGAGTGGTAGAGCGCGCGGGCGGGGCTCTCGGTGTCGAGGGCCGAGAGGATGCTGCGGGGCCGCGTGGTGGTGTCGGTCAGCTCCGTGATCAGCCGGCGGCCGATGCCGCGGTGCTGGTACGCGGGGTGGACGTGGAGTTCGGTGATGACGAAGGAGTCGTCGAGCCAGTGGTCGAGCTGTTGGGCGCGCAGGTAGGGCTCGACGACGCCGGACCACCAATGGGCGCGGTCGTTGGGCATGCCGTAGACGAAGCCGACGAGGCGGCCGGAGGGGGTGGTGGCGCCCAGCGCGCGGGCCCCAGGGCACTGCAGATGCCGCAGCACAATGGGGCGGCGGATGGCCATCTCGCCCTCGGTGAGGCCAAAGGCGAGGGCCTGCACCGCCAGCGCATCGTCCACGCGGGCGGCGAGATCGAGGGGGCCGACCGCGATGTCATCCATGGTCGGGAGCGTACAAGGCGTACGGCCCCCACAGCACGGTCACAGCCGTACGGCCACGACGGTGCGGGCGGAGCGGGACGACCACGGGCATGGGCGCAACGGTGCGGAGCCGGACGGCCGCGGCACGGCGGGCACCATGGCGCGACGGAGCGGGGCGCCCACGGGCATGGTGGGCGCAACGGTGCGGCCGAGGCCGGGCGGCCGCGGCGCGGCACGGAGCGCACGACGGGGCGGCCGCGGCGGGGCGCCCACCACGCGGCACGCAGGGGGCAACGGCACGTCCCGGCCGCCACCACAGCACAGGTCAGAACAGCACGCTCATGAACGCCCCGACCTCCTCGAACCCCACCCGCCGGTACGCCGCCCGCGCGGCCGCGTTGAAGTCGTTGACGTAGAGGCTGACGACGGGGGCGACATCGGCGAGGGCGTAGCGGAGGACAGCTGCCATGCCGGTCTCGGAGAGGCCCCGGCCGCGGTGGTCGGGGTCGACCCAGACGCCCTGGATCTGGCAGGCACGGGGCGTGGCGGCGCCGATCTCGGCCTTGAAGACCACCTTGCCGTTCTCGACCCGGGCGAAGGAGCGGCCGGCGCCGACGAGTTCGGCGACGCGTGCCTGGTAGAGGAGTCCGCCGTCGCCGGCCATCGGGGAGATGCCGACCTCCTCGGTGAACATGGCCACGCAGGCGGGCATGATCAGTTCCATCTCGTTCTTGCGGATGCGCCGGACGTAGGGATCGGGCGCGATCTCCGCGGACGGGGCGCTGGTGACCATGAGGGGCTGGTGGGCGCGGACCTCGCGGGCGGGGCCCCATGCGGGCTCCAGGAGGGACCACAGGGCGGCGGTGGCCTCGGCCGGGCCGACGAGGGAGGAGCAGCGGCGGCCCTGACGGCGGGCGCGTTCGGCGAAGCCACGGATGGCCTCGGGGGTGGCGCAGATGGGGACGAGGTTGGCCCCGGCGTAGCAGAGGGATTCCAGGCGGCCGCCGGTGTACCAGCCCCACATCTCGCCGCCGAGCCGCCACGGATCGAGTCCCGCCACCTGGACCCGGGCGGCGACGAAAGCGTTGGCGACCGGGTCGCGGTCCAGGACCTCCAGGGCGGCGTCGAGCTCCCCTGGCTCCAGGACCTTGAGGGTGGTGGTCGTCAGCACGTGTCGGAAAGCCTCACCGGTGCGGGCCTGGGAGGCCAGGCAGGAGCAGGTTCTCGCACTGTACCTCCCGCCGTCGGACACCACCTATGGCGCTACGTGTGAGCCCCGCCGCCCCTGGGTAGGGGGCGTCGGGGCTCGGCCACGGCGGGCGCCGTGCGGCGGGTGACGGGGCGCTCAGCCCGCGGCGGTGACGACGGGTTCGCCGGAGGTGACGCCGTCCTTCTCCATCTGCTCGGCGATCTTCATGGCCTCTTCGATGAGCGTCTCGACGATCTTCGACTCGGGGACGGTCTTGATGACCTGGCCCTTGACGAAGATCTGGCCCTTGCCATTGCCGGAGGCGACGCCGAGGTCGGCCTCACGGGCCTCGCCGGGACCGTTGACGACGCAGCCCATGACGGCGACGCGCAGCGGCACCTCCATGCCCTCCAGACCGGCGGTGACCTGGTCGGCGAGCTTGTACACGTCGACCTGGGCGCGGCCACAGGACGGGCAGGAGACGATCTCCAGGCGGCGGGGCTTGAGGTTGAGGGACTCCAGGATCTGGAGGCCGACCTTGACCTCCTCGGCGGGCGGCGCGGAGAGCGAGACGCGGATGGTGTCGCCGATGCCCTCGGAGAGCAGCGCGCCGAACGCGACCGCGGACTTGATGGTGCCCTGGAAGGCGGGGCCCGCCTCGGTGACGCCGAGGTGGAGCGGGTAGTCGGACTGCGCGGCGAGCTGGCGGTAGGCGTTGACCATCACGACCGGGTCGTTGTGCTTGACCGAGATCTTGATGTCGCGGAAGCCGTGCTCCTCGAAGAGGGACGCCTCCCACAGGGCGGACTCGACGAGCGCCTCGGGAGTGGCCTTGCCGTACTTGGCGAGCAGGCGGGCGTCGAGCGAACCGGCGTTGACGCCGATGCGGATGGGGGTGCCCGCGTCACCGGCCGCCTTGGCGATCTCCTTGACCTGGTCGTCGAACTTCTTGATGTTGCCGGGGTTGACGCGGACCGCGGCGCAGCCCGCGTCGATCGCGGCGAAGACGTACTTGGGCTGGAAGTGGATGTCCGCGATCACCGGGATCTGGGACTTCTTCGCGATGACCGGCAGCGCGTCGGCGTCGTCCTGGGTCGGGCAGGCGACGCGGACGATCTGGCAACCGGAGGCGGTCAGCTCGGCGATCTGCTGGAGCGTGGCGCCGATGTCGGAGGTGCGGGTGGTCGTCATCGACTGCACCGACACCGGTGCGTCTCCGCCCACCGGTACCGACCCGACGTGAATCTTGCGGCTGACCCTGCGGTCGGCAAGCTTGGTCGGTACGTCCGGCATTCCCAGCGAAATGGCAGTCATCTGGCGAGCAACCCCAAGGTGTGGATCTAGGTCCCGAAGTCGGCGGGCTCCGGCGTCCGAGATTACGGCACCGGGGTTCCCCGAAGCACATCCTGGCCGCGCGGCGGCGTCGTACGGCGACGGCCGGACACCCGCGGCGCGCCGCGGGACGTCCGGCCGTCCACGTGTGTGACCTGCTGCTTCCCGAGCTATCCGGTGAGCGTGACCGGGTTGACGACGTCGGCGACTAGGACGAGCAGGGTGAAGCAGATGAACACGCCCGCGACGACGTACGCGACCGGCATCAGCTTGGCGACGTCGAACGGGCCCGGGTCCGGTCGGCGGACGACCTTCGCGAAGACGCGGCGGACCGACTCCCACAGGGCGCCGGCGACGTGCCCGCCGTCCAGCGGGAGCAGCGGCAGCATGTTGAACAGGAAGAGGGAGAGGTTGAAGCCCGCCACCAGGAAGAGCATCGTCGCGACGCGCTGCTCCGGGGGGATGTGGAGGGAGAAGACCTCTCCGCCGACGCGTGCGGCGCCGACCACGCCCATCGGGGAGTCCGCCTTGCGTTCCGCACCGTTGAAGGCGGCGTTCCACAGGTCGGGGACCTTGCCGGGGAGGTGGATCAGGGAGGTGACGCCCTGCTGGACCATGTTGCCCATGCGGTCGACGGACTGGCCGAAGGACTGCTGGACGACGCCGCTGGCCGGGGTGAAGCCCAGGAATCCGGCGGTGACGTACTGGCCGTCGACGTAGCCGCCGTGGCCGTCGGTCTTGGCGACCTTGTTCTCGATGAGGTCGGCGTGCAGGGTGCGGCGGGCGCCGTCGTGTTCGACGACGAGCGTGGCGGGCCCGGTGGTGTCGCGGATCTGGCCCTGAAGGGTGTCCCAGTCGGGGATGGTCCGGCCGTCGAAGCTGACGATCTTGTCACCGGCGCGCAGGCCCGCGGCCTTGGCCGGGGAGTCCTTGGCACCGGCGGGGCACTTGTCGGTCTTGGCGGACGCCGCGATGACGCAGTCGGAGACCGAGCCGACCTGGGTGGTCTGGGTGTTGATGCCGAAGCCCATCAGCACACTCATGAAGATCGCGACCGCGAGGATCAGGTTCATGAACGGCCCGGCGAACATCACGATGACGCGCTTCCACGGCTTGCGCGTGTAGAAGAGCCGCTTCTCGTCGCCCTCCTGGAGCTCCTCGAAGGCGGCCGAACGGGCGTCCTCGATCATGCCGCGCCACGGTGAGGTGGAACGGGCCTGGAGCTTCCCGTCGTCGCCGGGCGGGAACATCCCGATCATGCGGATGTAGCCGCCGAGCGGGACGGCTTTGATGCCGTACTCGGTGTCGCCCTTCTTACGGGAGAAGAGCGTCGGCCCGAAGCCCACCATGTACTGCGGCACGCGGATGCCGAACATCTTGGCCGTCGAGAGATGGCCGAGCTCGTGCCAGGCGATGGAGAACAGCAGGCCGACGACGAAGACGACTATGCCGAGGAGGGTCATCCAGGTCGTCATGCGCGAGCCTCCGAAGGTGTACGTGCCGCACGGGCGGCCAGTTCGCGGGCGCGGGCGCGCGCCCAGGTCTCCGCCTCCCGTACGTCCGCGACGGTGAGGGAAGTTCCCCGGCCGGGCACGGAGTGTGCGGCGACCACTTCGGCGACCGTATCCACAATCCCTGTGAAAGGCAGCCCGCCGTGGAGGAAGGCGTCGACGCATTCCTCGTTCGCGGCGTTGAAGACGGCGGGCGCGGTGCCGCCGAGGTCGCCGACGTGGCAGGCGAGCGGGACGGAGGGGAACGCCTTCTCGTCGAGGGGGAAGAACTCCCAGGTCCGGGCTGTCGTCCAGTCGACGCCGGGCGCGGCGTCGGGGACGCGGGCGGGCCAGCTCATGCCGAGCGCGATGGGCATCCGCATGTCGGGCGGGCTGGCCTGGGCGAGGGTGGAGCCATCGGTGAATTCCACCATCGAGTGGATGTAGGACTGCGGATGGACGACGACCTCGATCTGCGCGAAGGGGACGTCGAACAGCAGGTGCGCCTCGATGACTTCGAGACCCTTGTTGACGAGGGTCGCGGAGTTGATGGTGACGACGGGCCCCATGGACCAGGTGGGGTGGGCCAGCGCCTGCTCGGGGGCGACACCGGCCAGCTCCGCACGGCTGAGGCCGCGGAACGGGCCGCCGGACGCGGTGACGACGAGCTTGCGGACCTCCTGGGGGGCGCCGCCGGTCAGCGCCTGGAACAGCGCGGAGTGCTCGGAGTCGACGGGGATGATCTGCCCCGGGGCGGCGACGGCCTTGACCAGTGGGCCGCCGGCGATCAGTGATTCCTTGTTGGCGAGGGCGAGCACCCGTCCGGCCTTGAGGGCGGCGAGTGTCGGCGCGAGGCCGATGGAACCGGTGATGCCGTTGAGGACGGTGTGGCAGGGGGAGGCGGCGAGCTCGGTGGCCGCGTCGGGTCCGGCGAGGATCTCCGGCAGCGGTTCGCCCGCGCCGTACCGTGCGCGCAGCGCCTCGCGCAGCGCCGGGGCGGCCTCCCCGCGGGCCACCGCGACGGTGCCTACCCGCAGCTGGTGCGCCTGCTCGGCGAGCAGCTCCACCCGGCCGCCGGCTGCGGAGAGCGCGGTCACCCGGAAACGGTCGGGGTTGCGCTGCACGATGTCGATCGCCTGGGTGCCGATGGAACCGGTCGATCCGAGGATCACGATGTCGCGGGGGCCGTGCTGCGCGTCCGGATCCGCGGAAACCGGGGCGAAACGCAGGTGCGGGTGGGCGAGGGAGTCCGTCATGGGGTCCATTGTGGCCGGTCGCGGAGGCGGCGGGGGCATCGCGGCCGGGGGCCAGCGCCTGCTCGGGGGCGACACCGGCCAGCTCCGCACGGCTGAGGCCGCGGAACGGGCCGCCGGACGCGGTGACGACGAGCTTGCGGACCTCCTGGGGGGCGCCGCCGGTCAGCGCCTGG
>NZ_VKJP01000222.1 GCF_007280575.1 Streptomyces benahoarensis
GTTCCACCCCTGGCGCACCACGCTCCTCCCCCGGCCCGCCGGGCACGAGGCCGAGATGCCTGCCTGTACGGCGGGGAGCGGTGGCGCCCGGGGCGGTGCCGTCTTCTGCGCGCAGCGTGGGGTGGCCGCCGCCCGTCTCGACCCGGCGACCGGCGAGGTGGTGTGGCGCCGCGCCGTGCCGCCGCCCGGGAAGACCGACACCGCGCCGCCCGCGCCGCAGCTCTCCGGCGGTCTCCTCTACGTCACCTCCGCCGACCGCACCCGGCTGAGCGCCCTCGACCCGTCCGCCGACGGCCGGGGCCGCACCCGTTGGTTCACCGGCCTCACCGCGTACCAGGGCGGCGCGGCCGTCACCGGGAACACGGTCCTGCTGACCGCCGCCGACGGCACGGTCACCGCCCTCGACAGCGCCACCCACCGCACCCGCTGGCACCACGCGTTCCCCGGGCACGCGCTCCCGGCGTTCCGGACGTACGGGGCCGACGCCCGCACCGCGTACGCCGCCGAGGCCACCCCCGACGGCACCGCCACCCAGCTCACCGCGATCGACCCGGCGAGCGGCGACGTCCGCTGGCACACCCGGCTCCCCGGCACGCTGACGGTCGCCGGCGCGGGCGCCTCCGGCGCGCTCTATCTCACCGCCACCGAGCCGAAGTCCGCGTTCCGCACCACCGCCGTCGTCCGGTACGACCCGCACACCCGGCGCAGCCACCGCCTGCCGCTCGCCGCCCCGCTGGATGGCGTCCTCGCGACGGTGCGCGGTGAGACGGCGTATCTGCTGGCCGAGGGCGGCGCCCTCCAAGCCGTCGGGGAGCGGAAATGGGACGTGGAGACCTCCGTCGCACGCGGCTCCGTGCCCATCGTGACGGGCGACGACCGCCTGTACTTCTCCTCCGCCGACGGCCGTCTCCTCGCCCTCGACGCCCGCACCGGCGACCTGACCGGCCAGACCCCGCCCCGCCTGAAGGCCACCCGGCACAACGGTTTCCTGGAGACCCTGCCCGCCCCCGTCCCGTCCCGCGACCGGATCTACGGGGCGTCCCCGGACGGCACGGTCTTCGCGGCGACGACGAAGGACCCGGCCACCTGGTGACCGGGTCCTTCGGAAGCACGTGCCTTACAGCGCAGCGCCCTTGACCGCCGAGACGAACGCGGACCACCCGGCGGCCGGAAACACGAGCGCGGGCCCGTGCAGGTCCTTGCTGTCGCGAACGGGGACGTTGCCGGGGAGGTCGGTGGCGGCCTCGACACGGTTGCCTCGGAGGAATGGGTCTCTACAGGTAGCGCAAGGGAAGTTGCGCAATGGGCGGGACCGCGGAGAACCGAAAAAAGCGGCAAGGAACGAGCAAAAGTGACTGCTATTGTCGCGAGTTCGCCGCTTTAGGATCGATACGAGGAATGCGCATGCGTGTGCCCACTTCACCAGGAGACCAGCAGCCCGACGGCAGACCCGACGGGGCCGAGCCCGGCCCCCGGGCCGAGCGCGACCCCTGGGCCGCGCCGCCGCCCGGGTCGGAGCCGGTCGAGCGGGTGCCGTACCCGGTGGCGACTCCGTGGGGCGCGCCCCACCCGCGTAACGGCATGGGCGTCAGCGCGCTGGTGCTCGGCATCACCGGTGTCCTGCTCAGCCTCTTCATCGTGCTGTTCTGGCTGGCGTGGCTGCCCGCGCTGCTGGCCCTGATATTCGGCGGCATCGGCCTCTCGCAGGCCCGCAAGGGGCTGGCGACGAACCGGGGCATGGCGCTGACCGGCGTGATCCTGGGCGTGGCCGGGCTGCTGATCGCGGCGGCGAGCGCGGTCTTCACGGCCGTGATCGTGGACAAGGCGGTCGACCACGTGCGGGCCAAGGTCGAGGAGAGCAAAGCCTCCGACGAATCGTCCAAGAAGGCCGAGGCGGCGGCGGAGAAGGCCCGCCACCTGGCGTTCGGGGAGGCGTACACCTTCACCAACGGGCTGAAGGTCACGGTCGGCAAGCCGGGGCCGTTCACGCCGGACGAGTTCGCCAACGGGCACGCCAAGGACAACAAGGCCATCGAGGTCACCGTCACCGTGGTCAACACGGGTGCCGAGCGGGTCCGGGTCGAGACCGGGCTGCCCGACGTCAGCGACGCGGACGGCGCGACGGCGGAGCTGGTGATCGACGGCAGCGGACGGCAGAAGGTCATCGACGGGTACGTCCTGCCGGGGCGGAAGGCCGTCGGCACGTACGCCTTCTCGCTGCCGCCGAAGGCCGCCGGGAAGGCCGAGGTCGCGTTCAGCCCGGATGCGCTGAAGCTGCCGGACGCGTACTGGAGCGGGGCCCTCGGCTAAGCCCGGTGGCCAACCCGCCTGCGTCCAGGGCCGGTTTCCGTCACCCTCCCGGACGGTTCTTGAGCGGAACATGAGATTGCCGTGAGCGCAGCATGATGGGCCGTCAACAGGCTGGATGAGTCCCACACGTTACCCACCAGGGAAGTGTTCATGCCGCGTACCACCACCCGCCGTACCCGCACCCTGCGCCTCGCGTCCGCCGGGCTCGCCGCCGCCGCTGCGGTGACGCTGACCGCCTTCAGCGGCGGCGCCGCGCAGGCCAGTACGGCCAAGGACGCCACCACGCTCGCCGGCACCCCGGCATGCAGCGTCAAGGACGTGTCGCTGAAGGTCGAATCGATCCGCGAGCCCATCAACACCTACCGGCTCTCCCTCAAGAACCACTCCAAGAAGACCTGCGTCGCGTACAAGTACCCGCAGCTGCGCTTCGGCTCCGCCAAGTCCCCGGCCAAGGTGGTCGCGTCGACGAAGCCGCGTACGGCGGTGAAGGTCAAGCCGGGCCACAGCGCCTACGCCGCCATCCACACCAGCGGCGACGGCAACCACGGTTACCGGACCAAGAAGCTCAAGGTCACCCTCAGCGGTGCGCCGGCGAGCGCTTCCAGCACCGGTGTGGCGCTCCCCGGCGGCCCGGTGTACCTCGATGACACCGTCGCCAACAGCTACTGGGTGAACAACCCGCGGATCGTCTACACCTGGTAACCGCGCCCGGGCCTTTCGGATACTGGACGGCGACGACAGGAGAGACCATGGCATCCACTGCCCCGAGTCCCTACTCCAGCGCCGTCCACTGGCCCGTAGGGGAAGCGACCCTGACGGCCCTCAGTGACGGGTTCTTCGCCGCCGATCTGACGACCGTCCTCCCCCGCTTCGACACCAGGGAGGCGGCGCGCCTCCAGAGGGCGGCGCACCGGCCGGAGTGCGCCGCCCTCACCCACACCATGTATCTGCTCCGGGGACCGGGACACGGTCCCGCCCTGGTCGACGCGGGCATGGGGCACGGCTGGGGCCCCACCGTGGGGCATCTGCCGCACGCGCTGGCCGGGTCAGCCGACGGCACCGAGGATCGGCGCCCAGGTGGGACCGGTGAGTGCGGCCACCGCCTGCTTCTGGGAGAGCGGGGGAGCGTCGCGGGTCGGCTTCGGCCTGTTTCCGCTGCCGAAGTCGCCTGCGGTGTTCCACTGCACCATCTGAAGCTGGGCGCCGGTCGACTTCAGGGTCACCGTCGTCGTCCAGCGGTGAGCGAGGGCGGAGCCGGGGACGGGGTCGGCGCCGATCGGCTGCCTTTCCGCGATCTTCTCCGACATCACCAGGGCTCCGCCGGGAAGCGTGGCGCTGCTCGGCAGCTCGCTCAGCTCGCAGGTGTCACCGGCCTCAGCACGCCCGGCCGTATTGTCGCAGTTCAGCCCCTCGCCGTCCCTGAGCGGCAGCTTGAGCCGCAGGGCCGAGACACCGACGTTGGCGGTGCCGTGCCCGTCGTTGACGTCCACTCCGCCCTTGGCGACCCACCCCTTGGACGGATTCGAGGGGTCGTTGCTCTGTCCGTCCTCCCGGCCGAACCTGCTCCCGGGGAACGTCTTCTTCACGGCGTCGATCATCTGGGGGCCGCTGATCGCGGAACGGGGCATCGCCAGCGCCACCGCTTCCATGTCGGATCCTGCGGAGCGAGCCCCAGCGAGCACACCGGGGAGCACCAGGCCGGCTGCGGCGATCGCGGCGCAGGCGCCGACCCCGGCGAGGGCGCCGGCGCTGCGCCGACGCCGACTACGGCTCCGCCCGCGCTCGACGGCTCCGCTCGTGAGCGTGGTGAGATCGGGTTCGAGGGAGTCGGTCGTACGGTCCAGGGCGTGTGCGAGGTCTGCTTCGAACGGCATACCGGCGTCACCTTTTCTGTCGCTGATCAGGGTTTTGCGGTGGGTTCGCTCTGTGTGCACCGGTGTTCAGTGCGGAACCAGGTCGGACAGGCTGTCGCCGAGCAACGCGCGCACCCTGTTGAGTGCCCGGGTGCCCTGGGAGCGGACCGCGCTGCTGCTCAGCTTGAGCATCTGGGCGGTCTCCTCGATGCTGCGGTCCTCCCAGTAGCGCAGCAGCAGCACCGCCCGGTCTCGGGGCGGCAGTTGGCCGAGCGCGTCCAGCAGGGTGAGCCGCAGTGCGGCGTCCGGGCCGGCCGCCGCGCTGTCGGGCAGGTTGCCGATGGGGCGCTCGCCGGTGCTGCGCCGACGCCGCAGGGTGAGGGAGGTGCGGACCAGAACCGTCTGGGCGTAGGCCGCCGGGCTGTCCGCTCCGGTCACCCGCTTCCAGTGCACGTACACCCGGCTGAGGGTTTCCTGAACCAGGTCCTCGGCAAGATGTGTGTCGCCGGCCGCGAGGACGTACGCCGAGCGGTACAGCGCCTTCGCCCTCGCGGCCACGAACTCCAGGTACTGATCCTCCTGTGCTGATTTCACTCGGCCCCCGCCTGTTCTCTTGTTCCGTGATCCCCTCGCATACCCCTCTTGACTACGTGAGACGGGAGGATGTCGCGCGGCAGGAGCACCTTCTTTTCCAGCGCTGCCGCGTCAGCAGTGTTCGCGGGGGCGGGGTCTCCCCGTAAGGGACGCCAGGCGCGTAGGGGACGCCAGACCCGTAGGGGACGCCAGACCCGTAGGGGACAGCGCCCCCGTAGAAAGAACGCACCCCGTAAGGGACGGACTCCGGACGCTCAGCGCCCCCGCCCGCTCACCGCTCCGGCAGATGAATGACCGGGAAGCTGCCGGTGGCCGTGGGGGCGTTCTCCGGGAGCCAGAGGATGGCGACGGCGCCGGTCGAGCCGTCGCCGAGTTCGTCGGCGTTGCGGAAGGTGAGGCGGGCACCGAGGACCCGGGCCTGACCTGCGGCGATGGTCAGGCCCAGGCCGTGGCCGCGACCGGCGCGGTCGCTGCTGCCGGTGCGGAAACGGCTCGGGCCCTCCTTCAGCAGCGCCTCCGGGAAGCCCTTGCCGTGGTCGCGGACGCGCAGGATACGGCCCTCGACGGTGACGTCGATGGGCGGTGTGCCGTGCCGGACGGCGTTGGCGATGAGGTTGCCGAGGATGCGTTCCAGGCGGCGCGGATCGGTGGTGGCCTCCGCGTCCCGGACGATCTCGACCCGTACGTCCGCGTTGAGGGCCCGCACGCGGCGGCCGACGAACTCGCCGAGCGCCACGTCCTGAAGCTCGGCGCGCTCCGCGTAACCGTCGAGGCGCGCCACCTCCAGCACGTCCTCGACAAGGGTGCGCAGCACCTGCGCCCGGTCGCGTACCAGCTCCGAGGGGCGGCCCGGGGGCAGCAGTTCGGCGGCGGTGAGCAGGCCGGTGACGGGGGTGCGCAGTTCGTGGGCGATGTCGGCGGTGACCCGGCGTTCCGCCTCGATGCGCTGCTGGAGCGCGTCGTTCATCGCGTCGACCGCCCAGGCCAGATCGTCCGTCTCGTCCCGGATGCGACCGCCGACCGCGTCGCGGATCCGGACGGAGGTGTCGCCGTCGGCGAGCTTCCCGGCGGCGGCCGCGGCCTTCCGCAGCCGCTGCGAGAGGCGGCCGCCGACCAGGACGCCGAGCGCGCAGCCGCCGACGACGACGGCGGTCGAGCCGAGGACCAGCGCCTGGTCGAGGTCGTCGAGGACCTTGAAGCGGTCGTAGTAGCGGTTGTGCATCGACAGGACCCGGCCGCCGCCGAGCGGGGTGGCGGCCCACACCTCGGGGGCGGCCTCGCCGTGGTCCTGGAGGTAGGTGGCGCGGGTGTTGGTGAGGACTTCCTTGCGCAGCTCCGCGGGGAGCGCCGGGTCGTCGACCTTGGCGCTGAACAGCAGCCGGCCGGTCGACTCGTAGATCCGCTGGGTGGAGTTCAGCCGCTCGATCTGGACGTCACGGCTGTTGTCGAGCATCGAGGCGCGCGCCGCGTTGTGCACGACGAGGCTCAGCGCCACCGCCACCAGCGCGCCGACCAGCGCGATGGCGGCGCTGAGCTTCCATCGCAGCCCCGTCCGCAGGGGGAGCCTCAACACCTGGCGCGTCAGCCTCTCAGCTTGTAGCCGAAGCCGCGGACCGTCTCGATGCGGTCCTGTCCGATCTTGCCGCGCAGCCGCTGGACGTGGACGTCGACGACGCGGGTGTCGCCGCCCCAGCCGTAGTCCCACACCCGCTCCAGCAGGCGGTCGCGGGTCAGGACGGTGCCGGGGGCGTCGGAGAACTCCAGCAGCAGGCGCATCTCGGTCGGCGTCAGCGCGACCGGCGCGCCGCCCTTGCGGACCTCCATGCCCTCGGTGTCGACCTCCAGGTCCCCGAAGCGGAGTATCGCCTCGGCGGGCGCGGCGTCGCCGGACGCGTGGGCTCCGTTGCGGGCGTCCGGGCCGCTGGCGTGGCCGAAGCGGCGCAGCACGGCGCGGATCCGGGCGACGAGGACGGCGCCGTCGAACGGCTTGGTGACGTAGTCGTCGGCGCCCGCCTCCAGGCCGAGGACCACGTCGATGGAGTCGGCGCGCGCCGACAGCATGATCACGGGGACGGTGGACTCGTCCCGGATGCGGCGGCAGAGGCTGACGCCATCCAGGCCCGGCACCATCACGTCGAGGAGCGCGATGTCGGGCCGGTCGGCGCGGAACGCCTCAAGACCGGCGAGCCCGTCGGGCATCGCGGTGACCACGAACCCGTCGCGTTCCAGGGCAAGTTGGGTGGCCTCGCGGATGACGTCGTCGTCCTCGACGAAGAGCACATGGGTGTCGGCCATGCCGTTGTCTCAACCCTCCGATGTGTCGTCGTCATCGGGCCCGGGGCCGTCGACGGTGGTCTTGCTGTAGTCCGTGTGGTACCGGTCCAGCTCCGCGAAGCGGTTGTGGGACCAGCGGTAGGTGGTCACGTCCTCACCGGACGGGCAGCACACCTTGTCGCCGGTGCCGTAGGTCTGCTTGGAGATCTCCAGGTCCCCCTTGTCGACCCCGGCGGAGACGGACGGCTGCTCATCGCTGAACACGTTGTCATACCCGCTGCCGCCCGCGGCGCTCCTGCGGTAGACGTAGGCGCCGATGCCGATGGAATCCGCGCAGGTCATGACGTTGACGATGACGTCGGGGGCCTTGTTGCCGGTAAGTGAGGCGTACGTCACCTCGATCGGGTACGCGTCCGCGACGCAGGGCTTGGCGAGGGTCCGCTTCACCTCGCCGCTGACCTTCGGGTCGCCCTTCAGCAGCGCCACCGCGTCGATCTTCCTCAGGGACGCGCCGGTGGTGGGCGGCGTGCCCTCGCTGCGGACGCCCTCGCTGCCGGGGTGGCAGCCGGCGAGCAGCAGACCGAGCGCGGCCACCCCCGCCGTGGCCGCGCCGCCTGTGGTCAACCCGCCCGTGGTCAACCTGTTCCTGGTCAATCCGCTCCTGCTCACCGCGCTGTTCGCACAGTCGCCGTTCCTGATGCCGTACCGCTCAGGCCGCGCACCGCTCCCGCTCCCGCTCCGCCTCGCCGCGCTCCAGCATGCGCGCGTCGATGTCACGGTCGGCCAGCTCCTGGCGGAGCCGGGCCAGTGCCCGGTGCAGCGTGCTCTTGACGGTACCCGTCGACATGCCGAGCGCGGCAGCCGTCTCCTCGGTGCTCATCTGCTCCCAGTGTCGCAGCACGACGACGCTGCGCTGCTTCGGTGCCAGAACCCCGAGGATGTCCATCAGGAGGGCGCGGTCGGCGCGCTGCTCGGTGCCGTCGTCGACGCTCGCGTCGGGCAGCTGCTCGGTCGGCACCTCTTCCAGCTTCCGCGCCCGCCACCACTCGGTACGGGTGTTGATCATGACGCGGCGGAGGTAGGCGTCGGCCAGCGACTTGTCGGCGATGCCGTCCCAGCGGCCGTACGTGCGCACCAGCGCCGTCTGGAGGAGGTCCTGGGCGTCCACGGGGTCCGGCACCAGCCGCCGGGCGCTCCTCAGCAGCGCGTCCTGCCGCGTCCGTACGTACTCCTCGAAGTCCAGTACCTTGCCGCCGCTGGTCGCCATTCCGACGCCTCCGCTCCGCTTTTGCGAGTCCCCACGTTGAACGTGCCGGTGGTCATCTCCGGCACGAGGAGGACGCTACGGAGGGGGTGTTGCGGCGCAATGCGCGTCGGCCCCACAGGCAGTGCACGGAAATCCGTCGGTTGTGTAACAGCGGCCTGGGGGTCCTCCCAGGGACGGACGACGGGTCCGAAATGCGTCATCCTCCGGACGGACGGGGGCCACCAAAGGTACGGGCGCCCGGATACGGGGCGGTCGGATACGGGGTGGGCGGCCCGGGGTGCGTGGGGCACGGGCTCAGGGGCGGTGCCTCCGGGGGCGGTGTGCGGCGAGCCGTCCCGGCTACGGCAGCGGGCCGCCCCCGGGTACGCCGGAGGGACGCGCCCCGAGGACGCGTCCCTCCATGAGTGGCCGGTTCAGGTGGCCGTCAGGTGCGCGGCAGGCGGTAGCGGCCGCCGGGCAGCGGTTCGACCAGGCCGTCGGAGACCAGGCCGTCCAGCGCGCGGGCCCGCTGCACCGGCTCGTTCCACACCGCGTCCAGCGCCGCCTGCGGCACCGGCGCCAGCGCCTCGCGCAGCACGGCGAGGAGCTTGCCGCGGACCTGCCGGTCGGTGCCCGCGTACGTCTGGGTGCGGCGGGCCGGGCCTTCGTGAGGCGGGGATCCGGCCAGCTTCCAGGCGCACCGGGCGGCGATCGGGCAGCGCCCGCACTCCGGGCCGCGCGCCGTGCACACCAGCGCGCCCAGCTCCATCGTGGCCGCCGCCCACTTCGCGGCGATCCGCTCATCGTCCGGCAGCAGCGCCCGCGCCAGCTTCCGCTCGGCGGCGGTGGTGGCGTTCGGCGGGAACTGGCGGCCGGTCACCGCGCGGGCGAAGACCCGCCGCACGTTCGTGTCCAGCACCGCGTGCCGCTGCCCGTACGCGAAGGAGGCGACGGCGGCGGCGGTGTACTCGCCGACACCGGGCAGCGCCAGCAGCTGGCCGTGCTCGCGCGGGACGTCCCCTCCGTGGCGTTCCTGTATGGCCAGCGCCGCGGCGTGCAGGCGCAGGGCCCGGCGCGGGTAGCCGAGGCGGCCCCAGGCGCGGACCGCCTCGCCCGGCGCCTCGGCGGCCAGGTCGGCGGGGCGCGGCCAGCGGGCCAGCCACTGTTCGTAGACCGGCAGCACGCGGCTGACCGGCGTCTGCTGAAGCATGAACTCGCTGACCATCACGCCCCAGGCGCCCGCCTCGGGGCGGCGCCAGGGCAGGTCGCGGGCGTGTGCGTCGAACCAGTCGGTGACGGGACCGTGGAGCTGGGACCCGTCGGACCCCTCCGCGGCCGGTACGGCGGCGGAGGGCAGAGAGGCGGCGGAGGGCGGGACCGTGGGGG
>NZ_VKJP01000223.1 GCF_007280575.1 Streptomyces benahoarensis
GCACCGGCCACCGGCCGCGCCCCGGACACCGCTGCCGAACCCGCCGCCGACGCCCCCGAGGTCCGCGTCCCGTACGGCGCGCTGCTCACCTTCACCACCGACGTGCTGCGCGCCCGGGGCCTGCCCGGCGGGCGCGCCGCCACCGCGGCGCAGGCCCTGTGCCACGGCGACCTCACCGGCTTCACCACCCACGGCCTGACCAACCTCGCCCGGCTCTACCTTCCGCTCCTCGACTCCGGGCGCTGCGATCCGCGCGCCGAACCGGAGACCGTCACCGACACCGGCGCCGCCGTCCTGCTCGACGCGCACCGCGCCCTCGGCCTGTGGGCCGCCGCCGAGGCGATGGACCTCGCCGTCGAACGCGCCCGCACCCACGGCCTCGGCATGGTCTCGGTCCGCGGCGGCACCCACTTCGGCTGCGCCGGATTCCACGCACTGCGCGCCGTCGGCCACGGCATGATCGGCCTCGCCACCGCCAACTGCGGCCACCAGCGCCTCGTCCCGCCGCCCGGCGGCGCCGCCCCGATGCTCGGCACCAACCCCCTCGCCCTCGCCTCCCCGGCCGGTGACCACCCGCCGTTCACCCTCGACATGAGTACCACCGTCGTCCCCACCGGCCGGATCCGCGCGGCGGCCCGGGCCGGCGAAACGATCCCGCCGGGCTGGCTCACCGACGCCGACGGCGCCCCCGTCACCGACCCCGCGGCGTACGACCGCGGCGAGGCCCAGCTGCGGTGGCTGGGCGGCGACCCGGAGCACGGCGCCCACAAGGGCTTCGGGCTCGGGCTGCTGGTCGAGGTGTTGTCCGCGCTGGTCTCCGGCTCCGGGGTGGGCCCGCAGCCCGCCGCCGGGAAGACGCCGACCGCCCGGCCCGACGACGATGTCGGCTACTTCCTGCTCGCCGTCGCCCCGTCCGCGCTGCGCTCCCCGGCCGACGTCGCCACCGCCGCCACCGGCCTCTTCGGCGCCCTGCTGGACTGCCCGCCGCACCGCCCCGACGAGCCCGTCCGCTACCCGGGCTGGCACGAGCAGCGCCGCACCCGCGAACGCACCGCCCACGGCGTCTCGCTGGCCCCCGCGCTCCACGCCGAACTCCGCGCCGTCGCGGACGCCGCCGGGCTGGCGTTCCCCGACGCCGTCCCGTCCGGGGGTGCCGTATGACACCGCTGCGGATCGGCATCATCGGACTCGGCGTCATCTCCCGCTTCTACCTGGCCGCCCTCGACCGCTCCCCGGAGGCGGACCTCGTCGCGGTCTGCGACCCGGATACGAGCACGCACCGCGACCTGCCGTCGCACGTCGCCCGCCACACCGGCCACCGGGAGCTGCTGGCCACCGCCGACGTGGACGCCGTCGTCGTCAACGTCCCCAACGATCTGCACTTCCCCGTCTGTCGCGACGCGCTCGCCGCCGGGCGCTCCGTCTGTGTGGAGAAGCCGCTCGCCAACAGCGTCGAGGACGCCCGGCAGCTGGTCGCCCTGGCGCGGGGGACGGGCGCCGTGCTCTTCACCTCCTTCCACCGCCGCTACAACGCCGAAGTCCTCGCGCTCCGCGACCGGTTGCCCCGCGGTGTGCCCGTCGCCTCCCTGACGGTGCGGTACGAGGAGATGATCGAGGAGCACGCCGGGCGGGACCGCTGGTACCTCGACCCGGCGCGCTGCGGCGGCGGCTGCCTCGCCGACAACGGGCCCAACGCCCTCGACGTGGCCCGTCTCCTCCTCGGCGACGTCCGCGTCACCGGCGCGGACCTGCGCCTCGACGCCCACGGCGTGGACCGCTCGGCGCAGATCCTGCTGGACACCCCCGCCGGGACCGCCGTCCGGATCGTGCTGGACTGGTCGTACCCGGGGGAGCGGAAGACCGTGGAGGTGCAGCTCGCGGACGGCCGTACCGACGGTGCCGACATGCTCGCCGGACACCCGGAGTTCAAGGGTTCGCTCTGGCACGAGTACGAGGGCGTGCTGCGGGAGTTCGCCCGGTCCGTGCGCGCCGGGGCGACCGGCGGCCCGACGGCGCCGGACGGCCTGGCCACGGCGGAACTCGTCGCCGACGCCTACGCCCACGGCGCCCGGCAGGAGGCCCGCTCGTGAACCCGGCGGAGGACGGCGCCAAGCGGGCGGTGCACGGTCGGCTGGTGAAGGTCCTCACGCACCGCCGCGATGACCGCGGGATGACCCTGGAACCGTTCGCCTCCCGCTGTGTGCGGGCGGGGGAGGTCCATGAGCTGGTCACCACCGACCACACCGGGACCGCCGCCGAGGGGCCGGTGGACCGGGTGGGGTTCCTGGGCTTCGTGGAGCTGGAGTGCGCCGGGGTCCTCGACCGCGGCGACACGGTCTGGGCCGACGGCCGCCGCCTCGGCACCGTCCTCGGCTTCGACGCCTGCCACTTCCCCAACCACTACAACATCCTGCTCACCACCCCGACCCCGCGCACCGGCCCCGACCTGGCACTCGCACCGGAGGCCGAGATCCGCTTCACGCAGTGACGGCGGGCGGAGCCCGGCCCGGGCGGCGCGCGAGGGGTGCACGCCGCCGGGGCCCGGCCCGTTGACGCCCCCTCAGTCCACCTCCGGCAGCCCGTACTCGCCCATCGCGTCCATCAGCCAGTGCGCCAGATGGTCGGCGAACGACGCGCGGGGCAGCAGGCGATAGGTGTCGGCGGCGGGGTGCCACAGGACGAGCGGGACCTGGCCGGCGGCGGTGCTGACGGCCCGCCCCGGCGGGAAGGCGCGCGGATGCAGGTCCGGGGCGCACCCCTTCTCCAGGACGCCGCGGGCCGAGGGGCCGTGCAGCTCCAGGACGGTGCGCTGCGCGGAGACGTCCACCACCTGACCCGGGTCCCCGCCCAGCGCCGCGCTCAGGGCGTCGAGCGGCGCCGGGGCACCGTCCTCCGCGACCAGCAGCCATTCGTCGGGCCCCAGCCACAGCGCGGTGCCGTGCTCCCCGCGGGCCGTGTCCCCGCACCGCGTGGGCAGCGGCGCGCCCAGCACCTCCGCGAGCCGGGCGGCGGCCGGGCCGTCCGGCGCGGCACGTAGCGCGGTCATCGTCCGGCAGGGGAGTTCGGCCAGGGCCACCGCGCGCGGCCCGGTGACGGTGGCGGCGCGCAGCGCGCCGGTCAGATGGTCCAGCGGGCCGCGGCGCAGCGCGGCGGGCCCCGGTGCGGTCGGTTCAGCCATCACGTCTGGTCCCTTCGGGGTCGTACAGCACGGGGGAGGACACCACCACGGGCACCGGGGTGTCGCCGACGACGGCGACCACCTCGTCGCCGATCCGGTCGCGCCCGCCGGCGAGGAGCGCCAGCGCGAAGGGGTGCCCGAGCGCCGGACTGTGGTAGCCCGACGTGATGTGGCCCAGCATCGGCACCGGCCCGTCCTGTGGGGTCAGCGGCACGCCCCGGTCGACGATCTGGGTGCCCTCCGGCAGCCGGGTGCGGCGGTCCGCCGGGATCAGGGCGACGAGATGCCGGCGGTCCGCGCGGACGGTGTCGGGTCGCGACAGCGACCGCTTGCCGATGAAGTCCTTGTGGCGGGAGACCACCCACTCCATCCCGGCGTCCAGTGGTGTGACGGTGCCGTCGGTGTCCTGGCCGACGATGAGGAATCCCTTCTCGGCGCGGAGCACATGCATCGCCTCCGTGCCGTACGGGGTGATGCCCTCCGGGCGGCCCGCCTCCTCGACCCGGTCCCATACGGCTTGCCCGTACCACGCCGATACGTTGATCTCGTAGGCGAGTTCGCCGGAGAAGGAGATCCGGCAGATCCGCGCGGGGACGCCGCAGGCGAGGACGGTCTCGCGGACCGCCATGAACGGGAACGCCTCCCGGCCGACGTCGAGTCCGGGCGCGAGGCGGGCGACGACGTCGCGGGAGCGGGGGCCGACGACGGCGACGGTGGCCCACTGTTCGGTGACGGAGGTGCAGGTCACGTCCAGTTCCGGCCACTCGGTCTGCAGCCACTCCTCCAGCCGGTCGAGGACGGCGGCGGCGTTGCCGGTGGTCGTCGTCATGAGGTAGCGGTCGTCGGCGAGGCGGAGGGTGACGCCGTCGTCGAAGATCATGCCGTCCTCCCCGCACATCACGCCGTAGCGCGCGAGGCCGGGGCGGAGCTTCTTGAAGCCGTTGGTGTAGACGCGGTTGAGGAATTCCCCGGCGTCCGCACCGCGGAGTTCGATCTTCCCGAGCGTGGAGGCGTCCATGAAGGCGACGCCCTCCCGCGCCGCCCGGCACTCCCGCGCCACCGCCGCGTCCATGTCCTCACCGGGCCGCGGGTGGTACCGCGGCCGTTTCCACTGCCCGACGTCCTCGAAGACCGCGCCGCGCGCGAGGTGCCCCTCGTGCAGGGCGGTGCGGCGCGCGGGGTCGAACAACGCGCCGGTCTCCCGCCCGGCCAGCGCGACGAACGCGACCGGGGTGTACGGCGCCCGGTAGGTGGTGGTGCCCAGCGCCCCGGGGGAGTCCGCGCCGCGCAGCGCGGCGAGCACGCCGAGCGCGTTGACGCCGGAGGTCCGCCCCTGGTCGTGGGCGGTGCCCAGCGTGGTGTACCGCTTGATGTGCTCGGCGCCGCGCATCCCGGTGCCCGCGGCGCGGTGCAGATCGGCGACGGTCACCTCCCGCGGGAGATCGACGAAATGGGTGTCCCAGGCGGCCGGGTCGTCGCCGTCGCCGGGGACCAGCCACAGCGGCCGTACCGGCGCCGGGGCCTGCGGCCGGTGCGGCGCCGGGACGGTGGCCGGAAGGCCCGCGGCGGACGCCGCCAGCGCCCCGGCACGGGCCCCCTCGGCGAGGCATCCGGCGGTGTCGTACGTGCCCCGCACCGCACCGGCGAGATGCTGTCCGTCCACCGCCGTGCCGGGCACGAACGCGGCGAGGTCCGCGTCCCAGCGCAGGGCGCCCTGCCGCTGGCTGTGCAGATGCACCACCGGGCTCCAGCCGCCCGAGACGGCCAGCAGCTCGCAGGGCAGCTCCTCGCCGGGCCCGGCGGGGAGGCCCGCCGCGTCCAGCGGGCGGACGGCGACCCCGTCGATCCGGTCGGTGCCCGAGGTGGCGGTCACGGCGCTGCCGGTGCGCACCGGCACCCCGGTGCGGTCGCGGAACTCCCTTGCCGTATCGGTGAGTTCGGGCCGGGAGTCGACGACGGCGGCGACCGCGCAGCCCGCCGCGGCCAGGTCGGCCGCGGTGGCGTACGCGCTGTCGTCGGTGGTCGCCACCACCGCGCGGCGGCCGGGCAGCACCCCGTAGTGGTGGAGATAGGTGCTCACCGCGTGGGCGAGCATCACCCCGGGCCGGTCGTTGTCGGCGAAGACCAGCGGCCGCGGATGCGCACCGGTCGCCAGGACCACCTGGCGCGCCCGGATGTGCCACAGCCGCTGCCGGGAGACCCCGGCGGGCGCGGCGGCCCCGAGGTGATCGGTGCGCCGCTGGAGCGCCAGCACGTAGTTGCCGTCGTACGCGCCGAAGGCACAGGTGCGGGTCAGCACCCGGACCTCCGGTTCCGCGTCCAGCGCCGTGCGGGTGGCGGTGGCCCAGGTGAGGGCGGCCCCCTCCGGGCCGTCGCCGGGCGCGGTGGCGAGCAGTGCGCCACCGGTGTCCGGCCGGTCCTCGACGAGCAGCACCCGCGCCCCGGCCCGGCTCGCGGCGGCCGCCGCGGCGAGCCCGGCCGGGCCCGCGCCGACGACCAGCACATCGGTGTGTACGTACTTCTTGTCGTACACCGCGAGGTCCGGCGTGGGATCGAGGCGGCCGCGCCCGGAGAGGGTGGTGGCGCGCAGCCCGTCGTACAGCTCGACGGTGGTGGCGGGCAGCATGCTCTCCGCGCAGGATCCCTCGACCCGCAGGAGGGCGCCGGGATCCTCGACGCCCGCGCCCACGATGCCGCGCGGCCGTCCTCGGTAGGGGGAGGGGGCGACTCCGGTGAGCCCGTGGGCGAGCAGCGCGGAGGCCACCGTGTCGCCCGGGTGGCCGGTCAGCTCCCGGCCGTCGAGGGTGAAGCGGAGGGTGGTGGTGCGGTCGATCCGGCCGCCGTGCGGCAGCCGGGCGGGCTGGTCGGGCCGTCCGGTCATCGGCTCTCTCCCTCCGGTCGGGCCGCGGCGGCGACGCCGGGCCGCGGTTCATCGGGGCGGTAGGTGGCGAGCACCGCGTAGGTGACGGTGTCCCGTACGGCGTGGAACCAGCGGCGGCAGCCGAGGCTGTGCACCCACCGCTCGGCGAACGGCCCCGCGGGGTTGTCGCGGAAGAAGAGGTACGCGGCCCACTCCCGGTCGTCGAGCGCCGCCGGGTCGGCGGGCCGGGCCACATGGGCCTGCCCACCGTGATGGAACTCGGTCTCGTCGCGCGGGCCGCACCACGGACAGGTCAGCTGGAGCACGGGGTCTCCTCTCAGTGGGCCACGGCGGCCGCGCCGTGTTCGTCGATGAGGGCGCCGGTGGTGAACCGGTCGAGGGAGAACGGCGCGTTCAGCGGATGCGGCGCGCCGGTCGCCAGGGTGTGGGCGAAGGCCCAGCCCGCGGCCGGGGTGGCCTTGAAACCCCCGGTGCCCCAGCCGCAGTTGACGAAGAGGTTCTCCAGCGGGGTGGCGCCGATGACGGGGGAGGCATCGGGCGTGACGTCCACGATCCCGCCCCAGGTGCGCAGCACATGCGCGCGGGCGAAGACCGGGAACAGCTCGACGGCGGCGGCCATCTGCCGCTCGATGACATGGAAGGCGCCGCGCTGCCCGTAGCCGTTGTACCCGTCGACCCCGGCGCCCAGCACCAGCTCGCCCTTGTGCGCCTGGGAGACGTAGACGTGCACATGGTTGGACATCACGACGGTGGGGTGGACCGGTTCGTGGAGTTCGGAGACGAGGGCTTGGAGGGGATGGGACTGCACCGGCAGCCGGAATCCGGCCCGTTCGGCGAGGACGCTGCTGTGCCCGGCGACGGTCAGCCCCACCCGCCCGGCGTGGATTCGGCCGCGGGTGGTCTCCACGCCGGTGACCCGCCCGTCGTCGGTGACGAAGCCGGTGACCTCACAGCCCTGGATCAGGTCGATGCCGTGCGCGTCCGCGCTGCGGGCCAGCGCCCAGGCGACGTGGTCGTGCTTGGCGATCCCGGCGCGCGGCTGGTAGGTGGCGCCGAGGACGGGATAGCGGCTGCGCGGGGAGGTGTTGAGGATCGGGCAGACCTCGGCGATCTCTTCGGGTTCCAGCCAGTGCGAGTCGACGCCGTTGAGCCGGTTGGCGCCCACCCGGCGGGCGGAGTCGCGGACGTCCTGGAGGGTGTGGGCGAGGTTGAGGACGCCGCGCTGGCTGAACATCACGTCGTAGTCCAGCTCGCCGGGGAGCGTTTCCCACAGCTTCAGCGCGTACTCGTAGAGGGCGGTCGTCTCGTCCCAGAGGTAGTTGGACCGGATGATCGTGGTGTTCCGCGCCATGTTGCCGCCGCCCAGCCAGCCCTTCTCCAGGACGGCGACGTTCGTGATGCCGTGCACCGACGCGAGGTAGTGGGCGGTGGCCAGCCCGTGCCCGCCGCCGCCGACGATGACGACGTCGTACGAGGAGCGGGGATCGGGGGTGCGCCACAGGTGCGCGGGGTGTTCCGGAAGGGGGGTGCTCATCCGGCGGTTCCCTTCGTGTCGCGGAGGCGGGCGGCGGCGCCGGAGAGGAGGGTCCCGCCGTGCCGCGCGCCTGCGCCGCCCGCCCGGACCCTCCTGACCTGCGCACCTTCCTGAAAACCAGCTGATGGCCAACTGATATATCAGTAGCTTGCGGTAACGTAGGGGACCGATCGGGAGCCAGTCAAGGGGGCCGGATGGAGCAGCACCGGGTGGCGGACGCACCGCCCGACGCGGGGGAGCCCTCGCTCGCCGAACGCGCCTACCGCGCCCTCCGCGACCGGCTGATCATGCTGGAGATCCGCCCCGGCGCCCCCATCAGCGAGGACCAGCTCGCCCAGTCGCTCGGCGTCGGCCGCACCCCCGTCCGCGAGGCCCTCAAACGTCTCCAGTACGAGCGGCTGATCGCCGTCTACCCCCGGCGCGGCACCTTCGCCACCGAGGTCAACATCACCGACCTCGCCCATATCTCCGAGGTGCGGCGGGAGTTGGAGCCGATGGCGGCGGGGCAGGCGGCCCGCCGCGCCACCGACGCCCACCGCGCCGCGCTCACCGCCCTCATGGACGAACTGGAGGGCGCCCCGGCCGCGCCCCGCACCCCCGGCGCGCTGATGCGCCTCGACCTCCAGGCCCACCGCGCCGTCTACGCCGCCACCCGCAACCCGTATCTCGAAGACACCCTCGTCCATTACGACAACCTCGCCACCCGGGTGTGGTGCCTCTTCGTCGACCGGCTGCCCGGGGTGGCCGGGCACATCGGGGAGCACGGCCCGCTGCTGCGCGCGGTGGTCGCCGGTGACGCGGAGAAGGCCGCAGCCCTCGCCGCCGCCCATGTCGAGGGGTTCGAACGCGCCATCCGCACCGCGCTCTGACGGGCGCCGCGACCGGCCGCGGCGCCCGCGCGATCACGCCTCGTCGGCCGTCGGGATGCGGCCGGGCGGCTCCGGTTCGGACGCGATGCGGCGCAGGAAGTTGCCGATGAGGAACGTGTAGATCGCGCCGCCGAGCACGCCGCCGCAGAGCGGCGCGACGATCGGCACCCAGAAGTAGAAATTCCCCCACTGATCCCGCCAGGCGCCGCGGTATCCGGTCAGGAAGCTGGCGAGGCGCGGGCCGAAGTCGCGGGCCGGGTTGATGGCGTACCCGGCGTCCGTGCCGAACGCCATGCCGATCGCGACGACCACCAGGCCGATGAGGAACGGCGCCAGGTTCGCGCCCGGCGGGGTGTTCAGCAGGTCGGTGAGGGCGAAGATCAGGATCAGCAGGACGGCGGTGCCGATGATCTGGTCCCGGAAGGCGCCCCACTCGTGGACCCCGGCCGTCGTCGAACCGTTCCCCGGCAGGGTGGAGAAGATCGTCTGGGTCTTGACGCTGTGCGTCGGGTCGGCCCGCGCGATGACCTCGGTGTAGTTCCACCGCACCAGCAGCGCGGCGCAGAACGCGCCCACCGTCTGGGCCAGCGCGTACGGCACCACCTTCGCCCAGGAGAAGCCCTTGAACGTGGCGAGCGCCAGCGTCACCGCCGGGTTGAGGTGGGCGCCGGTCATCCGCGCCGCCACATAGGCGCCGAGGGTGACGCCCAGCCCCCAGGCCCAGGCGATGCTGTCGTGGCCCCCGAGCCCGCCCTTGGGGTCGGTCAGGGCGCCACCGGCGTTGACCTGGGCCACCACGCCGCAGCCGAAGAGGATGAGCACCATCGTGCCGAGGAACTCCGCGAGGAGTTCATGGACCAGCTTGGGCGTGCGAGGCGGTGCGCTCATGTCGGCGTCTCCCCGGCGTTCGGCGGTCACGCCCCGCCGGAGTCGAAACGGGACGTCGCACGATCGTCATCAGCCTCCGGCCCCCCACGCCACCCGGCCCGCCTGTCTCTTATACACCTCTGACGCTGCCGACGACCTAATACGTGGAGCTTACCGTGGACGCCGCAGAAATTCATAAAATG
>NZ_VKJP01000224.1 GCF_007280575.1 Streptomyces benahoarensis
GGGACGGGTAGGGGGAGCCTGCGGTGATAGCCAGATGTTCAGCTGCCGGGCGCGGGTGATGAGGTGCGCGGCGGAGGCGGCGCCGGTGGCTTCGCACAGCGCGCGGATGTCCTGCTCGACCTTGATGACCGGCACGTGGGAGCGTTCCGTGGTGTCCCAGGTGGTCGTCCCCAGGCGATGGCCGACGGGGTGAAGCTGGACGACGACGCGCGGCACATCGCGTGGGAGGAACAGCTCAAGGCGGCCGGGGCGGGGCTCGATGACCCGGTCAGGCGGGTGGAGTTCATCCGCTGGTTCCGCGCGGCCCGCCGCATCTGGGCCCGCTGGATGAAGGAGACATACGGCGCCAGGACCGACAAGGCGCAGTGGCTCCGCTTCCACACCCAGACCGCTGGTGTCTCGCTCACCGCCCAACAGCCGTACAACAACGTCGTACGGACGGCGGTCGAGGCGCTCTCCGCGGTCCTCGGCGGCACCAACTCGCTGCACACCAATGCCCTCGACGAGACCCTCGCACTCGCCTCCGCGCAGGCCGCCGAGATCGCGCTGCGCACTCAGCAGGTGCTGATGGAGGAGACGCGGTACGGGCCGAGGCGACGCTCGGCGAGATCTGCGGGGTTCTGCGCGACGAGTGGGGCACCTACACGGAGCCGCCCGGCTTCTGACGGGCGCGGCGGGCCCCGCCGCCCGGCGGGCCCCCACCTTCGAACGTCAGTATGAACAGCGCTCCGCCGCCCGGCGCCGCCCGTGCCGTCAGGTCCGCGCCATGAGCCCGGGCGATCTGCCGGGCCATGGCCAGCCCCAGCCCCGAGCCCGGCAGCGCACGGGCCGCGTCAGCGCGGTAGAAGCGGTCGAAGACGTACGGGAGGTCCGCCGCCGCGATCCCGGGACCGTGGTCGCGGACCGTCACCTCCAGCCCGTCCCCGAACGCGGTCAGACCGATCTCCACCGGGGCGCCCGGCGGGCTGAACTTGGCCGCGTTGTCCAGCAGATTGGTCAGCAGCCGACTCAGGCGGGCGGGCACGCCGGGCCTGGTCACCTCCGCCGCCGGGGGCGCGATCTCCAGCAGGAAGCGGGTCTCCGGCCAGTGTGTTCGGGCCGTGGTCACCGCATGCCCGGCCAGGTCCGCGATGCGTACCTCCTCCAGCAGCGGCAGCGGCTCCTCGTCCCTGGCCAGCTCGATCAGGTCGTTCACCATGCCTGTCACCTCGCGGATCTGCCGGCCCAGCGCCTTCGCCGCCCGGTCGCGCTGCGCCGGCGTCAGTCGGTCGGCCCGGGCCAGCAGCTCCGCGTTGGTGCGCAGCGCGGTCAGCGGGGTCCGCAGCTCGTGCGAGGCGTCCGCGACCAGCCGGCGCTGGGCGGTCACCGACTGCTCCAGCTCACCGAGCATCGTATTGAAGCTGGCCGCCAGCCGGGTCACTTCGTCCTGGCGCCCCGGCAGCCCCGGCGGCAGCTCGATGCGGTGGCGCGGGTCCCGGGTGGCCGCGATCCGCTCGGCGGTCGAGGTGAGCCGGGCCACGGGTGCCAGGCCGGTGCGGGAGACCCCGTAACCGAGCGCCGCCGCCAGCAGGACGCCCGCCCCGCCGACCGCCGCCAGCAGTGCGGCAGCCTGCCGGACGCCCTTCTCCACCGGGTCCGAGCGCAGCGCCACCTGGAGCGCCCGCCCGTCACCGAAGCGAGTCGTGAGCATCCGCAGGGGCTGTCCGAAGCGGGTGATGTTGCTGAAGTACGGGGCCCGGTCGCCCGCCGCCACCTCTCGTACCGGAGCGGAGACCGGCAGCGGATACGCCTCGCCCGGGTCCGTCGCCGGGGCGGCCGGGACCACCTGCGCGCAAGCGGGCGCGGAGAGGTACCGGCACTCGCCGGCCAGTACCTGCGGGCCGCCGCCCCGGCTCTCCTGGATCAGCCGCGTCGCGGACTGCGTCAGATTCAGGTCCAGCTGGTGCAGCAGCTCGTAGCGGATCACGAAGAAGGCGGCCGTGCACACCCCGACCGCGACCAGTGCCACCGCCGCCGAGGCCGCCAGCGCCAGCCGTGTACGCACCGGGCGCCGACGCCGCCACCGGGCGCCCAGCCGGCGCACCCCGCTCATGCCACGTCCAGCCGGTATCCGAGACCGTGCACCGTGTGGACGAGCCGCGATTCGCCGCCCATCTCCAGTTTGCGGCGCAGGTAACTCACGTACACCGCCAGCGAGTTGGAGTCCGGCCCGAAGTCCTGCCCCCAGACGAGCTCCAGGATCATCGCGCGGGGGAGCACCTGGCCCGGGTGGCGCAGGAGCAGTTCCAGCAGGGCGGCCTCGGTGCGGCTGAACTCCAGCGGGCGGCCCGCTCGTCGCCCCGTGCGGGCCACCGGATCCAGTGTCAGGTCCGCGAAGGACAGTTCCGCCCCCTCCGCCGCGGGCGGGGCGGCCCGCCGCAGCAGGGCTCTGACCCGGGCCACCAGTTCGTCCAGCGCGAACGGCTTCACCAGATAGTCGTCGGCGCCCGCGTCCAGGCCGTCGACGCGCTCGCTCACGGAGGCCAGGGCGGTGAGGACCAGGACCGGGGTCCTGTCCTCCATCGCGCGCAGCCGGCGGCACACCGCGAGCCCGTCCAGGACCGGCATCATCACGTCCAGGACCAGCGCGTCGGGCTGCCAGGACGCCACCGCCGAAAGCGCGGCCAGGCCGTCGCCGACCCCTCGTACCTCGTACCCCTCTACGCTCAGCCCGTCCTCGACGGCGGCCCGTACTTCCGGCTCGTCGTCGGCCACCAGAATCCTGTTCATACCCCGAAGGATGCCAAAGCGGACTCTTAGAACCTTCTTAAGCCGCTTCCCGAGAGTGGTGGCCATGCGCACACCACTCTCCGTCGTGATCGGTGCGGGCGGTACCGGCGGCCACATCTACCCAGGGCTCGCTCTCGCCGAGGCCCTGCGCCGCGCCGACCCGGACGCGGTCATCTCCTTCGTCGGGACCGAGCGGGGCCTGGAGACGACCCTGATCCCGGCGGCCGGATACCGGCTGCACACCGTCGACATGATCCCCTTCGACCCCGCGCTGGGAGCCAAGCGCTTCCTGCTCCCGGCCGCCCTGCTGCGCTCCGGCGCCCAGTGCCGGTCCATCCTGCGCACCCAGCGGGCCCAGGTCGTCGTCGGCATGGGCGGCTACCCGAGCGCCCCCGCCGTCCTCGGGGCCCGGATGGCCGGGCTGCCCAGCGTCATCCACGAGTCCAACGCCGTCCCCGGCCGCGCCAACCAGTTCGCTGCCCGGCTCACCGAACACCTCACGGTCGCCTTCGACGGCAGCCGCCCGCACCTGGCGGGCGGAGAGCGGGCCCGGACCGTTGGCATGCCGATCGCCGCCTCGCTGGCCGCCCTGGACCGCCCCGCGCTCCGCGACGAGGCCCGGGGCACCTTCGGAATACCCGCCGGAGCCCGCGTCGTCCTCTTCAACGGCGGCAGCCTCGGCGCGGCCCGGCTCACCGCGGCCGCGGTCGGCCTCGCCACCCGCTGGCGCGACCGCCGGGATGTTCACCTCCTGATCAAGACGGGTCCGGCGGCGCTCGCGGAGACCCGACAGCGGCTCGCCGACGCGGGCGCGGGCCCGGTCGCGCAGGCCGTCCCCTACCTGGACCGGATGGACCTCGCCTACGCCGTGGCCGATCTGGTGGTCTGCCGGGCCGGGTCCGCCACGATCGCCGAACTCGCGACCACCGGGGTGCCCGCCGTCCTCGTGCCCTACCCGCACGCCCCCGGCGACCACCAGACCCACAACGCCCGGGTGCTGTCCGAAGTGGGCGCCGCATACCTCGTGCCGGACGCCGAAGCCACCGCCGACCGGCTCGCCGCCGTCGTCGAGCCGCTGCTCACCGACCCCGGCAGGCTCGCCGCGATGGGCCGCGCCGCCGACCCCGGCAACCATGCGCGGGCTGCCGACCTGCTCGCCGCCACCGTCATCCGCCTCGCCACCGCCCCGTAACACCACCCACCGCAAAGGAATTCACCGCATGAGCACCGACCGCAACGGCCGCAGCATCGACTGGAAGGGCCGCACGGTCCTCGTCACCGGCGCCGAGGGCTTCATCGGCTCCACCCTCGTGGACCTGCTCGTCCAACGCGGCGCGCACGTACGCGCGTTCGTCCACTACAAGCCGTATGCCGAGAAGGGGCACCTCGCCCGCTACCTCGACGACCCGCACAGCCCCGTCGAGATGATCGCCGGGGACATCGGTGACGCGGGCCGTGTGATGGACGCGGTCGCGGGCTGCGACACGGTCTTCCACCTCGCTGCGCTCATCGGCATCCCGTACAGCTACGACGCGCCGGCCGCGTACGTCCGCACGAACGTCGTCGGCACCGAGAACATCGCCGAGGCGTGCCGCCGCCACTCGGTGCGCCGCCTGCTGCACACCTCCACCAGCGAGGTGTACGGGAGCGCGCTGACCGCCCCGATCAGCGAGAGTCACCCGCTCCAGCCGCAGTCTCCATACTCAGCCTCGAAGATCGGCGCCGACATGATGGCGCTCTCGCACTGGCACGCCTTCGAGCTTCCGGTGACCGTCGTCCGCCCGTTCAACACCTACGGCCCGCGCCAGTCCGCCCGAGCGGTGATCCCCACGATCCTGGCCCAACTGCACGCGGGCGCACGGGAGATCCGCCTCGGCTCACTGACCCCCACCCGGGACTTCACGTACGTCACCGACACCGCGGCCGGATTCCTGACGCTGGCCGACTGCGACCGGGCCCTGGGCGAGAGCGTCAACCTCGGCACCGGCCGGGAGATTTCGGTCGGGGACCTGGCGAAAGCCCTGATCGCCGCGTCCGGCCGGGACGCGGAGGTGGTGGTGGACCCGGCGCGGCTGCGGCCCTCCGGCAGCGAGGTCCAGCGGCTGCTGTCCGACAACACCCGGGCCCGCGAGTGGGCGGGCTGGCGGCCCGAAGTCCCCCTGGAGCAGGGCCTGGAGCGGACCTCCGCCTGGGTGGAGAAGAACCTCCACCTCTTCGCGCCGGGGCGCTATCAGGTCTGAGCCCCGGCCAGCCCGAGCAGCAGCAGAGAGGTGAAGCTGCGCGCCCACTCGGCGTCCACCGGCTCGGCGCTGACCAGCCTCCGGTGCACCACGGCACCGGCGATCACATCGAAGATCAGGTCCGCGTGGTGGGCCGCCGCCTCGGCATCGTCCTCGTACGACAGCTCGCCGCGGGCCTGGGCGCGTTACCGGCCGAGGACGACCAGGCGCTTCTGCCCCCGCCGCCACCCCCACCCGCTCCGCAACCGGCAAGGTCTGGCTGATCACCGGCGCCAACTCCGGTTTCGGGCAGGCGAACGAAGCCGCTGCCCGGCGTGGAGCCGAAGGTGCCCACACCCGTTGGCAGACGCTCTTAGATTTCACTAAGAACGTTCTCATAGCGTCTTGTTCATGATGACGCAACGTAGTGCAGTCGGATCTGTTGTCCTCGCGGCCGGGGCCCTCACGGCCGTTGCCCTGACGGCCCCGGCCGGGGCCGCCGCCGCGGCTCCCACCCCCGGCAAGGCCGCCGCCTCGGTGTCCCACAGCAAGGTGACGGACAATCTGTACATGCCGCTCGGCACCTTCGAGGAGGCCACGTCCGGCGAGAACCCGAAGGTCAAGGCCATGATCGACCGTACAGACATCGGTGGCGTGCAGGTGGTGGTGCCCTGGAAGGCCCTTGAGGGGCGGAAGGGGGAGTACAAGTGGTCGCGGCTCGACAATGCCTTGAAGTATCTCCAGGAACATCACAAGAAGCTGTTCGTCCAGGTTCAGGACCGGTTCTTCGACGTAGACATGAAGGACGCCAACGTTCCCCAATACGTGAAGGACAAGGGCGGGGTCGCGCCGACGGTCGATGAGAACCCTGACAACCCCACCACCCATGGGGCCTTGGTCGCGCAGTGGAACAAAGAGGTGCGAGCAGACTTCCAGGCCATGCTGAAGGCGATGGCGGAGAAGTTCGACGGCAAGCTCGCCGGGGTGAACCTTCCGGAGACCGCGGTCGAGGTGGACACCAAGAAGGATCAGACCAAGTACACCTCGAAGTCCTACATCGATGCCGAGATCGACAACATGCGCTATGGCAAGAGGGTCTTCACCAAGACACAGTTCATCCAGTACATCAACTTCCTGCCGGACGACGACGACCACAAGCGTATGAAGGAGATGTTCGACCTCGCCCGGGACAAGAAGATCGGCATCGGCGGACCGGACACCCTGCCGGACCGGAAGTACCAGATGGAGAACTCCTACAAGTTCCTCCATGAATACAAGGATTCGCTTCCTCTCGTCGCCATGGCCGTCCAGGAACCCGACATCAACGCCAAGGACCCCAAGACCGGTAAGCCGTACACCCGCGAGCGATTCACGGACTTCGCTCACGACTACCTCGGCGCGCGCGCCATGTTCTGGACCACTGAGGCGGACTGGCTGCAGAGGCCTGCGGCATGACACGCGTATGAGTGCGGCTGCTCAGAGCCGGATGAGTGAGCCCTTTCCCACCTCAGGTTGCAGCTTCGTCCCAGTCGCCGTACCTGTGTACGCGGCTGTCCCTGATCTGGGAGGCGTCGCCGGAAGGTGATCGCCGGGCCCCCGGTTGGCGCGACGCGGGTCCGGCGAATGCTCACCGAGGGTGGGCGACAGGGTGCCCGCCAGCACTCAACCAGGTCCAGGTGTCCGCGATCGTCTCGCGGATCGGTCGGCAACGGAGTCCCGCCAAAAGGGTCTTGGTGTTGGCCAGCGCGCTTCGTGCCGAGAGTGCGAACTGTGAGCCGGCCACGCCAGGTCAAGCGTATCGCCCGCGTCGATGCGGTCGACGCCTCGCCAGCGCAGCACGCCATAGCCACCGACCTCTTCGGTCACCTCGGACACGCGCCCGGTCACCCCTCCGCCCCTTCGAGCGCCTGCTCCGTCCACACCGTCTTGCCGGTCGCGCCGTAGCGGCTGCCCCAGCGGGTGGTGAGCTGGGCGACGAGGAAGAGGCCGCGGCCGCCCTCGTCGGTTTCGCGGGCCTGGCGGAGCCGCGGCTGGCTGTTGGACGAGTCGGTGACCTCGCAGACCAGGACCTGGTCGCGGACCAGCCGGACGCCGATCGGGCCGCGCGCGTACCGCAGCGCGTTGGTGACCAGTTCGCTGATGACCAGTTCGGTGCTGAACACCAGCGCGTCCAGGCCCCACTCCTGCAACTGCTCGGTGGCCAGCCCCCGGGCGAGCGCCACCGCCGTGGGCCGGGCGGGGAACTGCCAGGCGGCCAGCGAGGTCGCCGGGATCGCGCGGGTGCGGGCCAGCAGCACCGTGATGTCGTCCGGCCGGTGCGGCGCCGACCGGACCGGGGCCACCAGCTCCTCCCCGATGGCGTCCAGCGACCGCTCGGGGCCCGCCGCCCCGGCCAGCCGCCGCAGCACCGTCGCCTCCGCCTCCTCGTGCGACGCGGACGTGCCCCGGCGCTCCGCCTCGATCAGCCCGTTGGTGTACAGCGCCAGCACACTGCCCGGCGGGATCTCCACCTCCGTCACCTCGAACGGCATCCCGCCGACGCCCAGCCCGGGGCCCGGCGCCACCTCGATGAACCGGGCCGTACCGTCCGGATGTACCACCGCGGGCCGCAGATGCCCGGCGCTCGCCACCTGGCACCGGCGGTCCACCGGGTCGTACACCGCGTACAGGCACGACGCGCCCATCGTGTCCGGGTGCTCGGCCTCCTCCGCCATCCGGTGCACCAGGTCGTCCAGCCGGGTCAGCAGCTCGTCCGGGCCCAGATCGAGGTCGGAGAGGGTCTGCACGGCGGTGCGCAGCCGCGCCATGGTGGCGGTCGCGCCCAGCCCGTGGCCGATGACGTCGCCGACGACCAGCGCGGTCCGCAGTGACGACAGCGGTACCGCGTCGAACCAGTCGCCGCCCACCCCGGCGTCGCCCTCCGCCGAGAGGTAGATCCCCGCGGTCTCCGCCGCCGCCGTGGAGCGCGACACCGGCGGCAGCAGGCTGTTCTGGAGCATCACCGCCATCCGGTGCTCGCGGGTGTAGCGGCGGGCGTTGTCCATGCCGAGCGCGACGCGGGTGACGACCTCCTGGAGCAGCTTGGCGTCCTGCCCGTCGAACGGCGCGCGCTGCCGGGCGCGGTAGACCTGCACGTAGCCGAGCACCAGGCCGCGCGCGACCAGCGCCGCCCCGATCGACGCGCGCAGCCCCTCCGGCACCATCCGCGCCGCCGCCGGATCGTCGCCGAGGAACGCCGCATAGGTGTCCGGTTCGTTGACGACGAGCACATGGCCCTGCTCCAGATCGCGGAAGCCCGGCCGGTCGGGGATGTCCGGCAGCAGCTCGCCCGCCTGCAGCAGCCCCGCCGGCCACGGGCCGTGCGCGTGCTTGACGGCCAGCCGCCGGAAGTCGCCGTGCACGCCCTCCACGCTGCGCGGCGGCTCGCCACCGCGCAGCGTCGCCTCGGCGATCTCCACCGACGCCAGATCGCCCATCGACGGCACCAGCAGATCGACGAGATCCTGCGCGGTGCGCTCCACCTCCAGGCTGCCGCTGAGGGACCGCGTCGCCCGGTAGACGAGGTCGAGGCGGCGCGCGGAGCGGTACCGCTCGGTGATGTCGACGAGCGAGGTCAGCGTGCCGTTGGTGCGGCCCCACAGGTCGTGCAGCGGCGCCGCGGTCAGCGAGTACACCAGGTCGTGGCGCCCGGGCGTCTCGGCGCGCAGCACCCCCGACGCGTCCACCACCGGCTCGCCGCTCTCCATCACGTGCCGCAGCAGCTCCGCGCCGGTCCGGCCGCCCTCCAGGCCCGGCATCGCGCACAGCGGGTCGTGGCCGTCGGAGGTCAGCCGCCCGGCCCGGCCGACCGCCGGGCTGGCCTGCCGGATGCGCAGGTCCAGGCCGTGCACGGCCAGCTGCCACAGGTCCTGGGAGAGCAGCGCCCGGCCCACCGCCGTCTCGTCGCTCCACGCCGCGAGCGCCGCCGCGGGCAGCCCCAGGGCGAGCACCCCCGCCCCGGCCAGCGGCAGCAGCCGCACCCAGACGGGGACGGCGTGCCCGTCGCGGTGGCGCAGTGGGAGGACGCGGCCGCCGGGGGCGCCGGAGGGTTCGCCCGTACGGGGGACGGGCCACGCGGACCGCGGCATGACCAGCGCGCGGGCGGGCGTGCCGAGCACCGCGTCCGGCTCATGGCCCAGCAGCTGCGCGGCGGACCGCGTCCAGTGCGTGACCAGGCCGTTCTCGTCGATCACGACCGCGACGACGCCATTCATCGGCGCCGGCGGCTCCGGCCGTGGCACGGCCATGGGGACACTCCGTACGTCGAACGGACCGATCACCTCAGTGTGCCCTCCTCCCACGGATCGAACGAGTGCTGGCAGCCGGTCGGGAACGCGTCGGGGCCCGGCGGGCTGCCGCCCGGCCCCGGCGCGCGGGGGCCGAGCCCGCGCCCCCGGCCGTCCTGGCCCGCGTCCCTGGCCGCCCGGCGTGCGGAGTCGCGCCCCGCGCCCCCGGCCGTCCTGGCCCGCGC
>NZ_VKJP01000225.1 GCF_007280575.1 Streptomyces benahoarensis
GGTGAGGGGGCGCCGCGCGGGGGCGGGGGACGGCGGCGCGGAACCCCGCCCGCAGTGAGTTTCCCGGACCGGGAGTCAGCCCAGGTCGGGCCAGCTCAGGAGGTTCTCCAGGGTGGTGCGATCCCCCTCGCTCCGCAGGCTGTCCAGGGGGAGGCGGCCGTGCAGCGTGAGCAACAGGTCGCTCGCCGATCCGTACAGATCGGCGGCGGTGTCCTGGCGGCCGTCGATGACGTCTGAGCCCGACGCCGTCAGATCGATCAGCCACGACTCGCCCTCGGCGGCGTGCAGACCGACCCGGGCGGGCTCATGCGGCCAAGGCCCGGCGGTGCCGTGGCTGACGCCGAAGAACTCGGCGATGCCGTCGAGTGCGACAACCGCAGGTACGGGCCGGGGAGTTCCGGTGGCCGTTTGGGCGTCGAAGGCATGGACAGCGGCCTCCCGGACCTGATGCCGGGCCACGGCACCGCTCGTCGTCGGCACGTCGGACTCACCCCACCAGGTCCAGCAGCTCACCGCGGGTCCAGCGGCGCGCAGGGCCGCGACCAGCTCCCCGGTGGCCGCGGCCGAACGGGCCAGCAGGCCGGCTGTCAGCGTGTCGTCGGCCGGTGCGACGGTCGGGGGCTTTCCGCTGGGGCCGTTCGTGACCGCCGCCGCCCAGAACCGGTGCACCTTCGTCAGGTGCGCGACGAGGTCGCGGAGCGACCAGTCGGGGCAGCTGGGGACGCGGACATCCAGATCGGGGCAGCCCGCGACGCTGTCACGCAGGGCGGCAGAGCGGTCCTGGATCAAGGCGAGCAGGTCGTCGAAGGCAGGCGTCTGAGGCATCCCCGCTTCGTATCACCCGGCACTGACAGTGGACCCAGCCCTTTACGGGCGTTCCTTCGGGGCAGGCGTACAGGACGGCGGTGCACCCGTCCGGAGCTGTGCATTCCGCCTCATTCCCCCGTCCACCCGCCAGGCGAACCGAAAGCCGGAAAGGGCGGCGGCACCGCGAACCGGGCCGCCTGCTGCCGCCGGTAGCACTCCACGAGGCGCAGACTCTCGTCATACCCCTTCCGTATGAGGCGAGGAGCCAGCGCGGCACCCACCAGGCTCGCCGCCCCCACCAGGCAGAACACCACACAGAGGGTCGCCAACTCTCGTACGGTCAACGCCAGTACGGCGAACCCGGCGGCGACGCTGACGAGCGTGAGCGCAATCCGGGCGTCGAGGCGCGGTTCTCCGCCGCCGCGGACGCCATGAACCATGTGTCGCTGTCCGTCTTCCGCTTCGACGGCGACGCGTTGGTCACACCCCACCTGGCGCGGCTGGTGGGCCATGATTCGCCGCTGCTGCACTTCCGTCGCCAGGGGGACGGGGGAATGTTCGACCGCTTCGCCGAGCATGCGGAGGAGCTGTGGGGGCGGGGCCGGCCCGTGTGACCGGGGCGTCCCGGCGGGGTGCGGTCGATGCGACAGCCCACGTAGGCGCGGTCAGTCGGATACCTCGATGTGGATCAGGATGTCCCCCCGGCCGCCGGCGCGGAGATGGGTGGCGCCGAGCCCGGCGAGCCGCAGGGTCTGGCCATGGCGGGTGCCCCGGGGGATACGGACCGTCTTCGTACCGTCGAGCGTGTCCAACCGCACCGTGTCGCCCGTGGTCGCCGCGGCCTGAGGGATGGTCAAGGTGCAATGCAGGTCGTCCCCCACGCGCTCGAAGACCGGGTGCGGCAGCTCCACAAGCTCTAGGTAGAGATCCCCGGGCTCGCCGCCGCCGGGGCCCACCTCTCCCTCGCTGGCGAACTGTATCCGGGTCCCGTGATCGACGCCCGCCGGAATCTTGACCGTGAGCGTGCGGCGGGCGGGCACCCGGCCGTTGCCGTCGCACTGGTGGCAGGGAGGCGCGACGCTGCCCCGGCCCCGACACGTGGGGCAGGCACGCGCATCGGCGCTTCCGCCGGGAGTGCCGCGCCTGGTCTTAGCCTTCTCGCCGCGGCCCTGGCACGCTTCGCAGCGCGGCGCCACCGCGGCCCAGCCCGACCCCGAGCAGCTTGAACACACCACCGCCGTATCAATGGTGAGTTCCTTCACCGTCCCCAGCGCCGCCTCCTCCACAGTGATTTCCTGCTGGACCAGGGAGTCCTGGCCGCGCATGACAGGTGTGTAGGGCAGGGGGGCCTTCGCAGCCCCGGAGAGCTCACCGGTGGTCTTCTCGCTCAGGTCTGCCGTCTCTTGCGGCGGCGGGCCCGGGGACGGGGCGCCCGGACCGCCTCGGACCGGTTCTCCCACCGCCCGGGCGATGGTGACGTGGTACTCCAGGTCCGCCCACATCCGTGGGTGCTGCTTCGCCCCGTCCCGGTGCAGGGACTCATACACATAGTCGTACAGCTCGGTGACGGTGATCCGGCCGTCCCCGTTCAGGTCGGCCGCGCCCGTGCGCAGGCCCTCGATCAGCGCACCCGTGAAACGGGACGGCTGAGGGGCCGCCGACTCGATGCTCTTCCCCTCCCAGGCGTACTCGGTCCGGTTGGTCGCGGTCAGTACGGCCCGGCCGTGACCACCGAGTTCGTCGCGGACGTGGATCCGGCCGTCGCCCTTCGCACCGGGCAGGAAGGCTCCGCTGTAGCAGCAGTCGAGGAGGACGACGATCGTGCGGGCCCGGCAGCGGTCCATACGGTCGCGGAGGAAGGCGGCCGGGATCGCCGTGGACGCGGGCAGGTCGCGGTCCGTGTCGCGAGCGGCGAAGTAGAGGTGGCCGTCGTCGTCCTTGATGCCATGGCACGACACATGGAGGAGGAGTAGGTCGTCGCGGCTCCGGTTCAGGAAGAAGCGTTCGACGGCGCGCATCGCTTGATGGGCCGGCGCATCCCTCACCTGCTCGGCGCGGAAGGCACCGATGCGCGGGTCGGTGAGGACGTCGGCGAGGCCCGCGCAGTCCTGCTCCGGTGAGCGGAGCGTGCTGAGGGTGCGGTCGTCGTACGTGCCCGTCGCGATGAGGAGGGCGTGCCTGCGGCCTGGCCCCATGGAATCGGTCATGGAGAGCCTGCTCCGGCTACTCCTGGGCGGCGGGGGGTTCTCCGCCGCCTTGCGTGGAGGGCGCATCGGCCGTGGTCTGGATCTCCGTCGCCAAGAACGCCTCGACCAACCGCTGTTGCTGTTCCGGGGACGCATGGCCCAGCTCCAGCACGCGGCCGTCCACGTCGACCTTGACCGTGCGGACGGGGCGGCTTTGCATCCAGGTCTCCACCAGGCGCAGTACGGGCCGCAGCACCGTTGGCGCGAGCCCCACCGCGAGGGTACCGACCGCCATGAGCTCGCCGGTCTTGGCGCCCTCAGGCATGCCCTCGTCGGACCGGGCGGTCCGTACGTCGTCGACGTCGAGTTCGAGGATCCGGCGCCTCAGCTGCGCGGTGAGCTGGGCCAGTTCCTCCTGGTCCACGTCGGTCTCACCGGACACCACCAGGCTCATCCGGCTGGTTGCTGCCATCTCGTCCCCCGTTCGCCTGAGGCTTCCGGTCCAGACGACGGAGATCAGGATCCGCCCCTTCGGGCACTACCCGTCAACTCGCCTGCGTTCGGCCTCAGTTCGATGCGATTTTTCTTGAAGGGTAGCTCCTGATCACGCAGTGGGCCGGTATCGGTTCCGGTCGGGGCTGCTCTCCGGTCGAAGGCGCTGACGAGCCGTCGTCGGGATCGCGGCCCGGGGAGACAAGCAGACGCGTCCCGCGAGCCGCGCCCGTTCCCCGGGCGGTAAACCCCGCGCTTGGGGTTCAGCCGTCGAACTCGGTCACCCCCACCGGGCAGCTCACCCCCGTCCCGCCGATCCCGCAGTACCCCGCCGGGTTCTTGTCGAGGTACTGCTGGTGGTACCCCTCGGCCGGGTAGAACGGGAGGTCGGTGGCGGGCAGGATTTCGGTGGTGATGGAGCCGTAGCCGCGGGAGCGCAGGACCTGGGTGTAGGCGTCGCGGGAGGCTTCGGCGGCCTGGTGCTGGGCGGGGGAGTGGGTGTAGAGGGCGGAGCGGTACTGGGTGCCGACATCGTTGCCCTGGCGGAAGCCCTGGGTCGGGTTGTGGGACTCCCAGAAGAGCTTCAGGAGTGCGGTGTACGGGACGACGGTGGGGTCGTAGACGACGCGGACGGCCTCGGTGTGGCCGGTGTGGCCGCTGCAGACCTCTTCGTAGGTGGGGTTCGGGGTGTGGCCGCCCTGGTAGCCGACGAGGGTCGTGTGGACACCCTCGGTCTGCCAGAACTTCCGCTCGGCGCCCCAGAAGCAGCCGAGGCCGAAGTCGGCGATCTCGGTGCCCTCCGGGTACGGGCCGAGCAGGGAGGTGCCGAGAACGGTGTGCCGGGCGGGGACGGTGAAGTCCCGCTCCGGGCGGCCCTTGAGGGCTTCCTCGGGGGTCGGGAGGTGGTTCTTGAAGCGGGAGAAGAGCATCGCGATCAGGCTCCGGGGACGACGGCGGTGGTGGCAGGCGGCCGCCTGCCGTGGGGACGATGGCGTCAGCTGCAACGCCGGGCGGGGCGGTGACATTCCGGCGGAGGCCCCCCACCGGTGACCCGGTCACGTTCGGGGTGGCGGCCACCCACGGGGAGCCCCGCCGTGTCCCGCACCGGAGCCACAGGCCGTGGAAGGCCCCCGACGCGCCCAGAGCGCAGCGTCGAAGCCCCCTGGCCCCCGGAGCGACCGCTTCCGCCCGGCCCGCGCCGCACCATCCCACCGGAGGGACCGCTCACCCCGAGGCCCGCACCGCCCCGGCCGCCCCTCACTCCGGCCGTATGCCGCCCGTCGCCGTCCCCCCGCTGCGCTCCCATCCCGCGACCGCCAGCGCGCGATAGGCCGCGTACTCCGCCGCCGGGCTGTGACCGTACGACCATGGGACGGCGCCGACGTGGCCGTCGACCTCGCGCAGCTGCTCAAGGGCCTCGCCGTACCGTTCGGCGCGGACGAGGAACCAGATCAGGAGGTGGCGGACGTGCGGGGCCATGGGGTGGTCCGCCGGGGCCTCGCGGAGGGCGTAGTGGGCGCCCTCGATGGCCCGCTCGATGACCGCGCTCCGGTAGAGGCCGCGGACCATGTTGGCCTCGGGGAGGTGTTCGTAGACGGCGAAGAGGGGCAGCGCCGGGAGGAGGGTGCCCGTCGGTGCGCCGGAGGCGGCGCGCTCGGCGAATGCCTCCGCCTCCTCGCGCGAGCCGTGCCACTTCTGCGACCAGTAGGGGAGCGCCGCGAGGTGCGCGCCCATGTGGTGCGGTGCGCGGCGGGCCACCTTCTCCCACAGCTCGGCGTAGTCGGCGGGGCGGTCGTGCAGCCCTCGGGCGACGGCCAGCTCGATGACGTACGGGACCGGGCTGCCCGGGGCCAGCAGGGCCGCCTCGCCGCAGACCGTCCGGGCCTCCTCCAGGATCATCCGGAAGTCCTCCGAACCCGGGTCGCGCAGCGCCTGGAGGACGAGGAACTGGGCGTGCGTCTGCGCGCCCCCGGCGTCCTTGGGCGCCTCCAGCCGCCAGCGCCGCAGCCACACCCCGCCGCTGCGCGGCGCACCGGATGCGGCGTCCGGATCGTCCTGCTCCCGGGCCAGGTCGAAGGCGGCGGCCCCGGCCAGCGTCTGGACGCGCTGCCAGCGCCGCTCGTCGTCCTCGGGGGTGGCCCGCAGCAGCGCCGCCGCCGGGCGCCAGTCGTGGGTGCGCCGGATCTCCGCGAGGGCGTGCTCCAGCTCCTCGTCGGGGCCCGGCAGGCGGACGTCGAGTGCGTCGAGCGGGACGAAGCCGTAGCCCGCCACCGGGTCGGAGACCTGCGGCGGGCCCTGCAGCCGGAACTGCTGCGCGGCCCGGCGGCGCCGCAGCCAGGGCAGGAGGACGACACCGCCGAACGCGGCGGCGGCGAAGAGTACGAGCAGAGCGTCCATGAGGCGTGTCCCGGTCGGAGGCAGGTGGGGCGGAGCGGCGGGACGCGCGGTGTGTGCACGTCCTGCTCTATCCACTCCCCAGCGAACCAGAAAGTTCCGGGGATCGGCCCGCCCGGAGGCGACTACCCTCGCTGTCCATGAGCGAACAGCGCGACCAGCGCCATCAGCACTTCGAAACCCTCGCCATCCACGCAGGTCAGGAGCCCGACGAGGCGACCGGCGCGGTGGTGACGCCCATCTACCAGGTGTCCACCTACAAGCAGGACGGGGTCGGTGGGCTGCGCGGCGGCTACGAGTACAGCCGCAGCGCCAACCCGACCCGTACCGCCCTGGAGGAGAACCTCGCCGCCCTCGACGGCGGCCGCCGCGGACTGGCCTTCGCCTCCGGCCTCGCCGCCGAGGACTGCCTGCTGCGGACGCTGCTGACCCCCGGCGACCACGTCGTCATCCCCAATGATGCCTACGGCGGCACCTTCCGGCTGTTCGCCAAGGTCGCGGAGCGCTGGGGTGTGGAATGGTCCGTCGCCGACACCTCCGACCCGGAGGCGGTGCGCGCCGAGCTGCGTCCCCGTACGAAGGCGATCTGGGTGGAGACGCCCAGCAACCCGCTGCTCGGCATCAGCGACATCGCGGCGCTCGCGGGTATCGCCCGGGAGGCCGGGGCCCGCCTCGTCGTCGACAACACCTTCGCCAGCCCGTACCTCCAGCAGCCGCTGGCGCTCGGCGCGGACGTCGTCGTCTACTCCACGACCAAGTACATGGGCGGTCACTCCGACGTGGTCGGCGGCGCCCTCGTGGTGGGCGACGACGCCCTCGGGGAGGAGCTGGCCTACCACCAGAACGCGATGGGCGCGGTGGCCGGGCCGTTCGACGCGTGGCTGGTGATGCGCGGCATCAAGACCCTCGCCATCCGGATGGACCGGCACAGTGCCAACGCCACCCGGGTGGCGGAGCTGCTGACCGCGCACCCCAAGGTGACGCAGGTCTACTACCCGGGGCTGCCGCAGCACCCGGGGCACGAGGTCGCCGCCAAGCAGATGCGGTCCTTCGGCGGCATGGTGTCGTTCCGCGTCGCCGGGGGCGAGCAGGCCGCGGTCGACGTCTGCGACCGCGCGAAGCTGTTCACCCTCGGGGAGTCCCTGGGCGGCGTGGAGTCGCTCATCGAGCACCCGGGCCGGATGACGCACGCCTCGACGGCCGGTTCCGCGCTGGAGGTCCCCGCCGACCTGGTCCGTCTCTCCGTCGGCATCGAGTCGATCGACGACCTGCTCGCCGACCTCACCCAGGCGCTGGGCTGAGCACCCGGTGCGGTGCGGTCACGGCCGCACCGCACCCCGGGGCGGGCGGTCTCCCCGTAAGGGGAGGCCGTACGGGCCCCGCACCCGGGGCGCATCGGTTTCGGCGCGCCCCGGGCAGGCCCCAGTCGGCTCAGGAGGCCGCGCCCGCCGGGGGCATCGTCGCGGTGATGGCGGCGAGGGAGATGTTGAAACGGGTCAACAGCGTGCAGAAGACGGCGCGTTCCTCCTCCGTCCACTCATCGGTGACCATCTCCATCAGCGCGCGGCGCGAGGCCCGTACCTCGCCGAGGCGGGTGCGGCCCCGTTCGGAGAGCTGAAGGACGACCGCCCGGCCGTCCTCGGGGTGCGTGGCGCGGTTGACCAGCCCGGACTCGACCAGCGGCGCGACCTGCCGGGTGACGGTCGAGGAGTCGATCCCCATCCCGGCGGCGAGCGCCTTGACGCCCATCGGGCCTTCCTGGTCCAGGCGGTTGAGCAGCAGATACGCGGCGCGGTCCATGGAGTTGCGCGCCTGGCCGACCCCGCCGAGGCGGCTCTGTTCGGCGCGGCGGGCGAACACGGCCACTTGGTGCTGCAGCGCGTCCAGAACGGCGGGATCGGTGGGGGTCGTCATGTCCGAAGAGGTGGGCATGGCCGGGTGCTCGCTTCATGGGGGGCTTAGGGACCGGGTGACAAGGTTACGCGGAAGTGGCCGGAGCCCGTCCGCCGAAGGCCCGACGGCCCGTGCCCGGCCCGACCCATAAGGGCGTGCGGCCACTCACCGGGCGCCCCTGACGTACGCCCCGACGCCCACCCTGACGTACGCCCCGACGCGGGCCCCGGCAGCCCTGACGTACGCCTTCGTACGAGGCCCGGCGGTTCGCTGCACCCGAAGGTGAGGCCGCTGCACCCCGGGGCGAGCCCGCTCCGTCCCGGCCCCGTTTCCCCGCCCTGTCCGCACCTTGGCCGGAAAAGACCCGGTGGCCGCCGGACTGCCAGACTGGCGTCATGCCCGACCACACGCCGCCTTCGCACCCCGCGCGCCCCGTAGGGGACGCGGCCCCGCTCACCGTCGAGGACATCCGCGCGGCCCACAAACTGCTCTCCGGCGTCGCCCGGGCCACCGCCCTGGAGAGCAGCCGGTACCTCTCCGGGCTGGTCGGGGCGCCGGTCCACCTCAAGTGCGAGAACCTCCAGCGCACCGGCTCCTTCAAGATCCGCGGCGCGTACGTCCGGATCGCTGGGCTGACGGCGGCGGAGCGGGCGGCCGGGGTGGTGGCGGCGAGCGCCGGGAACCACGCGCAGGGCGTGGCGCTGGCGGCCTCGCTGCTCGGGGTGCGGTCGACGGTGTTCATGCCGGTCGGCGCCCCGCTGCCGAAGGTCGCCGCGACCCGCGACTACGGCGCCGAGGTACGACTGCACGGCCAGGTGGTCGACGAGACGCTGGCCGCCGCCCAGGAGTACGCGCACCGCACCGGCGCGGTCTTCCTCCACCCCTTCGACCACCGGGACATCATCGCCGGTCAGGGCACCGTCGGGCTGGAGATCCTGGAGCAGTGCCCCGAGGTGCGCACCATCGTGGTCGGCGTCGGCGGCGGCGGGCTGGCCGCCGGGGTGGCCGTCGCGGTCAAGGAGCTGCGGCCGGACGTCAAGGTCATCGGCGTCCAGGCGGCGGGCGCGGCCTGCTACCCGCCGTCGCTGGCGGCCGGGCACCCGGTGGCGGTCGAGGGGCTGTCCACCATGGCCGACGGCATCAAGGTCGGGCGGCCCGGCGACGTCCCGTTCCGGATCGTCGAGGAGCTGGTGGACGAGGTCCGTACGGTCTCCGAGGACGCGCTGGCCGGGGCGCTGCTGATCTGCCTGGAGCGGGCGAAGCTGGTGGTGGAGCCCGCCGGGGCGAGCCCGGTGGCCGCGCTGCTGGCGGAGCCGGGGGCGTTCGAGGGGCCGGTCGTCGCGGTGCTGTCGGGCGGCAACGTCGACCCGCTGCTGATGCAGCGGATCCTGCGCCACGGCATGGCCGCGTCCGGCCGCTACCTCTCGCTGCGGCTGCGGCTGACCGACCGCCCCGGGGCGCTCGCCACGCTGCTCGGCGTCCTGACGGAGGTGGACGCCAACGTCCTCGACGTCGGCCACGTCCGCACCGGCCCGCGCCTCGGCCTCACCGAGGTCGAGGTGGAACTGCACCTGGAGACCTCCGGCCCCGAACACTGCGCCGAGGTGACGGCGGCGCTGCGCGGCGCGGGGTACAGGGTGGCGGAGTCGGAGTGAGGCGGGCCGGGCCCTAAGGGGAAGCCCCCACCCGCCGGAGGCCGGTCCCCAGGGGCAGCC
>NZ_VKJP01000226.1 GCF_007280575.1 Streptomyces benahoarensis
GGTTAGGAGGACGGCGCGGGGGCGCGCGCCGCTCGACTCCGCGCCCCGGACGCCCCGTTGACGCTCCCGCGCCGTCCTCCTAACCTCCCTTCCCGTCCGTGGACGCCGTCCACATACGCGGACATGTAGACGCGGAGATGCCTCCGCGGACATGCAGGTACGGATCTGCGTGGCGCCGTCGCCCGGCGGCGTCCCTCTGGAGACAGGAGTGCGTCCCTTGGCCGCCACCCGTGCTCACGACCTCACCGTCACCGAGGTCCGGCTCACCCCGATCCTGGTCGCCGACCCGCCGCTGCTGAACACCCAGGGAGTCCACCAGCCGTACACGCCGCGCCTGATCGTCGAGGTGGTCACCGCAGGCGGCGTCACCGGCGTCGGCGAGACGTACGGCGACACCGCCTACCTCGATCTGGCCCGGCCGCTGGCCGACGCCCTGCCCGGCCACCGGGTCACCGATCTGAACGCCCTGCCCGCGCTCGCCGCCCGCGTCTGCGGCGACTCCCCGGACGCCACCGGGACCGGCGCCGTCGACGCCGCCGGGCTGCGCGGCGTGCGCACCGCCGACAAGCTCCGCCGCTCCGTCGTCTCCGCCGTCGAGGTGGCCTGCCTGGACGCCTGGGGGAAGACGGCGGGGCTGCCCGTCCATGCGCTGCTCGGCGGCAAGGTCCGCGACCGCGTCGACTACAGCGCCTACCTCTTCTACCGCTGGGCCGCGCACCCGGGGGGCCGCGGCGAGACCGACGACTGGGGCGCGGCCCTCGACCCGGCGGGCATCGTCGCCCAGGCCCGCCGCCTCGCCGACGCGCACGGCTTCGGCTCGTTCAAGCTCAAGGGCGGTGTCTTCCCGTCCGACGAGGAGATCGCCGCCGTCCGCGCCCTCGCCGCCGCCTTCCCCGGCAAGCCGCTGCGGCTCGACCCCAACGGCGCCTGGTCCGTCGCCACCTCGCTGCGCGTCGCCGCCGCACTCGGCGACACCCTGGAGTACCTGGAGGACCCGGCGGCCGGGACCGGCCCGATGGCCGAGATCGCCGCCGCGCTGCGGGCCGGAAGCGCCGCGCCGCTGCCGCTCGCCACCAACATGTGTGTGACGACGTTCGAGGAGATCCCCGAGGCGTTCACCCGGGGTGCCGTGCAGGTCGTCCTCTCCGACCACCACTACTGGGGCGGACTGCGCGCCACCTGCGAACTCGCGGCGCTCTGCGCCACGTTCGGCGTCGGCCTGTCCATGCACTCCAACACCCATCTGGGCATCAGCCTCGCCGCGATGACGCACGCCGCCGCGGTCGTCCCCCGCCTCGACCACGCCTGCGACACCCACTACCCCTGGCAGACCGAGGACATCCTCACCGAACGGCTCGCCTTCCACGACGGCGCCCTGGCGGTGAGTGACGCGCCGGGCCTCGGCGTCACCCTCGACCGGGACCGGCTCGCCGCCCTGCACCGCCGCTGGCTCGACGACGACGGCGCGCTCCGCTCCCGCGACGACGCCGCCGCCATGCGTCGCGCCGACCCGGACTGGCGCGTCCCGGCCGTGCCCCGCTGGTGACGGGGGCCGGGCGCACCGGCCCGCCCGTTCGCGTACGCCGGATCATGGAATCTCTCCCGGGTCCTGCGGCCGGCCGCCCGCCCCGCGTACGGTGTGGCACGGCTCGGTGGCGGTACGCCACAGTGGTCCCGTACGTGATCTTTGAGAGGGGCTGTCCCATGGCACAGGAAGTGCGCGGCGTCATCGCGCCGGGGAAGAACGAACCGGTCCGGCTGGAGACCATCGTGGTGCCGGATCCCGGACCCGGCGAGGCCGTGGTGCAGATCCAGGCGTGCGGGGTGTGCCACACCGACCTGCACTACAAGCAGGGCGGCATCAACGACGACTTCCCGTTCCTGCTCGGCCACGAGGCCGCCGGGATCGTGGAGTCCGTCGGCGACGGCGTCACCGATGTCGCGCCCGGCGACTTCGTCATCCTCAACTGGCGTGCGGTGTGCGGCCAGTGCCGGGCCTGTCTGCGCGGTCGCCCGCAGTACTGCTTCGACACGCACAACGCGAAGCAGAAGATGACCCTGACGGACGGTACGGAGCTGACGCCCGCGCTGGGCATCGGGGCCTTCGCCGACAAGACGCTGGTCGCCTCCGGGCAGTGCACCAAGGTCGACCCGTCCGTCTCGCCCGCCGTCGCCGGGCTGCTGGGCTGCGGGGTGATGGCCGGTATCGGTGCGGCCATCAACACCGGCAACGTCGGGCGCGGTGACACCGTCGCGGTCATCGGCTGCGGCGGTGTGGGCGACGCGGCGGTGGTCGGCGCCCGACTGGCCGGCGCCGCGAAGATCATCGCGGTGGATGTCGACGACCGGAAGCTGGAGACCGCCCGCACCATGGGCGCCACCCACACCGTCAACTCCCGCACCATCGACCCGGTCGAGGCGATCCGCGAGCTGACCGGCGGCTTCGGCGCGGATGTCGTCATCGAGGCGGTCGGCCGCCCCGAGACGTACCAGCAGGCGTTCTACGCCCGCGATCTGGCCGGAACGGTCGTCCTCGTCGGCGTCCCCACCCCCGAGATGACGCTGGAACTCCCGCTGCTGGACGTCTTCGGCCGCGGCGGCTCCCTCAAGTCCTCCTGGTACGGCGACTGCCTGCCGTCCCGCGACTTCCCGATGCTCATCGACCTGCACCAGCAGGGCCGGATCGACCTGAGCGGCTTCGTCACCGAGACCATCGGCATCGACGGCGTCGAGCGGGCCTTCGAGCGGATGCACGAGGGCGATGTGCTGCGTTCGGTGGTGACGCTCTGATGGCCGCGCGCATCGACCACCTCGTCACCTCCGGCACCTTCTCCCTCGACGGCGGCACCTGGGACGTCGACAACAACGTCTGGATCGTCGGGGACGACGACGAGGCGCTGGTCATCGACGCCGCCCACGACGCCGACGCCATCCTCGAAGCGCTCGGCGGCCGCACCCTGCGCGCCATCATCTGCACCCACGCGCACAACGACCACATCGACGCGGCCCCCGCCCTCGCGGCCCGTACGGGTGCCCTGATCCATCTGCACCCCGACGACCTGCCGCTGTGGCGGCAGACCCACCCGGGCACCCCGCCCGACCGGGAGCTGGCCGACGGTCAGGTCCTGACCATCGCAGGGGAGGATCTGACGGTGCTGCACACCCCGGGCCACGCACCGGGCGCCGTCAGCCTGTACGCACCGGGGCTCGGCGCCGTCTTCACCGGCGACACCCTCTTCCAGGGTGGCCCGGGCGCCACCGGCCGGTCGTTCTCCCACTTCCCGACGATCATCGACTCGATCCGCGACCGGCTGCTGACCCTCCCGGCGACGACCGTCGTCCGCACCGGTCACGGCGACACCACCACGATCGGGGACGAGGCACCGCATCTGGAGGAGTGGATCAAGAGGGGGCACTGAGGGGCACGTGGGGGCGCGCGGGCCCCGGCCTCGCGCCGGGCCCCGCGCTTGGCGCCGGGCCGGGGGCACGGGGCGCCGGGCCCCGCGCCGTCCGGGCCCGCGCCTGGCCTCCGGGCCTCGCGCCGGGCCCCGCGCCCGCCCCGCAGGCGGTCCCGTACCGCCGGGACCGCCCCTCACCCCTCCGTGGCCGCCCGCTCCAGAATGCGGGCGGCCACCGCCGGGGAGTCCACCAGCGGGTGGAGCGCCATCGCCCGCAGCGCCGCCTGCCGGTCCTTGCGCACGGCCGCCTCGACCGTCGCCCGCTCCACTGCCTTGAGCTGGAGCATCAGCCCCAATTGATCGGCCCGCAGCGGCGCGCACGGCAGCGGCACCGGCCCGTCCGCGCCCACCTCGCACACCGTCTCCACGATCGCGTCCGGCGCCAGCTCCGGCACCGTCGTACCGTTGCGCACATTGAGGATCAGGCGGCTGCCCGCACCGTCTGCATTGTTTGCGCTGTGGGAGAGCGCCCGCATCAGCGCCAGCGCGACCCGGTCGTACCCGCCGCCCTCCAGATCGCAGGCGTCGCGCTGCCAACCGCCGCTGGCCTCCCGGCTCTCCGCCATGTACGTCTCCTCGCGCTCGCGCCGGGTGGACTCCCACAGCGCGTACGCCTTCTCCGGGCCGCTCGCCTCCGCCGCCCGCGCGAAGAACCCGCCCTGCTGCCCGTCGAGGAACTCCCCGCGCGTCTCGTCCGCGGCCCGCACCGACGCCAGCGTCTCCCGGCGGAAGTAGTAGTAGTGCAGGTACTCGTTGGGCAGCGCGCCCAGCGCCGCCAGCCACTCGGCGCCGAACAGCCGCCCCTCCTCGAACGAGCCCAGCGCCGCCGGATCGGCCAGCAGCCCCGGCAGCAGCTCCCGCCCGTCCAGCGCCAACGACCGCAGCCAGCCGAGGTGATTGAGCCCCACGTAGTCGTACGTCACCCGGCCCGCCGCGAACGCCCCGCCGTGCGCGCCGGCCGCGCGCACCGCCCGCCGCACCAGACCCACCGGCGAATCGCAGATCCCGATGACCCGCTCGCCCAGCACCTCCGCCATCGCCTCCGTCACCATCCCCGCCGGATTGGTGAAGTTGATGACCCACGCGCGCGGCGCCAGCTCCGCCACCCGCTCCGCGATCCGCAGCGCCACCGGGATCGTCCGCAGCCCGTAGAGCACCCCGCCGGCGCCCACCGTCTCCTGGCCCAGCACGCCCTCGGCCAGCGGGATCCGCTCGTCGCGCACCCGGCCCGCGGTGCCGCCCACCCGGATCGCGGAGAAGACGAAGTCGGCGCCGGTCAGCGCCTCGTCCAGGCTCGCCGCCCGCCGTACCCGCACCGGCGCCGGATGCCCCTGCGCCTGCCGTGCCAGCACGTCCCCGATCACCGCGAGCCGCCGCGGATCGGTGTCGTACAGGGTCAGTTCGTCGACTGCGCGCGCCGGATCGTCCAGGAGCGCGCGGTACACCAGCGGCACCCGGAATCCGCCGCCACCGAGAATCGTGAGCCTCATGGGCCGGAACGTACACCGGCATCAGGCACACTGTCGGCACCGCCGGGACGGGGACGCACGCGACGGAACCACCGCGACCGGACCTGCGGGAGAGAGGCGAGCACGGTGAGCGCTGGACCCCGACCACAGCAACACCCCGTACGGCCGGGCGTCACGACGCCGGTACTCGACCCGCTCGCCCCCCTCCGCGCCGACGGCGACCCGGCCACCGACGTCTACCTCACCGGCACCGTCTTCCTCGACATCATCCTCACCGGCCTCGACTCCGCGCCGGTCCGCGGCACCGAGTCCTGGGCCCGCGGCATGGGCTCCAGCCCCGGCGGCGTCGCCAACATGGCCACCGCCCTCGCCCGCCTCGGCCTGCGCACCTCCCTCGCCGCCGCGTTCGGCGACGACATGTACGGCGAGTACTGCTGGGACGCCCTCAGCCACGGCGAGGGCATCGACCTCACCTACTCCCGCACCATCCCCGGCTGGCATTCCCCCGTCACCGTCTCCATGGCGTACGAGGGCGAACGCACGATGGTCTCGCACGGCCACGAGGCGCCGCCGCCGGAGACCGCCTTCGACGGCGGCCACGCCCCCGGCTGCCCGCCGCCGTCCCGCGCCTGCGTCGCCTCGCTGGTGCCCGGCCGCCACGAGGGCTGGCTGGGCTGCGCCGCCGCCCGCGGCAGCCGGATCTTCGCCGACGTCGGCTGGGACGACACCGGCCGCTGGGACCCGGCCGACCTCGACGGGCTCCAACACTGCGAGGCGTTCCTGCCCAACGCCGAGGAGGCGATGCGCTACACCCGCACCTCCGACCCGCGCGCCGCGGCCCGCAAGCTCGCCGAGCGGGTGCCGCTCGCCGTCGTCACCATGGGCTCCGAGGGCGCCTGCGCCGTCGACGGCCGGACCGGCGAGAGCGCCGAGGTGCCCGCCATCGCCGTGGAGGCGCTGGACCCGACCGGCGCCGGTGACATCTTCGTCGCGGGCTTCGTCACCGGCACCCTCGCCGCCTGGCCGCTCGCCGACCGGCTCGCCTTCGCCGGGCTGACCGCCGCCCTCTCCGTCCAGGAGTTCGGCGGCTCCCTCGCGGCGCCCGGCTGGGCCGAGATCGTCACCTGGTGGCAGCGGGTCCGCGCCGACCGCGCCCCGGCCACCGACGCGCTCCGCGACCGCTACGCCTTCCTCGACGCCGTCCTGCCCGCGCCGGGCCGCTGCACCCCACCGGCCCGCGCCGTCCCCACGATCGGCTTCCGGCGCCCGGCGTAGGCCCGCGGCGGCGGACGGCGGCGGGCGGGACCGTTCCCGTCCACCGCTTCGATCTTCGTAAAGTCTTTCGGTGATGTCGGTGCCCCGTCGTACTCTGGAGACCGTAGGAGCTGAGCCATACGCACCGCTCATCAGCTATCGGCAAAGGACAGGGGTTGAGCAGGCCACAGCGCCGAACCATGACGCAGACACCCAGGCACCAGCAGGCGAGCGCCCAGTTCACCGTCCCGGCCAAGCACCCCATGGTGACGGTCCTGGGATCCGGAGACGCGCTCCTTCGCGTGATCGAGAAGGCATTCCCCGACACCGACATCCACGTCCGCGGAAACGACGTCACCGCCGTCGGCGACGCCGAGGAAGTCGCCCTCGTCCAGCGCCTCTTCGACGAGATGATGCTGGTGCTCCGCACCGGCCAGCCGATGACCGAGGACGCGGTGGAACGCTCCATCGCGATGCTGCGCGCGGACGGCGACGGCAGCGGCGAGACCCCGGCCGAGGTCCTCACCCAGAACATCCTCTCCAACCGCGGCCGCACCATCCGCCCCAAGACGCTCAACCAGAAGCGCTACGTCGACGCCATCGACAAGCACACCGTCGTCTTCGGCATCGGCCCCGCGGGCACCGGCAAGACCTACCTCGCCATGGCGAAGGCGGTCCAGGCGCTCCAGGCCAAGCAGGTCAACCGCATCATCCTGACCCGCCCCGCCGTCGAGGCCGGCGAACGCCTCGGCTTCCTGCCCGGCACCCTCTACGAGAAGATCGACCCGTATCTGAGGCCGCTCCACGACGCGCTCCACGACATGCTCGACCCCGACTCCATCCCGCGCCTGATGGCCGCCGGGACGATCGAGGTCGCGCCGCTCGCCTACATGCGGGGCCGCACCTTGAACGACGCGTTCATCATTCTCGACGAGGCGCAGAACACCAGCCCCGAGCAGATGAAGATGTTCCTCACCCGTCTCGGCTTCGACTCGAAGATCGTCATCACGGGTGACGTCACCCAGGTCGACCTGCCGGGCAGCACCAAGAGCGGGCTGCGTCAGGTCCGGGAGATCCTGGAGGGCGTCGACGACGTCCATTTCTCTCTCCTCACCAGCCAGGACGTCGTCCGCCACAAGCTCGTGGGCCGTATCGTCGACGCCTACGAGAAGTACGACAGCCGCAACGGCGGCTAGGTCCGTTCCGCCGGCCGGCCGCCCACCCGCGGCCGGCCGGCACCCACCAGAAGCGAGAAGTCACACCCCCCATGTCGATCGACGTCAACAACGAGTCCGGCACGGACATCGACGAGCAGGCGATCCTCGACGTCGCCCGCTACGCCGTCGCCCGGATGCGCATCCACCCGCTCTCCGAGCTGTCCGTGATCGTCGTGGACGCCGAGGCGATGGAGCAGCTGCACCTCCAGTGGATGGACCTCCCCGGCCCGACCGACGTGATGTCCTTCCCGATGGACGAGCTGCGCCCCCCGGCCAAGGACGAGGACGAGCCCCCGCAGGGCCTCCTCGGCGACATCGTGCTCTGCCCCGAGGTCGCCAAGAAGCAGGGCGAGGACGCCCCGACCGGCCACTCCATGGACGAGGAGCTCCAGCTCCTGACCGTCCACGGCGTGCTGCACCTCCTCGGCTACGACCACGAGGAGCCCGACGAGAAGGCCGAGATGTTCGGCCTCCAAGCGGCCATCATCGACGGCTGGCGCGCCGAGCGGGGGCTGACGGGTCCCTCCCCGGCCCCCACCGTGACCTGACCGGGCGCCGCAATGACCATCCAACTCATCGCGGTCGCGGTGCTGCTCGTCGTGATCGCCTGGCTCGCCGCCTGCGCAGAGGCGGGCCTCGCCCGGACGACCAGCTTCCGCGCCGAGGAGGCGGTCCGCTCGGGCCGCCGCGGCAGCGACCGGCTCGCCGCCGTCGCCGCCGACCCGACCCGCTATCTCAACGTCGCGCTGCTGGTCCGCGTCGGCTGCGAGATGGCCGCCGGTGTCCTCGTCACCTACGCCTGCCTGCGCTCCTTCGAGGAGACCTGGCAGGCGCTGACCGTCGCCATCGCCGTGATGGTCCTCGTCTCGTACGTCGCGGTCGGCGTCTCGCCGCGCACCATCGGCCGTCAGCACCCGCTCAACACCGCGACCGCCGCCGCCTACGTCCTGCTGCCGCTGGCCCGGATCATGGGCCCCGTCCCGCAGCTGCTGATCCTGCTGGGCAACGCCCTCACGCCGGGCAAGGGCTTCCGTAAGGGCCCGTTCGCCTCCGAGGCGGAGCTGCGGGCGCTGGTGGACCTCGCGGAGAAGGAATCGCTGATCGAGGACGAGGAGCGCCGCATGGTGCACTCCGTCTTCCAGCTCGGCGACACCCTCGTGCGGGAGGTGATGGTGCCGCGCACGGACCTGGTCTCGGTCGAGCGGTACAAGACCATCCGCCAGGCGCTGACCCTCGCGCTCCGCTCCGGTTTCTCCCGCATCCCGGTGACCGGCGAGAACGAGGACGACATCGTCGGCATCGTCTACCTCAAGGACCTGTCCCGCAAGGTCCATGTCAGCCGCGACGCCGAGAGCGAGCTGGTCTCCTCCGCGATGCGCCCCGCCGTCTTCGTGCCCGATACGAAGAACGCCGGTGACCTGCTGCGGGAGATGCAGCGCGACCGCAACCACGTCGCGGTGGTCATCGACGAGTACGGCGGCACGGCCGGGATCGTCACCATCGAGGACATCCTGGAGGAGATCGTCGGCGAGATCACCGACGAGTACGACCGGGAGCTGCCGCCCGTCGAGGAGCTGGGCGACGGCCGCTACCGCGTCACCGCCCGCCTCGACATCGGCGACCTCGGCGAGCTGTACGGCCTGGCCGAGCTGGACGACGAGGACGTCGAAACGGTCGGCGGCCTGCTGGCCAAGCTGCTGGGCCGGGTCCCGATCGCCGGTGCCACGGCCGTCGTCGACCTCTCCACCGACGCCGCCGACCCGGACCTCACGGGCCTCCGGCTCACCGCCGAGTCCCCGGCGGGACGGCGGAACAAGATCATCACGGTGCTGTGCGAGCCGGTACGGGGAGCGGCGGAGGCCGTTCGGAGCGCGGACCGGAGCAGCGCGGAGGGCTGACCTGGGGCGGGGCTCGGCCCGCCTGGCCGGTCGCCCGGACCTGCCGCCGCCTGCCTCGGGGCCTGCCGCCCGGCCTTCGCTGCCCGAGGCGGGCCCCGCCGCCCGGCGTCCGCCCAGGGGCGCGCCTCGTATGCCCGGCTTCCCGCCCGGTGGCGCTCCGCCCCGGCC
>NZ_VKJP01000227.1 GCF_007280575.1 Streptomyces benahoarensis
CGCCCGGCCCGCCTCCCGCCGCCGCCCCGGCGGGACGCCCCCGGGCCGCCGGGAACCCCTGGCGTAGGCTGGGCCGGTCCGTCAATACCCCTCCGAAAGGGACGCTCCGGTGACCGAGAACGCCGACCTCCAGTCCGTACTCGACCGCGCCGCGCAGGGCGGCCGCATCACGCCGGAGGAGGCGCTCGACCTCTACCGCTCCGCGCCGCTGCACGCCCTCGGCCGCGCCGCCGACGCCGTACGCCGCCGCCGGTACGCCGGGACCGAGCACATCGCGACGTACATCATCGAGCGGAACATCAACTACACCAACGTCTGTGTGACGGCCTGCAAGTTCTGCGCGTTCTACGCGGCGCCGAAGGACACGAAGAAGGGCTGGAGCCGCGACCTCGACGACATCCTGCGCCGCTGCGCGGAGACCGTCGAGCTGGGCGGCACCCAGATCATGTTCCAGGGCGGCCACCACCCGGACTACGGCGTCGAGTACTACGAAGAGCACTTCTCGGCGATCAAGAAGGCGTTCCCGCAGCTGGTCATCCACTCCCTCGGCGCGTCCGAGATCGAGCACATGGCCCGGATCTCCAAGGTGTCGGTCGAGGAGGCGATCCGCCGGATCCACGCCGCCGGTCTCGACTCGTTCGCCGGTGCCGGTGCCGAGCTGCTGCCGGAGCGGCCCCGTAAGGCCATCGCGCCGCTGAAGGAGTCCGGCGAGCGCTGGCTGGAGATCATGGAGATCGCCCACAACCTGGGCGTGGAGTCCACCTCCACCATGCTGATGGGCACCGGCGAGACCAACGCCGAGCGGATCGAGCACCTGCGGATGATCCGGGACGTCCAGGACCGTACGGGCGGCTTCCGCGCCTTCATCCCGTACACCTACCAGCCGGAGAACAACCACCTGAAGGGCCGGACGCAGGCGACGCTCTTCGAGTACCTGCGGATGATCGCCATCGCGCGGATCTTCCTCGACAACGTCGCGCACATTCAGGGTTCCTGGCTGACCACCGGCAAGGAGGTCGGCCAGCTGTCGCTGCACTACGGCGCCGACGACCTCGGTTCGATCATGCTGGAGGAGAACGTCGTCTCCTCCGCCGGTGCCAAGCACCGCTCCAACCGCCAGGAGATCATCGACCTGATCCGCAAGGCGGGCCGCGTCCCCGCGCAGCGCGCCACGACGTACGAGCACCTCGCCGTCCACGACGACCCGGCGAACGACCCGGTCGACGCGCGGGTCGCCTCGCACATCTCGTCCACGGCGATCGAGGGCGGGACCGCCCATCCCGAGCTGAAGCTCGTCGAGGCCAACTGAGCCCATGGTGCTGACACTGCACGTAGCCGAGTCGTCCCCGGAGACCGCGGTTCTCGTCGACGGCGCGTCCCTCGCCGCCGTCGGCCCGTACGAGGACCTGGCCGCCGCCCACCCCGGAGTGCGGGTGCGGCGGTGGCCCGGCATCCTCACCCCGGGGCTGCTCAACCCGTACGGGCCCGAGCTGCTCGAAGGCGCCTATCACCCGGACCCGCGCGAGGCCGACGAGTTCGGCACCGAACCGATCACCGGGGAACGCGCGCGGCTCCTCTTCCGCGCCGACGCGTCGCGGCGCGGTGCCAGTGCCCGGCGCGGGGTGCAGCGGATGCTGGCGCACGGCACGGTCGCCCTCGCAGGGGAGCTGCGCAGCCGGGCCGCCGTGGACGCGGTGCGCAGGGCCGGGCTCGTGGTCGGGCAGCGCCCGGAGAACCTGCCGGGCCCGGCGTCCTTCTCCCCGGTCCCGCTCGTCCTGCTGCCGCCGCTGAAGCCGGGCGGGCCCGCCCGGTTCGCCGTGTTCGACGTGCCGGACCGGGCTGCCCTCGTCAGACTCGGCGCCGCCACCTGCGTCGCCACGGTCATCGACGGACGCCTGGTCCACCGCCGCCGCTGACCGCCGCCGCCCCGGCCCGCCGCGACGGCCGCCCGGTGCCGGGCGCGGTCGGGCGACGGTGGACAATGGCCGGGTGACCCGAGCATCCCTGGACAAGCAGCCGCACGAAGTCGCCGCGATGTTCGACGACGTGGCGGCGCGCTACGACCTCACCAACGACGTGCTCTCCCTGGGGCAGGCCCGGCTGTGGCGCAAGGAGGTGGACCGGGCGGTCGCCGCGCGGCCCGCCGAGCGCATCCTCGACCTCGCGGCCGGCACCGGCACCTCCTCGCTGCCCTTCGCCCGCACCGGCGCCCGCGTCGTGCCGTGCGACTTCTCCGTCGGCATGCTCCGCGAGGGCAAGAAGCGCCATCCGTGGCTGCCGTTCACCGCCGGTGACGGCACCCGGCTGCCCTTCGCGGACGAGGTGTTCGACGCCGTCACCATCTCCTTCGGCCTGCGCAACATCCAGGACACCGACGCCGCCCTCGCCGAGCTGTACCGCGTCACCAAGCCCGGCGGCCGCGTCGTGATCTGCGAGTTCAGCGAGCCGACGTGGGGCCCGTTCCGCACCGTCTACACCGAGTACCTGATGCGGGCGCTGCCGCCGGTCGCCCGCGCGGTCAGCAGCAACCCGGACGCGTACGTCTACCTCGCCGAGTCGATCCGCAGCTGGCCCAACCAGCCCGCGCTCGCCGCCCGCCTCCAGGGCGTCGGCTGGTCGAAGGTGGCCTGGCGCAACCTCACCGGCGGCATCGTCGCCCTGCACCGCGGCGTCCGCCCCGCGCACTGACGCGGACCGGCCGGGGCAGTCACGGCACCTGCCCCGGCCGCAGCTCACCTCCGCCGCCTCACAGCGCCAGCCGGTAGCAGTACGCCGTGACCTCCGGCTTCTCGTACGTCTCCGCCCGCCGCATGCCGAGCCGTTCGGCGACCGCGATCGACCGGGCGTTCCGGGAGTTGATCATCGCGACGACCTCGGGGACGCCGGCCGCCCGGACGTCGTCCAGCGCCGCGCGCGCCGCGGCCGTCGCGTACCCCTTGCCCCAGTGGTCGCGCCCCAGCCGCCAGCCGATCTCGATCTCGCCGACCGGGCCCCACGACTCGTGCGGCCACGGCTGGGCACCGGCGAAGCCGAGGACCGTGCCGTCCGGGCCGAGCAGGGTGTACAAGCAGAAGCCGCGTTCGGCGTGGTGGCGGCGCTGGCGGGCGGTCAGCTCGTCGTAGACCGACAGTTCGGCCGGGGCGCCGCCGTGGAACTCCATGACGTCGGGGTGGGCGAAGGCGTGGTGCCAGTTCCACGCGTCCTCCTCGGTGGGCACCCGCAGTTCGACGGCGGGGGGCGCGCCGTCCGTGGTCGTCTTCGTCATCGGCTTCACGGCCAACCCTTCAGGATCTGATCACCAAGGCCCCCATAGACTGCCCATGCCAGGTGCCGTTCGGCACCCGGATATGCAGAAATCCAGATATCGACATCCCTGGAGTTCCCCCGTGACCGAGTCCGCGCCCGTGACCGAGTCCGCGCCCGCCGCCGAGCGGCGCTCAGAGCACAGCGCGGATGTGATCGTCGTCGGCGCCGGTCCGGCCGGATCCGCGACCGCCTACCACCTCGCGCAGGCCGGGCTCGACGTCCTCCTGCTGGAGAAGACGGCGTTTCCTCGCGAGAAGGTCTGCGGTGACGGTCTGACGCCGCGCGCCGTCAAGCAGCTGGTCGCGATGGGCATCGACATCTCCGAGGAGGCGGGCTGGCTGCGCAACAAGGGCCTGCGCATCATCGGCGGCGGCTCCCGCCTCCAGCTCGACTGGCCCGACCTGGCGTCGTTCCCGGACTACGGACTCGTCCGCAAGCGCGACGACTTTGACGAACAGCTCGCCCGCCAGGCGCAGAAGGCCGGTGCCCGGCTGTACGAGCGCTGCAACGTCGGCGCCCCGATCGTCCACGAACTGACCGGCCGCATCACGGGCGTGCACGCCAAGCTGGGTGAGGAGAAGACGCCGGTCACCTTCCACGCCCCGCTGGTCGTCGCCGCCGACGGCAACTCCACCCGCCTCTCCGTCGCGATGGGCCTGCACCGCCGCGAGGACCGTCCGATGGGCGTCGCGGTCCGTACGTACTTCACCTCGCCGCGCCACGACGACGACTACCTGGAGTCCTGGCTGGAGCTGTGGGACCGCCGCGGCGCCGAGGACCGGCTGCTGCCCGGTTACGGCTGGATTTTCGGCATGGGCGACGGCACCAGCAACGTCGGCCTCGGCATCCTCAACTCCTCGTCCGCCTTCCGGGAGCTGGACTGGCGCGAGATCCTCAAGGCGTGGTGCGCCTCCATGCCCGAGGAGTGGGGCTACACCCCCGAGAACATGACGACGACGATCCGCGGTGCCGCGCTGCCGATGGCGTTCAACCGCCAGCCGCACTACACCCGCGGCCTGCTGCTCGTCGGCGACGCGGGCGGGCTGGTCAACCCGTTCAACGGCGAGGGCATCGCGTACGCCATGGAGTCCGGGGCGCTGGCCGCCGAGGTCATCGTGCAGGCGCATGCCCGCGCCACCTACCTCCAGCGCGAACGGGCCCTGGAGGGCTACCCGAAGGCCCTCAAGGAGACCTACGGCGGCTACTACTCGATGGGCCGCGCGTTCGTGAAGCTCATCGGCAACCCGAAGGTCATGCAGATCGCCACCCAGCGCGGGCTGACCCATCCGCTGCTGATGCGCTTCACCCTCAAGATGCTCGCCAACCTCACCGACCCCACGGGCGGCGACGCGATGGACCGCATCATCAACGGGCTGAGCAAGGTGGCCCCGAAGGCGTGAACCGTCCACGGGGGTGGCTCGTGAGCTGCTGAGGCGGGGCCGCCTCGGATGCTGTGCGGGACGGCCCCGGCCACGGTCTCGGGGACGTGGCCGGGGCGGAGTCTGTGCTGTCAGTCCGGACGGCGATCGGCGTCGGGCGCCTGCTCGCGGTGCGCGTCGAGAAGGTCCAAGGCGTGGTTGAGCTTCCGGGCGATGTCGCCCGCTTCTTCGGGTGAGATCGTCCCGAGGCGGATCGTGTACGCGGCCCGTCGGCAACCGCTGCACGGTTCCTTCAGTTCGATGTCGTCGAACTCGATGTCCAGGCGTCGGAAGGCGTTGACGAACGCGCTGCCTTTCTCCTCGGCCTCCTGCCGGTCGCCGTCCACCCAGAAGGCGTGGTCGGCGTTGATGAAGTCCATGTGGATGTCTCCTGTACGTCTCCGTGGGTCGGGGCTATGCGGTGGCAGTGCAGAGTTCTCGGGACTGCGGGCGTTCGGGCCGGGACCCGGTGCGGCGCTCGTGGGCGATGAGGTACGGCCGGACGAGGGCGATCTCCTCACCGTTGAAGGGTTGCGCCCTGCGCCGGACGTGGTCGGGCGGCGGCCGTCGGGCGTACGGCGGGGCCGGTGGGATGACCGGCGATGCGGGCGGCAGCGGGGGCGGGAAGAGGTATGTGGACGCCCGGTGTACGAGGGAGCGTGTGCGGCGGCGGGCCGGTTCCCCTAACCAAAGGAACAGCAGGGCGATAAAGTCGCGCATCGGTGGTCAACTCCTCAGCGGTGGTGACTTCTGCCCCCGGCAGCCGTTGCAGCGGCGCGCCGGGGTGGTACCCGCACCCCTGCCACGGGCGGTTGGCGCTTGCAGGCGCCAACCGGTTCCACCGGGGCAGGGGGCGGGGCATCAGGGGTGTTGGTTGGGACGACCGCGAGATTCGTGCCGTGGCGGCGCTCCGGGCGCGCGTCGCTCGCCTCTCAGGCGTGCCAGCCACGCCGCTACTTCGCGGGTCACCTCTTCTGCTTTGCGGCTCAGCTCGTCCCCTTTCGGCACGTCACCCTGCGGGGTGACGGCTCCTCCACAAGCGGGCTCTTCGGGTTGATCAGGCACGGATGTACCTCCGGCACAGCGAAACGGGTTCATCGCATCCGGACGCAGCTGTGCGCGGCAGGGCTGCCCAACGGAGCTGCGCAGAGAGAAAGTTGCCGATCTCTTCGAACGTGCAGGAGTCTGCATCACGGCCAGGGTTACACGCAATGACACTAACGAGTGCAATTGCAGGAGGAGTTGCAAGTCGGATCCGCAGGTGGTCAGACTGGCGTCTGTGACGACATCGAGCCCTGTAGTGCGGCGCCGACGGCTTGGGCAGGAACTGCGACGCCTTCGCGAAAGCCTCGGCCTTCTCGGCAACGACGTGGCGGGCCGCCTCCGCTGGTCCACGTCCAAGCTGTCCCGGATCGAGGGAGGGCGTACCGCGCCCACGCCGGCGGACGTCAATCGTCTGCTCGATCTGTACGGGATGAGCGACGATGACAAGGAGCGGGACAAGCTCGCCAAGCTGACCAAGGAGGCGCGGAAGAAGGGCTGGTGGCAGCTCTACAGCGACGTTCCGTACTCCACGTACATCGGCCTCGAAGCCGAGGCGGCGCAGATCCTCACGTACGAGCACGTCGTACCGGGGTTGCTACAGACGACTCGGTATGCGGAAGAAATCAACCGCGCCACAGATCCTGGTCTCTCCGAGGAGGCGCTTGAACAGCGCGTCGATGTCCGGATGCACCGGCAGAAGCTGCTCACGGAAGGCGGCGAGCCGCTGGAGGTCCGCGCCGTGCTGGACGAATCGGCGCTGCGCCGGATGGTCGGCGACCGGGACGTGATGCGCGAGCAGCTACATCGCCTTCTGGAAGTCGCAGACCTACCGAATGTCCTGCTCCAGGTGATTCCCTTCTCCGCCGGGGCCCACCGTGGGACACTCGAAGGGCCGTTCATTATTCTGCGGTTCCCTGATCAGGAAGACCCGGACGTGGTCTACGTCGAGGCCAACAGCGATCAGTACCCGAGCGACGTGCCGAGGTATGAGTTGGCGTTCGACAACCTGAGAGCTGCTGCCGCCGGCGTCCCCGAGACGCTGACGCTGATTCGGAACATGGTGAAAGACCTATGACAGTCGACAACGGCAGGGACATGAACCTCGCCGGTGCCGCATGGCGCTCCTCCACCTACAGCCAGGCAAACGGTGCGTGCGTGGAGGTCGCCGACGGCATGGGCGCGGTCGTCCCGGTTCGGGATTCCAAGGACCGTGACCGTCGGCCGCTGACCTTCTCGTCGGCTTCCTGGTCGGCCTTCATCACGAATCTGAAGGCGGACGGTAGCTAGTCCTGAGTGACGAATCCGACCGCCGACCCGGCGGACGCGTCACGACGCTCCCTGCGTGGCCGAGGCCGTGCAGGGAGCGTTGTGCTGTCCGGCGGAGGAGTGGCCGACCCCCCCCGCACCGAAAGTCCGCCCATGACCCGCACCGAGTTCTACGACGACCCGGACGCCCCCGAGCCCAACAGCCTCGTGGTCGCCGCTTCCGCCGCCGTTACCGATGAGGAAGGCCGCGTACTCCTCCAACGGCGCCGGGACAGCGGACTCTGGGCGTTGCCCGGAGGCGGGATGGAGATGGCCGACTCGCTTCCGGGGGCGGCGGTTCGTGAGGTGAAGGAGGAGACGGGGCTGGACGTCGAGATCACCGGGTTGGTGGGTACGTACACCGATCCGCGGCACGTCATCGCGTACGCGGACGGTGAGGTGCGCAGGCAGTTCAACGTCTGCTTCACCGCGCGGGTCGTCGGCGGGCGGTTGGCGATCTCGGAGGAGTCGATGGAGCTTCGGTTCGTCCGGCCGGAGGAGATCGACCGGCTGCCGATGCATCACACGCAGCGGCTGCGGATCCGGCATTTCCTGGAGGGGCGGGAGCGGCCGTACCTCGGCTGATGCGGCGGCCGTGGCGCCCGGCGGAGGCTGGCGAACTGCGGTGCGCGGACCGTGCGGCGGGAAGCAGCCGACGGCGCCGACGAGGATCGCGAGGGACGGCAGCGGCCACCCCGCAGGCCAGCCAGGCTCCGTCGCCCACTCCGATCGGCAAGGTCGCCCCGAAGGCGTGAACCGTCCGGCTCCCACCGGCGCCCGCGTCACCTCACCGGGTACGCCTCACCCCGAGAACGCCCTCTTCCGAGCAGGTCACGCATGGTCCGCGCGGCCGGGGGGAGTACGGAGGGGATTCATTCGCCCGTTGAGTGTGAGGTCATGGAGTTGGAGTCGATGATCAGGGATGCCGAGGGAGCGCGCGACGAGCTGCGGGCCGCGCTGCTGGGGGTCGGTGTCGTCCTGCCCACCCTGCGGCTCGACGCCGCGTCGGTCGCCGGGGAGGACCCCCGGCCGCTGGTGGAGTTGGGGCGCTGCGCCCCGGACGTGGCGCGGCAGCTCGCCGCCGTGCTCCGCCGCTGCGCGATGCACAGTACGTACGAACGGAACCGGCAGGGCGCGGGCAGCGCACCGTGAGTCCGGGCCCGGTGCCGGGGAGCGCCCCGTGAGCCGGACCGCGGCGCCCGGGGACGGTCCGTCAGGGGCGCGCGGCCTCGTCGGCGGGGCGCCCCTGCGCGCGGCGCTCCCGGCGGCCGGCCAGCAGATATCCGCCGGCCGCGGTCGCCGCGAGGACGGCGCCGCCCGCCGCGAGCAGGGTGGCGGCGCTCCGGTCCCCGGCGGTGATCCGCGCCAGCTCCGCGAAGCGGACCTCGGTCGTGGGGCGGTTCTCCGCCGCACCGCCGCCACCGGCGGCGACCGGGCCGTGCGGGGCGCCGGGGTGTGAGGTGTCGGGGCGCGCCGTGTGCGGGCCTCCGGAGGCCGGGCCGTCGGGGCCCGGCCTCTTCGCGTACGGGCCCTCGGGACGCGGGAGTTCACGGTGCGGGCCGCCGGGCCGCGGCGCGGTGCCGGGCGCCGGGGCGTTCCCGGCGGGCGGGCCGGACGGGGTGGTGTGCGGCGCGGCGGACGGCGCGCGGGACGGGCCGTGCGCCGGGTCGCCGCCCGCGACGGTGGTCCGCACGGTGACGCTCCAGGGGGCGCTGTCGGGGCAGACGCCCTCGATCGCCCAGGCGGCCCGCGCGTCGGCCCGCGCGGCGGCGGCCTCGTCGATCGGCCCGAGGCCCAGCGGCACCCGGGGCGCGGTCTGTGCCGCGCCCCGGTAGGTGCCGGTGTTTCCCTGGCGATCCAGGGTGACGGTGCCGTCCCGCAGCACCCGCCCCTCGCCGCTGATGTTCCGCGGCATCCGCTCCTCGTCGCGTATCGCGCAGGTCACGGCCACGGTGACGGGTCGGCCGCGGAGTACGGTCGCCGGGCTGACGGAGGCGGACGGTCCGTCGGCGGACGCGGCCGCCCCGGATATGGCGGCGGACGCGGACAGGGTCCGCGCGGGCGTGGCCGAGGCCGCCGGGGCGGTGAGGGCGACGGCGGCCGCGCCGAGCGCGGATGCGGCCAGGGTGCGCGCGGCGCGGCACATACGGGTCCTCCTGGGACGGCGTGGGGAAGCGCCCGGACGGGCTCCCGGACCCCGCACACCTGGGGTGCGCCGGGCCCGCTTCCGTTGCCATGTCAGCCGAGGCACGCCCGGAGCTGTCTCTTAAACACATCTCCGAGCCCACGAGACGCTCAT
>NZ_VKJP01000228.1 GCF_007280575.1 Streptomyces benahoarensis
CGGTCGGCAGCGTCAGATGTCTATAAGAGACAGTCCCCGCCCCGTCGCGCGGTGGATCGGATGCGTACGGTGCCCGGTTCGCGTACGGTTGACGGCTGCCCTACGCACACCAGAAGGGGGCCTGGGTGGCCGCGCAGAACGCCACGCACGCACCGGATCACACACCGGAGCACACTTCTTCGGACGCCGTCGCCCCGGAGCCCGCCAGGGACTCCGGCTCCGCCGCCGCGCCCGCAGGGCTCCGCGAGCGGGAGATCGCCGCGGAGCAGACGCACCTGGACCGGGTCTACCGGCGCCTGGAGGAGAAGATCCACGAGGCGGAGTTCCTCATGGACGACGCCGCCAAGCGCGGCCAGGTCGGCACGCCCGGCGCGTTCGCCGAGCGGGACGCCCAGGTCTTCCAGGCGGGCGTCCACCTCAACCGGCTCAACTCCGAGTACGAGGACTTCCTCTTCGGCCGCGTCGACCTGCTCCCCGGCAAGGACGGCAAGAAGGGGCCCGACGGCGCCTTCACCTCCGTCGAGCCCGCCGACGGAGCCGTCACCGACGGTCACGCCAGCATCGCCGAGACGTTGCACATCGGCCGCCTCGGCGTCCTCGACGCGGACTACTCCCCGCTGGTCATCGACTGGCGCGCCCCGGCCGCCGCCCCCTTCTACCGGGCCACGCCCGTCGCACCGGGCCGCGTCGTACGCCGCCGCGTCATCCGTTCCAAGGGTCGCCGGGTCCTGGGCGTCGAGGATGACCTCATGCGCCCCGACGTCACCGCCACCCTTGACGGCGAGGAGTTGCCCGCCATTGGTGACGGCGCCCTGATGGCCGCGTTGGGCCGGGCCCGCAGCCACACCATGCGCGACATCGTCGCCTCCATCCAGGCGGAGCAGGACCTGGTCGTCCGGGCGCCCGCCGCGTCCGTCACCGAGGTCGAGGGCGGCCCCGGCACCGGCAAGACCGCCGTCGCCCTGCACCGCGCCGCCTACCTCCTCTACCAGGACCGCCGCCGCTACGCGGGCGGCATCCTCATCGTCTCGCCCACCCCGCTGCTGGTCGCCTACACCGAGGGGGTCCTGCCGTCCCTGGGCGAGGAGGGGCAGGTCGCGATCCGCGCCCTCGGCTCCCTCGTCGACGGTGCGGAGGCGACCGCTTACGATCCGCCGGACGTGGCCCGGGTCAAGGGCTCCAGCCGGATGCAGAAGCTGCTGCGCAAGGCGGCCCGTGGCGCCCTGGATGCGGCCGGCCCCGCCGCCCCGGCGCCGGAGCGTGACACCCAGCTCTCCTTCCTGGACGAGGACGCCGCCCCCGCGCTGTCCGGCCCGCCGGACCGGCTCCGCGTGGTGGCCTTCGGCGGCCGTATCGAGCTGGACGCGTCCGACCTGAGCCGCATCCGCCGCACCGCCCTCGGCGGCACCGCGCCCGTCAACCTGCTCCGCCCCCGCGCCCGGCGGCTCCTGCTGGACGCCCTGTGGGCGAAGTCCGGGGCCGGCCGCCGCTACCACGACCCGGAGCTGGCCGCCGAGGCGCGCCAGGGCTTCGACGAGGACGTCAGCACCGAGCCGGTCTTCCAGGAGTTCCTGGACACCTGGTGGCCGGAGCTGACCCCGCGCGGGGTGCTCGCCGCGATGGCCGACGAACGCACCCTCGGCCGCTGGGCGCGCCGGGTCCTGGGCCCGCGCGAGGTCCGGCGGCTGGCCCGTTCCCTCGGCCGCCTCGATGCCCGGGGCCGGGGCCCGCTCTCCGTTCACGACGTGGCGCTCCTCGACGAGCTCCAGCTGATCCTCGGCGCCCCGGCCCGTCCGGCCCGCCCCCGCGAGGCCGATCCGCTGGACCAGCTCACCGGCCTGGACGAGCTGACCACGGCCGCCGACCGTGCGTCCTCGGGCCGCAGCCGCCGCGAGCGCCTGGAGGAGGAGCGCACCGACTACGCCCATGTGATCGTCGACGAGGCGCAGGACCTCACGCCGATGCAGTGGCGGATGGTCGGCCGCCGGGGCCGCCACGCCACGTGGACGGTCGTCGGCGACCCGGCACAGTCGTCGTGGTCCGACCCGGACGAGGCCGCCGAGGCGCGCGACGAGGCGCTGGGCGCCCGTCCGCGCCGCCGCTTCTCGCTCACCGTCAACTACCGCAACCCGGCCGAGATCGCCGAGCTGTCCGCCAAGGTCCTGGCGCTGGCGATGCCCGGGATGGCGGCGCCGGACGCGGTCCGTTCGACGGGCCTGCGGCCGCGGTTCGCGGTGGCGTCCCCGGGCGGCCGGGGTGCCGCGGCCGTCGAGGAGGCGCTGGCCGCCGCCACGGTCGAGGAGGCCCGGCGGATGTTGTCCGAGGTGGACGGCACCGTCGGCGTGGTCGTGGCGATGGCCCGCCGCGAGCAGGCCCGCGCCTGGCTGGCCGGTCTCGGCGACCGGGTGGTCGCCCTCGGCTCCCTGGAGGCGAAGGGGCTGGAGTACGACGCGGCGCTGGTGGTGGCGCCCGCCGAGATCGCCGACGAGTCCCCGGCCGGGCTGCGGGTGCTCTACGTCGCCCTGACCCGCGCCACCCAGCGGCTGACGGTGCTCTCCGGCCACCGCGACGAGCCGGACGCCGACGGGGTCCCCGACCTGCTGCGCGACTGACCGCCGCCCGGGTGGTCCGGGCCGTACCGGAAAAAGGTGGCGGGCCACGGGATTCGCTTCCGGGGAGGGTTTGTTAGCCTTGTCCGTGGCACCGGCTCGATCCAAGCCCCCGGGCCCAACCATCGTCGCTACGAGCGACCACTTGCCGCGAGGCGAGCATGGCGGGTCGGTGTCTCAGACCGCAGTGACGGGCGTTCCTCCTCCGGGAGGGGCGCCCGTTGCCGTTCCCGGGGCGCTCCCGGTGAGTGACACACACCGCACCGCTCCCCGGGGCGCCCGCCCGACGGGGCTTCCACCCACCCTCGCCCTCTCGTATGGTGAAAGAACCTTTCCGGAAGGCGGGGCTGGTTACCGTGTACCGGCCGGTAGGTGGGACGATCGGACGATGCGCAGGGCATCCGAGCTCCTGGGACAGCGCATAGGTAACAAGGGAAAGCAGAGGAAGTCGGCCATGGCAACGGCGCCTAGCGTCTCGTATTCGATGACGGTGCGACTGGAAGTTCCCGCGAGCGGCACCGCCGTCAGCCAGCTCACCACGGCCGTGGAGTCCTCCGGCGGGTCGGTCACCGGCCTCGACGTGACCGCCTCCGGCCACGAAAAACTCCGGATCGACGTCACCATCGCCGCGACGTCCACCGCGCACGCCGACGAGATCGTCGGCAAGCTGCGCGGCATCGAGGGCGTCTCACTCGGCAAGGTCTCCGACCGTACGTTCCTGATGCACCTCGGCGGCAAGATCGAGATGTCGTCGAAGCACCCCATCCGCAACCGTGACGACCTCTCCATGGTCTACACGCCCGGCGTCGCCCGCGTCTGCCAGGCCATCGCGGACAACCCCGAGGACGCCCGCCGTCTGACCATCAAGCGCAACAGCGTCGCGGTGGTCACCGACGGCTCCGCCGTCCTCGGCCTGGGCAACATCGGCCCCAAGGCCGCGCTGCCGGTCATGGAGGGCAAGGCGGCCCTGTTCAAGCGGTTCGCCGGAATCGACGCCTGGCCGATCTGCCTGGACACCCAGGACTCCGACGCCATCGTGGAGATCGTCAAGGCCATCGCGCCGGGCTTCGCGGGCATCAACCTGGAGGACATCTCCGCGCCCCGCTGCTTCGAGATCGAGGCCCGGCTGCGCGAGGCCCTCGACATCCCGGTCTTCCACGACGACCAGCACGGCACCGCCATCGTCGTGCTCGCCGCCCTGACCAACGCGCTGCGTGTGGTCGGCAAGGACATCGAGGACGTCCGCGTCGTCATGTCCGGTGCGGGTGCCGCCGGTACCGCCATCCTCAAGCTGCTGATCGCCGCCGGGGTCAAGCACGCCGTCGTCGCCGACATCCACGGCGTCGTCGACGCGGGCCGCGAGGACCTGGTCTCCGCGGACCCGGACTCCCCGCTGCGCTGGATCGCCGACAACACCAACCCCGAGGGCGTCACCGGCACCCTCAAGGACGCCGTCGTCGGCGCGGACGTCTTCATCGGCGTCTCCGCCCCGAACGTCCTGGACGGCGACGACGTCGCGAAGATGGCCGACGGCGCGATCGTCTTCGCGCTGGCCAACCCCGACCCGGAGGTCGACCCGGCCATCGCCCGGCAGACCGCCGCCGTCGTGGCCACCGGCCGCTCCGACTTCCCCAACCAGATCAACAACGTGCTGGTCTTCCCCGGCGTCTTCCGCGGTCTGCTGGACGCCCAGTCCCGTACGGTGAACACCGAGATGATGCTGGCCGCCGCCCGCGCCCTCGCCGGCGTCGTCCAGGAGGACGAGGTCAACCCGAACTACATCATCCCGAGCGTCTTCCACGACAAGGTCGCGGGTGCCGTGGCCGATGCGGTGAAGGACGCGGCGAAGGCCGGGGACGCGACTGTGACGGCCGCCACGACGCTCTGACGCCCCACGGGCCTCCCGGGCACGGCGCGTCGCGGACGGGCTGCGCCGGGTGGCCCCTAGGGTGGCGGACGGCAATCGGCCGGCCACCGCGCGTGGCGGGCTCCGAGCGGTTACGGGTGCGGAACGTCACGCCGACCGGGGCGCTGACGCTTTCCGTGTGACCCGCCAGGGTGCCGGATTGGCTTTACCGCCGCAGGTGGGGGCAGGATGCGTAACCGGGCGCGAGGGTCTGGCAGCAGACCCGGGTCCGGGGACTGTCCGAGGGCCCTGGCAGCATCGGCTTCGCTGTGCCTGATATGCGGCTCGGCCGCAGGGCACGCCCATTGGCAAGAAGAACACGGGAGTACAAAAATGAACCGCAGTGAGCTGGTGGCCGCTCTGGCCGATCGTGCCGAGGTGACCCGCAAGGACGCCGACGCCGTTCTGGCCGCCCTCGCCGAGACCGTCGGTGAGGTCGTCGCCAAGGGCGACGAGAAGGTCACGATCCCCGGCTTCCTGACCTTCGAGCGCACCCACCGTGCCGCTCGCACCGCTCGTAACCCGCAGACCGGCGAGCCGATTCAGATCGCCGCCGGTTACAGCGTGAAGGTCTCCGCGGGCTCCAAGCTGAAGGAAGCCGCCAAGGGCAAGTAAGTCCCTCAGCAGGCATCGCAAGGGCGGCCGCCCCCTCCCCGGGGCGGCCGCCCTTCGTCGTACGTGCGGGCGCCCGTGCGGGACGCACTCCCGGCCCGTGCGCGCTCCCCGTGGTGCGCCGGGCGGCCGTACCCGCCCGTGCGCACCCCCAGGCGCCCCGCTGCGGACCGGGCGGGAAGCTCCGGGTAAAAGAGGACGGAGCGGCGGCCGTGCGCCGTCAGCGGGGCGGATGCGGGCCCCCGCAACGCGAAGGCCGCCCCTGGAGCGGGGGCGGCCTTCGCGTGGCATGCGGCGGGCGTCAGTCCTGCGGGCCGTTCGGCAGCTCGACCTTGGCGCCGAGGCTGATGAGTTTGTCCATGAAGTTCTCGTAGCCGCGGTTGATCAGGTCGATGCCGTGCACCCGGGACATGCCCTGGGCGGCGAGCGCCGCGATCAGGTACGAGAAGCCGCCGCGCAGGTCGGGGATGACCAGGTCGGCGCCCTGGAGCTTGGTCGGTCCGGAGACGACCGCGGAGTGCAGGAAGTTGCGCTGCCCGAAGCGGCAGGCGGAGCCGCCCAGGCACTCCCGGTAGAGCTGGATGTGGGCGCCCATCTGGTTGAGCGCGGAGGTGAAGCCGAGCCGCGACTCGTAGACCGTCTCGTGGACGATCGACAGGCCCGAGGCCTGGGTCAGCGCCACGACCAGCGGCTGTTGCCAGTCGGTCTGGAAACCGGGGTGGACGTCGGTCTCCAGCGCGATGGCGTCCAGCGAACCGCCCGGGTGCCAGAAGCGGATGCCCTCGTCGTCGATCTCGAAGGCGCCGCCGACCTTACGGAAGGTGTTGAGAAAGGTCATCATCGACCGCTGCTGCGCGCCGCGGACATAGATGTTGCCCTCGGTGGCCAGCGCCGCGGACGCCCAGGAGGCGGCCTCCAGGCGGTCCGGGAGGGCGCGGTGGGTGTAGCCGTCGAGCTTGTCGACACCGGTGATCCGGATCGTCCGGTCGGTGTCCATCGAGATGATCGCGCCCATTTTCTGCAGGACGCAGATCAGGTCCTCGATCTCCGGCTCCACCGCGGCGTTCGACAGCTCGGTGACGCCCTCCGCCAGGACGGCGGTCAGCAGCACCTGCTCGGTCGAGCCGACCGACGGGTACGGCAGCCGGATCTTGGTGCCGCGCAGCCGCTGCGGGGCCTCCAGGTACTGCCCGTCGGCGCGCTTCTCGATCGTCGCGCCGAACTGCCGCAACACGTCGAAGTGGAAGTCCACCGGACGGCCGCCGATGTCGCAGCCGCCAAGACCCGGGATGAAGGCGTGGCCGAGGCGGTGCAGCAGCGGGCCGCAGAAGAGGATCGGGATGCGAGAGGAGCCCGCGTGCGCGTCGATGTCGGCGACGTTGGCGCTCTCCACGTGCGACGGGTCGAGGACCAGCTCGCCCGGCTCGTCACCCGGCCGCACGGTGACGCCGTGCAGCTGGAGCAGGCCGCGCACCACGCGGACGTCGCGGATGTCGGGAACGTTGCGCAGCCGGCTGGGGCCGCTGCCGAGCAGGGCCGCCACCATGGCCTTGGGTACGAGGTTCTTCGCACCGCGAACCCGGATCTCGCCCTCCAGCGGGGTGCCGCCGTGGACAAGCAGTACGTCGTCAGTAGAGACGGTCATGGATCTCGCGTTCCTGGAGACGGGCAGGGCCAAGGAGAAATGGTAAGGGGGCCGGAGGGGGTGTCCGTAGGCGCGAGCGGGCATCCGGCCGGTAAGGGCTTTGTCACAACACGCTCGGCTACGATCATTCTTTGTTCTGTAATCGCCAGTTGGCCAAAAATGAGGCTAATTGTCTCGAATGCAGCATCTGGTGTGGGTGGTGTGCGCCGGTGCTGCCGCCGTACGCCCTGCCCTGCACTCGCACAGGTGTGGGCATTGACTCCCCGCTCCGGCCCGAAGTGCGGGATCATGTCGCCATGACCGAGGTGTCCTCGCTCACAGGCCGGCTGCTCGTCGCGACGCCCGCGCTCGCCGACCCGAACTTCGACCGCGCGGTGGTGCTCCTCCTCGATCACGACGAGGAGGGCTCCCTCGGCGTGGTCCTGAACCGCCCCACCCCGGTGGGCGTCGGTGACATCCTCGCGCCCTGGGCGGCGCTCGCGGGCGAGCCCGGCGTGGTCTTCCAGGGCGGCCCGGTGTCGCTGGACTCCGCGCTCGGCGTGGCGGTGATCCCCGGCGGGCTCGCCGGTGCCGACGACGTGCCCACCATGGAGAGCGGGGTGCGGCCCGGCCCGGGCGGGACCACCGCCGCCGGGCCCCGGCCGGACGACACCCGGCACGGCGGCGCGTCGGGCGAGGAACCCCTCGGATGGCGGCGGGTGCACGGCGCGATCGGCCTGGTCGACCTGGAGACCCCGCCGGAACTGCTCGCCACCGTCCTGGGCAGCCTGCGGATCTTCGCGGGGTACGCGGGCTGGGGCCCCGGCCAGCTGGAGGACGAACTGACCGACGGTGCCTGGTACGTCGTCGAGTCCGAGCCGGGCGACGTCTCGTCCCCCGACCCCGAACACTTGTGGCGCGCGGTGCTGCGCCGCCAGCGCAACGAACTCGCGATGGTGGCCACGTATCCGGACGACCCGTCGCTGAACTGAGCCACCCGTCCCGGGGGTAACGGCCGCCGGTCCGGGCCCGTGGGTGGCGCGCGCCGGGCGCTCCCGGCATACCGGGAGGCTGGGTACCCTTGGCAGGTATGAGCACTCTTGAGCCCGAGCCCGAGCCTGGGGCAGGAACGGGAACCCTCGTAGAGCCGACGCCGCAGGTGTCGAACGGCGACGGCGACCATGAGCGTTACGCCCATTACGTCCAGAAGGACAAGATCATGGCGAGCGCGCTCGACGGCACCCCCGTCGTGGCGCTCTGCGGCAAGGTCTGGGTGCCGGGCCGCGACCCGAAGAAGTACCCGGTCTGCCCCATGTGCAAGGAGATCTACGAGTCCATGGGCGCCGGTGGCGACAAGGGCAAGGGCGGCAAGGACGGCGACGGCAAGAAGTAGCCGCGGCGTCGGCCGGGGCGGCCCGGCGCGGCGGATCCGCCCCCGGCGGGGTCGCCGGGGGCGGATCGCCCTGACGTGGCGGCCGTCGCAGCGGTGCGCCGTAGTAGTACACGGGCAAGGGTCCGGGTTCCTCGTGGACCCGGGCCCTTCGCCGTTTCCGGCGGCCGGTCCGCCGTTCGGATCGCGCTCGGCCTCCTCCGGCCTCGGTTCTGCCGGTCTCGGCCTCCACCGGCCTCAACCTCTTCCGGTCCGTGCGTACACCGGCCCGTATCGACTGGTGGAGACCTCTGGCGAACCCTTGTCCGACCGGGCAACGCCCCTTAACCTCCTCTGAGTTGTGCACTGCGAAACGTTTGTTGCGTATGTTGCAACACTGGGGGTCTCGTCATGTACCTCTCCGCCCGTCCGGCCGCCGCCGGAGTGGCGCTCGTCCTGACCGCCCTCACCGCCACGGCGTGCGCCCCGTCCACCTCCGGTGGCGCCGCCGGGGGCGAGTCCCGGACCGGCACGCTGCGGGTCTGGCTCTTCCGGGAGGTCGGCAACGCCCCCAAGGAGAAGGTGGTCCGGCAGGCCGTCGCCGACTTCACCGCCGCCCACCAGGGCGTCAAGGTCACCGTCGACTACATCCCCGTCGATACCCGCGCCCAGCGCGTCGAGGCCGACCGCCGTCGCCGCGGGGCGCGCCGGGATGGCATCCGGCGGCGACTTCAACCACCGGGCCGTCGACTCCGGCAAGGTCAAGGGCGTGTACGGGTCGTCCCGCTGCCCGGCCGGAAGAAGGGCGAGATCGCCCCGGCGTTCGCGGGCGGCAACAACATCGGCGTGCTGCGCAGCACCGGCCACCGCACCCTCGCCGTCGACCTGACGAAGCGGCTGGCCGGAAAGGAGGCGCAGCGCGGGCTCTTCGACGCGATGGGCTTCCTGCCGACCTTCGCCGACGTCCGCGCCGAGGCCGCGAAGCGGCGGCCCTACGTCAAGCCGTTCGTCCACACCCTCGACGCCGGGGCGGAGTTCGTGCCCGTCACCCCCGGCTGGGCCACCGTCGACGCCTCGCTGGTGCTGCCCACGATGTACCAGCAGATCGTCAGCGGCCGGAAGAGCGTCGACGCGGCGGCCGCCGAGGCGGCCCGCGCCATGGACGGGGCCTTCCACAAGTGACCGCCCACCGCAGCGGGCCCCGCGCCGCCCGCGTCCGCCCCCGCGC
>NZ_VKJP01000229.1 GCF_007280575.1 Streptomyces benahoarensis
GCGCGGGGTGGGCTGTGGCGGTGGGGTGGTGTTGGTCGGGATGGTCGTGGTGCCGGTCATGCGGTCGCCCCCGTTCTGCCGGGCCCGGTCACTTACCGGGCAGTAGCTTCGGTGGGGCTCTTCTACCGACGGACCAGGGCACGGGCAACGCGCCGGTCGTCGCGGCGGGCCCGCCGGAAAGTTCACCGTTCCGGGTGGCGGAGGCGTGAACAAGCCTCGGGGAGCGGGTCCCGGCGGGCCGGAACGGCGTCGTCCGGGTCGTAGGGCGCCCCTCGAAAGGGGACGCGCGCCCGTATGCTGGCTGGCGCCCTCCCGGGCGCCGGGCACCTCTCCGGGCTCGATGAAATAGCGTGAATTGAGTGAAAGCGGCCGTCATGCGCGTCTACGTTCCCCTGACCCTTCCCGGGCTCGCCGAGGCACACGGCAAGGGGGAGCTGGGCCCCGGCACGCTGGACGCGTACGCCGTCACCCCGGCGCTGCGGGAGTGGGTCTCCGACGACATCGAGGAGCTGGAGTACACGGCGCTGGGCCGCGCGGCCCAGGCGTCGCTGCGCCGGCTCGCCGCCCGGCCGGACGCCGCCCGGCGGCGGGTCGTGGTCGCGGTGGACGTACCGGATGCCGCGGTGGCGGCTGCGTCCGGCGGTGAGCAGGACCCCGCCGCGCTCGGCGCGGTGCGGGTGACCGGCCCGGTCCCGATGAAGAAGGCGGCCGCGGTCCATGTGGACGCGTCCGACGCGGAGGAGGCCGTCGCGGCCGCCGCGGACGCGCTCGCCGCCGCCGACGGGGGCGACGAGGCCGCGCTGCGGACGGTCGACGGCGCGGAGGACCACGACCTGATGTGGTTCGGCGTACAGGAGATCCCGGGCCTGCTCGGCTGAGAGGGCGGCCCACGTCATCGTGCCCGCTCGGTGCCGGGGGCGTTCGGGGTCCGCGCCCCGGGCGTGAGGTGTCGCGCCCGGCGTGTGCCTCCGGAGCCCGGGTCCGGCGCGGGGCGTTGTCAGTGGGGCCGGGTACGGTTTTTCGTGTGCCCGGCGCAGGGCGGTGAGCGAAGAGGGGGCAGGCATGGGCGAGCACGCGACACACCTCGTGTGGGACTGGAACGGCACGCTGTTCCACGACATCGACGCCGTGATCGGGGCGACCAACGCCGCGTTCGCCGAGGTCGGCCTGGAGCCGATCACCCTGGAGCGCTACCGCGAGCTGTACCGCGTGCCGGTGCCACTGTTCTACGAGCATCTGATGGGGCGGATGCCGACGGACGCCGAGTGGCTGGTGATGGACGAGGCGTTCCACCGCCACTACAGCGACCGGCGGGGGCACTGCGGGCTGACCGACGGGGCGGACACGCTGCTGGCGGGGTGGCGCGCGGCCGGGGGCAGCCAGTCGATCCTGAGCATGTTCGGCCACGACGAGCTGATACCCCTGGTGCGGGGCTTCGGCATCGAGCCGCACTTCCTGCGGGTGGACGGCCGCAAGGGGCCCTCCGGCGGCGGCAAGAGCGAGGACATGGTGCGCCACCTCGCGGCGCTGAGGTCCGTGGCCCCGGGCCGTACGGTCGTGATCGGGGACGCGGTGGACGACGCGGTGGCGGCCCGCCACGCGGGGGCGCGGGCCGTGCTCTACACGGGCGGCTCGCACAGCCGCGACCGGCTCCGCGCGGCGGGTGTCCCGATCGTCGACACCCTCGCCGAGGCGGTCGAGGTGGCCGGAAACCTGGCGGCCTGAGCCGAGGGCGGTGACGAGCGGCGGGCGCCCGGCGAGGGCGAGGACCGGGCCCTCCGGCATCCGCGCCCTTGGGTCGCGAGGCCCGACCCTTCGATACCCACGCCCTCAGGCCCCCGGGGCCGCCCGGCCGCGTCCCGCCCGGGCCGCACCTGCCGCCTGGGCCGCACCTGCCGTGCGGCGCCGCGAGCGGACCGCCGCCCCCGGACACCTGCCTGGCACAAAGCCGCCAGGAGTGCGTTGTCCAGAAGGTCTAAGTTCGGGGGAGAGATTTGGACGTGTAAGGCCGATGACGGCACCGAAGTGAAGAGCGATAGCCTTGCAGCGTGATCAGCGCGATAACCCGCGGGGGCATCGAGGTCCCCGCCGTGCGCCCGGTACACGAATGTGACCGGGCGGTCGCTGGTCTCTGCGGCCACGAGCGCGTGACGACTCAATCAAAAGTCTTCGATTGCGCCCCGGCCCGCGCTCAGCGCGGCATAGCGTCGGCAGCGACAGGACACCCCGCGTCACCGCGGCGTTGTGCAGCATCCATGGAGTTCTTCCACGACGTCACGCAACGGCGCGCGACAGGAGCCAGAGGACATGCAGAACAAGCTGGATGAAGCCAAGACCGAGCTGCTCGAACGGGCGGCCCGAGTCGTTGAAAGCAGCCCGGCCGGGAGCAAGAAGCCGGTCAGAGGTCTCGACCAGGAGACCCTCACGGGTTATCTCCAGCGCTACTACCTGCACACCGCGGCCGAGGACCTCGCGGACCGTGACCCGGTGGACGTGTTCGGCGCCGCGATCTCGCACTTCCGCCTCGCCGAGAACCGCCCGCAGGGCACCGCCAACGTCCGCGTGCACACCCCGACCGTCGAGGAGAACGGCTGGACCTCCAGCCACTCCGTCGTCGAGGTCGTCACCGACGACATGCCCTTCCTCGTCGACTCGGTCACCAACGAGCTGTCCCGCCAGGGCCGCGGCATCCACCTGGTGATCCACCCGCAGGTCACCGTCCGCCGCGACGTCACCGGCAAGCTCCTGGAGATCCTGGACTCCGGCGAGGCGAACGGCGCTGCCAAGCCCGCCGAAGCCGCCGCCAAGCCCGCGGCCAAGGGCAAGGGCCGGACCACCAAGGCCAAGGCCGCTGCGAAGGCCGATGCCAAGGCCGAGCTGCCGCACGACGCGGTCACCGAGTCGTGGATCCACGTCGAGATGGACCGCGAGACCGACCGCGAGGACCTCAAGCAGATCACCGCGGACCTGCTCCGGGTGCTCTCCGACGTCCGCGAGGCCGTCGAGGACTGGGAGAAGATGCGCGGCGCCGCGCTGCGGATGGCCGACGAGCTGCCGTCCGAGCCGACCGCCGACGACCTGCGCGACCAGGAGATCGAGGAGGCCCGCGAGCTGCTGCGCTGGCTCGCCGCCGACCACTTCACCTTCCTCGGCTACCGTGAGTACGAGCTGATCACCGCGCCGGGTGAGGGCGGCGCCGAGGAGGACGTGCTCTCCGCCGTGCCCGGCACCGGCCTCGGCATCCTGCGCGCCGACCCGGTGCACGCCGAGGACGACGGCCACCCCGTCTCGCCGTCGTTCAACCGGCTGCCCGCCGACGCCCGCGCCAAGGCCCGTGAGCACAAGCTGCTCATCCTCACCAAGGCCAACAGCCGCGCCACCGTCCACCGCCCGTCCTACCTCGACTACGTCGGCGTCAAGCGGTTCGACAAGGACGGCAACGTCATCGGCGAGCGCCGCTTCCTCGGCCTGTTCTCGTCGGCGGCGTACACCGAGTCGGTGCGCCGGGTGCCGGTGATCCGCCGCAAGGTCGTCGAGGTGCTGGAGAGCGCCGGGTTCTCGCCGAACAGCCACGACGGCCGTGACCTGCTGCAGATCCTGGAGACGTACCCGCGCGACGAGCTGTTCCAGACGCCCGTCGACCAGCTGCGCTCCATCGCCACCAGCGTCCTCTACCTCCAGGAGCGCCGCCGCCTGCGGCTCTACCTCCGTCAGGACGAGTACGGCCGCTACTACTCCGCGCTGGTCTACCTCCCGCGCGACCGCTACACCACCGGCGTCCGGCTGCGACTGATCGACATCCTCAAGGAGGAGCTGGGCGGCACCAGTGTCGACTTCACCGCCTGGAACACCGAGTCGGTCCTCTCCCGGCTGCACTTCGTCGTCCGCGTCGAGCCCGGTGCGACGCTGCCGGACCTGACCGACGCCGATGTGGACCGCATCGAGGCGCGTCTGGTGGAGGCCGCCCGCTCGTGGGCCGACGGCTTCGCCGAGGCGCTGACCGCCGAGGTCGGCGAGGAGCGCGCCGCCGAGCTGCTGCGCCGCTACGGCCACGCCTTCCCCGAGGGCTACAAGGCCGACAACTCCCCGCGCGGCGCCGTCGCCGACATCCAGCACCTGGAGAAGCTCTCCGCCGACGCCGGCAAGGACTTCGCGGTCAGCCTCTACCAGCCGGTCGGTGCCGCGCCCAACGAGCGCCGCTTCAAGATCTACCGCACCGGCGAGCCGGTCTCGCTCTCCAAGGTGCTGCCGGGCCTGAACCGCCTGGGCGTCGAGGTCGTCGACGAGCGCCCGTACGAGCTGCCCTGCTCCGACTCCACGCTGGCCTGGGTCTACGACTTCGGCCTGCGGATGCCGGAGAAGGTCAACGGCGACGGTGCCCGCGAGCGGTTCCAGGACGCCTTCACCGCCGTGTGGACCGGCGCCGCCGAGAGCGACGGCTTCAACGAGCTGGTGCTCCGCGCCGGTCTCGACTGGCGTCAGGCGATGGTGCTGCGGGCCTACGCGAAGTACCTGCGGCAGGCCGGTTCGACCTTCAGCCAGACGTACATGGAGGACACGCTCGCCAACAACGTCCACACCACCCGGCTGCTGGTCTCGCTCTTCGAGGCGCGGCTGTCGCCGGAGCGGCAGAGCGCCGGTACGGAGCTGACCGACGGGCTGCTGGAGGAGCTGGAGGGCGCGCTCGACCAGGTCGCCTCGCTGGACGAGGACCGCATCCTGCGCGCGTTCCTCACCGTCATCAAGGCGACGCTGCGCACCAACCACTACCAGCGCGACGACGAGGGCCGCCCGCACGCGTACCTGTCGATGAAGCTGGACCCGCAGGCCATCCCGGACCTCCCGGCGCCCCGCCCGGCGTTCGAGATCTGGGTGTACTCGCCGAAGGTCGAGGGTGTCCACCTGCGCTTCGGCAAGGTGGCGCGCGGCGGTCTGCGCTGGTCGGACCGGCGGGAGGACTTCCGTACGGAGATCCTCGGCCTGGTCAAGGCGCAGATGGTCAAGAACACCGTCATCGTGCCGGTCGGCTCCAAGGGCGGTTTCGTCGGCAAGCAGCTGCCGGACCCGGCGCAGGGCCGTGACGCGTGGCTCGCCGAGGGCGTCGCCAGCTACCGCACCTTCATCTCGGGTCTGCTCGACATCACCGACAACCTCGTCGGCGGCGAGGTCGTGCACCCGCAGAACGTCGTCCGTCACGACGGCGACGACACCTACCTCGTCGTCGCTGCCGACAAGGGCACCGCGACCTTCTCCGACATCGCCAACGAGGTCGCCGAGTCGTACGGCTACTGGCTGGGCGACGCCTTCGCCTCCGGTGGCAGCGCGGGCTACGACCACAAGGGCATGGGCATCACCGCCCGCGGCGCCTGGGAGTCGGTCAAGCGCCACTTCCGGGAGCTGGGCCACGACACCCAGACCCAGGACTTCACCGCCGTCGGCGTCGGCGACATGTCCGGTGACGTGTTCGGCAACGGCATGCTGCTCAGCGAGCACATCCGCCTGGTCGCCGCCTTCGACCACCGGCACATCTTCATCGACCCGAAGCCGGACGCGGCCACCTCGTACGCCGAGCGCCGCCGCCTGTTCGAGCTGCCGCGGTCGTCGTGGGCGGATTACCGCACCGAGCTGCTGTCGCAGGGTGGCGGCATCCACCCGCGGACGGCGAAGTCCATCCCGATCAATGCGCAGATCCGCGCGGCGCTCGGACTGGAAGCCGGTGTCAAGAAGATGACGCCCGCCGAGCTGATGAAGGCCATCCTCAAGGCGCCGGTGGACCTGGTCTGGAACGGCGGCATCGGCACGTACGTCAAGTCGTCGGCCGAGTCGCACGCCGACGTCGGCGACAAGTCGAACGACGCGATCCGCGTCAACGGCGAGGACCTGCGGGCCAAGGTCGTCGGCGAGGGCGGCAACCTCGGTCTGACGCAGCTGGGCCGGATCGAGTTCGCCACCAAGGGCGGGAAGATCAACACCGACGCGATCGACAACAGCGCCGGTGTGGACACCTCCGACCACGAGGTGAACATCAAGATCCTGCTCAACGCCGTCGTCGCCAACGGCGACATGACGGTCAAGCAGCGCAACAAGTTGCTCGCCGCGATGACCGACGAGGTCGGCGCGCTGGTGCTGCGCAACAACTACGCGCAGAACACCGCGCTGGCGCTGGCCCAGGCGCAGTCCGGCAGCATGATCCACGCCCAGCAGCGCTTCCTGCGCCGCCTGGTGCGCGACGGTCACCTCGACCGGGCGCTGGAGTTCCTGCCCACCGACCGGCAGATCCGCGAGCGGCTGAGCACGGGCCGGGGTCTGACCCAGCCGGAGACCGCGGTCCTGCTCGCGTACACCAAGATCACGGTGGCCGACGCGCTGATCCGGACCGGGCTGCCGGACGACCCGTACCTCCAGCACCTGCTCAACGCGTACTTCCCGTCCGCGCTGCACGAGAAGTTCGCCGACCAGATCGAGGGCCACGCGCTGCGCCGCGAGATCGTCACCACGGTGATGGTCAACGACACCGTCAACACCGGCGGTACGAGCTTCCTGCACCGGATGCGGGAGGAGACCGGCGCCTCGCTGGAAGAGGTGGTGCGGGCCCACACCGCCGCCCGGGCGATCTTCCGGCTCAACCAGGTGTGGGACGACGTCGAGGCGCTGGACAACCGCGTTCCGGCCGCCGTCCAGACCCGGATCCGGCTGCACAGCCGGCGGCTCGTCGAGCGCGGCACCCGCTGGCTGCTCAACAACCGCCCGCAGCCGCTGGAGCTCTCCGAGACCATCGGTTTCTTCCGCGACCGGGTCGCCGAGGTCTGGGAGCAGCTGCCGAAGCTGCTCCAGGGCGGCGCCCGTGAGTGGTACGAGTCGAATCTCGCGGAGCTGACGGAGTCGGGCGTGCCGGAGGCGCTGGCCGTCCAGGTGTCCGGTTTCTCGCCGGTCTTCCCGGCGCTGGACATCGTGGCCGTCGCCGACCGCACCGGCAAGGAGCCGCTGGCCGTCGCCGAGGTCTACTACGACCTGGGTGACCGGCTGCGGATCAACCAGCTCCTGGACCGCATCCTGGAGCTGCCGCGCGATGACCGCTGGCAGTCGATGGCGCGCGCGTCGATCCGTGAGGACCTGTTCGCCGCGCACGCCGCGCTCACCTCGGACGTGCTGGGGGAGGGCGACACCTCCGCCACGCCGGAGCAGCGGTTCTCGACGTGGGAGGCGAACAACGCCGCGATCCTGGGCCGCGCCCGCGCGACCCTGGAGGAGATCCACGGTTCGGAGGGCTTCGACCTGGCGAACCTCTCGGTCGCGATGCGGACGATGCGCACCCTGATGCGGACGCACAGCTGACACCCGGCTGACGCGGCGGGCCCGCCCCGCGCGCACGGCGACGGCCCCGGAGCACCTCGCTCCGGGGCCGTCGCCCGTATAAGGGGCGCGCTACTTGTGCGCCTCGTACGCCGAGACGACCTCTTCCGTCGGGCCGTCCATGACGAGTTCGCCCTTCTCCAGCCACAGGACGCGGTCGCAGGTGTCGCGGATCGACTTGTTGTTGTGGCTGACGAGGAAGACGGTGCCGGCCTCCTCGCGCAGTTCGCGGATGCGGGCCTCGGAGCGCTTTTGGAAGGCGCGGTCGCCGGTGGCCAGCGCCTCGTCGATCATCAGTACGTCGTGGTTCTTGGCGGCGGCGATGGAGAACCGCAGCCGGGCGGCCATGCCGGAGGAGTAGGTGCGCATCGGCAGGGAGATGAAGTCGCCCTTCTCGTTGATGCCGGAGAAGTCGACGATGCCCTGGTAGCGGGCGCGGACCTCCTCGCGGCTCATGCCCATGGCGAGGCCGCCGAGGATGACGTTCTTCTCGCCGGTCAGGTCGTTCATCATCGCGGCGTTGACGCCGAGCAGCGAGGGCTGGCCGTCGGTGTAGACGCGCCCGGAGGCGGGCGGCAGCAGTCCGGCGATGGCGCGCAGCAGCGTCGACTTCCCGGAGCCGTTGGAGCCGATGAGGCCGATCGCCTCGCCCTTGTGGGCGACGAAGGTGACGCCGCGCACGGCGTGCACCTCGCGGGTCCCGGCGGTGGTGGTGCGGCGGACGATCCGGCGCAGCGCGGAGACGGCGTTGCCGCGGCCGCTGCCCGCGCCGTGGACCTTGTAGACGATGTGGACGTGGTCGGCGACGACGGTGGGGACGCGGTCGTCGCGTCCGTCGGCGACGGGCGCGGGGGCGCCGGGGGCCGGTGTGGTGCCGGGCCGCCCGGAGGCGTCGCCCGTGCCAGTGGTTTCGCCGGGGAGCGTGGTGAGGTCAGCCACGGCCGTACTCCTCCTCCGCCTTCCAGAAGAAGACATAGCCGACGGCGCCGGAGAGCAGCGCCCAGCCCAGGGCCATCGGCCAGACGTGGGCGGGCAGTGCGGAGGCGCGGACGGTGTCGATCAGGGCGTACCGCATCAGGTCGATGTAGATCAGTGCGGGGTTGGCGTTCAGGGCCGCCGCGACGAGCGACGGGGCGTGCTGGGTGAAGACCGAGAGGTTGTAGAAGACGCCCGAGACGTACATCCAGGTGCGCAGGACGAACGGCATGAGCTGGGCGGTGTCGGTGGTGCGGGCGCCGACCCGCGCCATGATCATCGCGAGTCCGGCGTTGAAGACGGACTGGAGCAGCAGCGTGGGGACCATCAGCAGCCAGTGCCAGGTCAGCGGCACACCGCAGAGCAGCACGATGGCGGCGAGCACCCCCATCGAGAAGATCAGCTGCTGGAGCTGGATCAGGGTGTACGCGATCGGCAGGCAGGCGCGCGGGAAGTGCAGCGCGCGGACCAGCCCGAGGCTGCCGGAGACCGCGCGGGTACCGGCCAGCACGGTGGACTGGGTGAAGGTGAAGACGAAGATGCCGGTGCACAGGAACGGGATGAAGTCGGGGATCCCGCGGTCCGTGTGGAGCAGCATGCCGAAGATCAAGTAGTAGACCCCGGCGTTGAACAGCGGCGTCATCACCTGCCAGAGCTGGCCCAGGCGCGCGGTGGTGTAGAGCGCGGTGAGCCGGGCGGTGGCGAAGGTGCCGATGAAGTGGCGCCGGGCCCAGAGCCTGCGGGTGTACTCCGGCAGGGCCGGGCGGGCGCCGCTGAGCGTCAGTCCGTGGCGGGCGGCCAGATCGTGCAGATGCGGATCGGGCGCGGCGCCGGGGCCGGGGAGCCGGGCGGTGTCCGGTCCGGCCGGTGCGGGGGGAGCGAGGGTCTGGGG
>NZ_VKJP01000022.1 GCF_007280575.1 Streptomyces benahoarensis
CCCCGAGGCCCCGACGGCCCGCCCCCGAGGAGACGAGCCCCATCATGGTGAGTGATCTGCACACACCGACCCACGCACCGACGCACGCACTGACGCACCCCCCGGCGCATGCCCCGTTGCACGCCGGTCCGCAGCCGGACCTCTCATGGCTGCTGACCGGTCTCGTCCAGCGCGTCCCGCACGCCCGCAGCGCACTCCTGCTGTCCTCCGACGGCCTGGTCAAGGCCGCCCACGGCTTCGACCCCGACAGCGCCGACCACCTGGCGGCACTCTCCTGCGGCCTCTACTCGCTGGCCCGCAGCGCCGGGGTCCGTTTCGGCGAGGGCGACGACGTCCTCCAGGTCGTCGTCGAGCTGGAGTCCGCCTTCCTCTTCGTCTCCACCGCCGGATCGGGCACCTGCCTGGCCGTCCTGGCCGGTCGTGAGGCCGATGTGGCGGTGCTCGGCTACGAGATGGGGATGCTGGTCAAGAGCGTCCGCCCGTACCTGATCACCCCCGCGCGGCGGCAGGCTCCGGCGGGTGGACGCTGACGATGGCGCTGCGCCACCGCAGCCGCGACGGCGGCCGGGAGCCCGCGTGGTACGACGACGCGGCGGGCCGTCTGGTCCGCCCGTACACCGTCAGCAACGGACGGACCCGGCCCACCGCCCCGTTCGATCTGCTGACGCTGGTCCGGGCGACCGGGCGGCGGGCCGACGCGCAGGGCCCGGAGCACGTCCGGGCGCTCGCGCTGTGCCGGGTGCCGGTCTCCGTCGCCGAGATCGCCGGCCAGCTGCGGCTGCCCGTCGTGGTCACCAAGGTGCTCCTCGCCGACCTCGTCGACTGCGGTGCGCTCACCGCCCACGCCCCCGCGACCGCGGGACCCGCACCCCGGACCGACCGAGCCCTTCTGGAGGCGGTGCTGCATGGACTGCGCACCCGACTGTGAATCCCTGACCCCGACCCACGACGGGGCCGCCTTCCCGACCGCCGTGAAAGTCCTGGTCGCGGGCGGCTTCGGGGTCGGCAAGACCACCTTCGTCGGAGCGGTCAGCGAGATCGAACCGCTCAGCACCGAGGAGCTGCTCACCCAGATCAGCGTCGGCCACGACGACCTGCTCGGCGTCGAGGACAAGGACACCACCACCGTCGCCATGGACTTCGGCCGGATCACCCTCGACCGGTCGCACATCCTCTACCTCTTCGGCACGCCCGGCCAGGAACGCTTCTGGTTCATGTGGGACGAGCTGTCGCACGGCGCGCTCGGCGCGGTGGTCCTCGCCGACACCCGGCGCCTGGACCACTGCTTCGCCGCCGTCGACTTCTTCGAACGCCGCTCCATCCCCTTCGTCGTCGCCGTCAACGAGTTCGAGGGCTCCCATCACTACGCCCCCGAGGAGGTGCGTACCGCCGTCGACCTCGGGCCGGACGTGCCCGTCGTGGTCTGCGACGCCCGGCGCTGCGCCTCGGCCACCCATGTCCTGGTCGCCCTCGTCCAGCACCTGCTCACCCCCGTGCCCGCCGCGACCTGGGAGCTGCCGTGAGCCGGTCCGCCGGGTACGACCCGAACCGGCATCTGCTGCGGACCCCGGTCGACACCGAGGCGCCGCGGCGCGCGGCCCGGCTGCGGGAACTGGGCATCGGCGACGCCCCGGTGCCCGCCTTCGACACGTACGCCCACGAGGTGGCCCGTGCGCTGCGGGCGCCGTACGGCGTGGTGAACCTCCTCGACGAGGACCGGCAGTACCTCGCCGGGCTGTACACCCCGCCCCGCGGCCGGGTGCCGGGCGCGCCGCGCGCCCGCGGCGGAGACCTCCGGGTGATCGCCCGCGACCACGGCTACTGCCCGCACGTCGTCGTCCGCCGCAAGGCCCTGGTCCTGGAGGACGTCCGCGACTACCCGCGGTTCGCCGGAAATCCGGTCGTCGACGAGTCCGGCATCCGCGCCTACCTCGGCGCACCGCTGATCGACCGTACGGGCCTGGCGCTGGGCACGGTCTGTGTGGTGGACCTCGAACCGCGGCGGTGGGGCCGGGAGGGCCTGGAGACGATCAAGAAGGCGGCCACCGATCTGGTCGCCCGCATCCACCGCCGGGAGGACGGACTGAGCGACACCTTCTGACCCGGGGCGCGTCCGATTCGTCCCGTCCCCGTCCCGGCGCCCGGTGCACCCCGGCGGCCGGGAACACGCACCGGGCCGGGGCCCTTGGCGGGGTGCCGCCGGGGAGGGGAGAGTGGCGACCGGCGGGGCCCCGGTCCGGTGGCCGGAATCCGGCGCGGTCGGCGCGGGCGCCCCGCCGACGCGGCCGCCGGACCGGGCGGCCCCCGCCCCACAGTCAGGAGACGATGCCCCATGCAGGCCCCCCAGCCGGAGTTCCACGAGGCCCCCGACGGTGCCCGGATCGCCGCGTACACCTGGCTTCCGGAGACCGGGCGGCCCCGGGCCCTGGTCCAGATCGCGCACGGCGCGGCGGAACACGCCCGGCGCTACGACCGGTTCGCCCGCTTCCTGACCGCCCGCGGCTACGGCGTCCTCGCCTCCGACCACCGCGGGCACGGCGCCACCGCCGCGTCCACCGGCGGCCGCGGGGTGGTGGGCGAGGACGCCTGGCGGGCGATCGTCGCCGACCTCAAGCGCCTCGGCGACCACACGGCCGCCGAGCACCCCGGCGTCCCGCTGGTGCTGCTCGGCCACAGCCTGGGCTCGATGCTCGCCCGCGACTACGCCCAGGAGTACGGCGCCGACCTCGCCGGGCTGATCCTCTCCGGTACGTTCCGGACCCTGCCCGGAATGGAACTCGACTCCACCATCGCGGAGTTGGAGGCCGAGATCGCCGAGAAGGGCCGCACCGCGCCGTCCGCCTTCCTCCCGCGGGCCTTCGGCTCCTTCAACGACGCCTTCCCCCACCGCACCGGCTACGAATGGCTCTCCCGCGACACCGCCGAGGTCGACCGGTACGTCGCCGACGAGGACTGCGGCTTCCCGTTCTGCGCCGGGCTCGCCCTGGACTGGGTACGCGCGGTCCGCAAGGTCAACGATCCGGCGCACCTCGCCCGGATGCCCCGCGGCCTGCCGGTGCACCTCGCGGTCGGCGCCGAGGACCCCTGCAACCAGCGCCTGACGCAGGTCAGCGAGATGCTGGAGGATTACCGCTACCACGGCGTCCACGACCTGACCTGGCGCGCCTATCCGGGCGCCCGGCACGAGATCCTCAACGAGACCCACCGCGACGAGGTCCAGCGGGATCTGCTGGCCTGGCTCGACGCCCGCGTCTGAGCGACCGGGGCGCCACGGACCGGCGGGCGGTCGTCGGCCTGGTCACGGCGGTCCGCCCGGGGTATGCGCCGCCGTCCGGAATATGGCAACGCGCACCCTCTGACATGCGGTATTGTTCTCATGCGCGGTCAGCCGGGGAACCGGCCGGACGAGCATCGGGACGTGGCGCAGCTTGGTAGCGCACTTGACTGGGGGTCAAGGGGTCGCAGGTTCAAATCCTGTCGTCCCGACAGTTGTCGGAAAGCCCGTCGATCCGGGGAAACCTGGATCGGCGGGCTTTTTCGTGTATGGCGGCGGGTGTCGTCGTCGGCGTGGAGGGCTGTGGCCGCTGTGCCGCTCGGTTCGACCTTCGAGGCGTGAAGAGTCGTCGCCCGTCTCAGCTGTCGAAGGTGTACTCAAGGACGTACGACGCGGCATCGAGCGTCATCTCATTGACCTCGACGGGGCGGCCGTCCGCCGTGTGGCACGAACCGGCGCTCGCGAACGCATACCGCTCCCCGGGCGCCAGCCCCAGGACGTGCGCGACGCCTTTGGACGCGGGGCGCTCCTCGACGGTCACCCCGTCCACCTCCACGGAGCGATCCGTATCGGCGGACCAGAGGGAGCATCCGCTGCCCCACAGTTCCTCGGAGAGGCGGGGAATGCTCTGGCGGCGGAGCGGGCCTGAGGTATCGCGATGAGGCGCCGGGGGATCGGGACCGGCAGGGTGTGCTCCGGGCGCGTATGCGGGAAGCCCCCCGGGGAAGGCGCCCAGGCCACGCACCTCGTCGTCGAACTCACCCGCTGCACGCGGGTCGAATTCGGTCGGACGGGGTGAGCCGGGGCCCGTGGCGGCTTGTCGTCGCGGAGGGGTGTTCCTCCGCGACGACGCACCGAGGCCCGTACACGTCACCGCCCGGCTCGCGCCTCCGCCGGGGGGAAGGCTGCGGGCCGCAGCATCGCCGTGAGTTCGGTGCGGCGCTTGACGTGGAGTTTGCGGTAGACGCGGGTCAGGTGCTGTTCGACGGTGCTGACGGTGATGTAGAGCCGGGCCGCGATCTGGCGGTTGCTGTGGCCGCGGGCCGCGAGTTCGGCCACCCGGCGCTCCGCGTCGCTCAGGTTCGCCTGTACAAGGGACTCACCGTCCGGCCGGGCGCCGTGCGGGGGGCGCGTGGCGGGGACGAACGGCTGCTGCCGCGGCGTGGCGGCCGTGGTGCAGGGCCGGGGCACCGTCTGCCCGGGGCGGGGTCCGCTCCGCTGCGCGGGTGTCGTCGCGGAGCGGCCGCGCGGTGCCGCCTCCGACTCCTTCGGCTCGACTTCCTGACGCTCCATCACCGTCTGCTCTCCCAACGTGCTCAGCTCTTTCCGTCGCTCGATTCCGTCCAGTTCCCTCAGCACGGCCGCCCGGTCCCGCAGCGCCCCGCACTCCGCGAACGCCGTCGCAGCCTCCTCCAGCAGGGCGGTCCGCCGCTCCGCCGGGCCGCAGGCGGCGAGCGCCCGCAGCGCCTCGCCGCGCGCCCGGGCCTGGAGCGCGGTGCACCGCCCCAGCTGCGCCTGCGTCAGGGCGCGGGCGCGGGCCCGGTCGCCGAGGGCCAGGCATGCCCACGCGGCCTCGCTGCGCCACGGCACCAGCGCCGGGACGTCCATCGCCCATTCCGCCATCAGCGCGCCGATGGCGGTGAACTCGTCCAGTGCCGCCTGCGGCTGCCCCGTCGCGAGATGGTGACGGCCGCGGGCCCGCAGATAGTGCAGCCCGATCGGCGTCTCGAAGAGCGTGTCCGGCACCGGCACCCGCAGCGCCCGCCGCGCGATCTCCAGCTGCCCCGACGCGATCCCCGCCGTGATCAAGGTGCCCAGCGGCATCCCGATTCCCACGCCCCAGCTGTCCTGCGAGATCGTCGACAGGGCGGTGTGCGCCAGCTGGATGGCGTCCGCCAGCTCGCCGCTTCGAAAGGCGAGTTCGGCGCGTACGGCGGTGAAGAGTGCCTGCCAGTTCTGTGCCGGCATGCGCTGCGCCTCGGCGGTCAGCCGACGGCAGGCCGCGTCGGCGGCGTCCGGCCGGTCCGAGTAGACCAGCGTGATCAGCGCGGAGAGCAGGACCGCGAAGCTGCGCTCGTTGAGCCGGTAGCGCCGCAGCAGCCGCTCGGCCTCGTCGGCGAGGGCCGTGTCGGGGCCGGTCCCGCTCAACCGGCTCAGCAGCACCGCCCCTTGGACCTCCGGGCTCAGCGGATCGGCGAAGGGCGTCGCGGAGTCCGGGCCCTCCGGTACGTCGACCATCTCCCACCGGCCCGTCGCGGACGGGTAGCCCAGCCGCAGCCACTGCAACGACGCCTGGACATGGGCCGCTGCGCCCGGCGCGTACACCTCCGGCGCGGCGTTGATCCGCTGGAGTCCCGCGACGGCCGACTCCACATCGTCCAGCCAGAGCGGGACGGCGGCCCGCAGGCCCTCGTCCGTTCCGTCCAGGCCGTCGGGGGCGGGCGCCAGCGCCGGGAGGCCGCGGATGGCGGCGCACGGATCGGTCCGCCACTCGATGTCGAACAGCGTGGCCGTGATGGAGGCCCGCAGCTTCTCGTCGGACGGCTCCAGCTCCCGGGCGCGCACCAGGCAGTCGTGCGCCAGGTCCGGTTCGCCGTCGCGTAGCGCCGTCCGGGCGGCCTCGTCGAGGATCTCCGCCGTCCAGTCGCCGTCCGGTACGGGCGAGGCGGCCAGCAGCTGACGGGCGATGGTGACGGGCGCTGCGCCGCCGCGGTACAGCACCTCCGCGACCCGGCCGCGCAGCGCGGCCCGCAGCGACGGAGCGGTGTTGTCCAGCACCGCGGTCCGTGCCTTCGCGTGCCGGAAGCGGCTGCCCGACAAGACCCCCGCGTTGTTGAGGGTGTTGACGGTCCGCATCAGCGTGGTGGTGTCGACACCGGCGAGCTGGGTGAGGACGCGGGTACTGGCCGGGTCATCGAGGAGGGCGATGTGCCGGGCCAGCGCCTGCGCCTCGTCGCCGCAGCGGTGCAGACACGACAGGACGGCCGCGGTGTACCCGGAATCGACGGCCGGTGCCCCGTCCGCCGGGGCCGACCACCGGTTGTCGGCGATCAGCCCGTGGACCTGGAGCGGGTTGCCCGCCGTGATGTCGTAGCAGGCGTCGGAGAGCCGTTCGGCCGCCGCCGCGCCCAGGTGTTCGGTCAGCAGGTCCCGTACGGCCGGACGGGACAACGGCCGCAGCCGCAGCCGCCGGGAGTGCGGCTCCAGGGGCAGTTCGGCCTGGAGCACGGCCTGCGCCGACGGGAGGTCGGGGGCCTCGCCCAGGACGATCAGCACCGGCTTCGTGCCGAGCCGCCGGGCCACCGCCGCCAGGCACTGGAGGGACACCGCGTCGGCGTGCTGGAAGTCGTCGATGCCGAGCACGACCGGGCCGGGCAGCTGCTCGACGGCGTCCAGCAGCGGCAGGCAGAGGGTGTTGACGACCTGCGCCGACAGCGGGACGCTGCCGTCGCCCGGGGCCTCGCCCGCCGCGGCGTGGCGCTGCGCATCGTCCAGCAGGCCGGCCGCGCCGCGGAAGAGCTGCGCCCAGACGCCGAACGGCACCAGATGCTCGGTCCGCGACGCCGTCGCGCCGAGGTAGGTGCCGCCGTCGTGGGTGACCTGGCGGGCGAAGGTGCGCAGCAGCTCCGACTTACCGCAGCCGGTCGGCCCGGAAAGGAAGGCGAACCGCGCCGGGCCCAGCCGGTCGTCCGTCAGCATCTGCCGGAGCACCGCGAGATCATCCGCGCGCTCCTGCAGGACGGGGAAGACGGCCTGGACGTTCATCGCTGCTCACTCGGTTGTTGCCGAAAACCGGGATATTCCTTCACGTTTCTTCCTGGACTTCCTGGCGGCGCGCGCCCTGCCGATGGCGCCGACGCTCCGGGGGAGGGAGGACGGGGAGGTGTTCCGTACCGGTGCCCGCGGGGGCCCGCCGGGCCGGTACGGACATGCCCTAAGCCGGACGCGGAGGCCGGGTTCACAGCGGGATTCCCCACTCACGGGCGCGAGCGATGGCCTCCACGCGGTTGCGGGCGTTCAGCTTCTGCAGCACGTTCTGCAGATAGCTTTTGACGGTGTTGCGGGAGATGTACATGGCGGTGGCGATCTCCGGATTGCTCTGGCCGAGCGCGACCCGGCGCAGCACCTCGTGCTCGCGGGGGGTGAGGAAACCCTCCCCGGCGGACGCGACGGGCTGCCGGGGAGGAGCCTCGGCGGGGCGGGGCGCGCCCGTGGCGGGCGTCACCCGTTCGACGACGATGCCATACCGGGCGACCGGCGCCGCCCAGTCCGGATGGCAGGTCAGCAGCGCGATCCGGAAGAGGCCGAGCGCGGTCAGCATCTCGGCGACGATCCGGCTGCCGTTCTCCCGCTCCGCGCGGTACTGCGGGGCGGCCACCGACGACTGGCGCCGGGCACAGCTGTCGAGGGCGCCGACGGCACCGAAGTCCCGGCCGGTCTGCCGCAGATAGAGCAGGACACCACCGGCGTCGTGCACGGCGCGGATGGTCTGCTGGAGGCGGGCCGCGCAGTCGCAGTGCAGCGCGCCCAGCACCTGCCCGCTGAGGCATTCGCTGTGCACGCCCACCAGCGGCACCCGGCCGCCCGCCGGTACCGCGCCGAAGCCGAGCGCCACATGCTCGCCGCCGTGCGACAGACCGCTGAAGGTGAACGACGTGCCGACCGCGGTGCCGCCGCCCTGCAGGCCGACCTGGAGGTCACCGGCGGCCCGCACCCGCGGCCGCGGCGGCGTCGTGGGCAGCGGCCGCTCCCGCTCACCGCGCGGCCGTCCGTCGGGCCGCTGTCGCCGCGCGGCCGCCGGGTTCTCCGGGCTGACGAGGGTCATCGCCGCACGCCCCCGATCGCAGCGCCGCGGACGGGACGACCGGCGTTCACCGTGTCGAGCACGGCGTCGGCCAGCGACCTGGGGACCCGGCCGCCGTGCGCCAGCGTCGGGGTGACCAGCACCTCGGGGCCGAGCGCCCGGATCGCGTCCGCCTCCTGGGCGTCGGCGGTGTCCAGGACGAAGACGTCGCACACGTCACGGATCAGCTCCGCCGCGCCGGTGGCGGTGGCGGATATGCCCCGGGACTCCATGAGGCGTTGCCTGCTGTCCGCCCGTCGCGCTTCGCCCGGATCCTCGAACGGCACCCGGCTGACGGTGGGGGTGACCGCCACAACCGGACAGCGCACGTCCCGCAGCGCCTCCCGCATCCCCGGCACCGCCAGCACCGGGCCGAGGCTCGCCACCGGGTTGCTCGGGCCCAGGACGACCAGGTCGGCGGCGGCCAGCGCGTCCAGCACACCGGGCGCCGGGCGGGACGCGGAGATGCCCGCGTACGTCACCTCGTGCACCCGCGGCGCGGCAGCGTCCCGGACCAGGAACTCCTGGTAGCTGCGGCGCTCGCCGTCGGTGCACAACAGCTGGGTGCCGACGGGCTGTTCGGTGGCGGGCAGCACCCGGCAGCGCAGGCCCATGCCCGCCGCCAGCCGCCGCGTCACCTCGGCCAGGCCCACACCGTCGCGCAGCCACGAGGTCCGCAGCAGATGGGTGGCGAGATCGGTGTCACCGAGGTTGAACCACACGTCATTGCCCAGCTCGCGCAGGGTCTCCATGCACCGCCAGGTCTCGCCCTTGGTGCCCCAGCCGCGTTCCACGTCCTGGCGGCCGCTGAGCGCGTACAGCGTGGTGTCGAGGTCCGGGCAGACCCGCACGCCGTGTGCCCAGAGATCGTCCCCGGTGTTGACCACCAGGGTCAGGGGGGAGGGCAGCCCCGGTGTCGCCTCGTCCAGTGCCTCGTTCAGGGTGAGCCACAGGCGCGATGCGCCGATGCCGCCCCCGATACCCACAACGTTGACCATGTCACTCCGCCTCAGCGCGCTCATTCGGCCGCCGGCAGCCGGCGGCACTCAGGGACGACAGCAGGTCGGCGCGGGAGTCCGCCGACCGGATCTCACATGATCTTCCCGGTATCCCGCCCGCTGCCGGAGGGCGGCCCACCCGGACGTGCCCTAACCGGGCACCGGGCCGACGGGCCCCGTCCGGAGCGGTGCGGCCGCCCGGCCCCCGCCGCGTGGGGGCGCCGCGCTCCCGTTTACGGCGTCTGGCCTGCGCGGACGCCAGCACCGGGGCGACGGTCTCCTGCATTCCGTACAGCTGGAGCAGGGAGACCTGGAACCGCTTCTCGAACGAGGTGGTCCGCTCCTCGGACATCTTCTGCGTGGCGATCACCGCCCGCAGACCGTGCGAGGTGTCCCAGACGCTCTCCTCCCGCGCCAGCAGCATGCACAGCGGCGCGGGCAGCAGCCCGGCGAGCGTCGCCTGCAGCGTGGCGGCCTGACCGGCCCAGCGCGCGGCGGTGAAGCCCGGCGTGAGCGCGATCGAACCGCCGCTGACCAGCGCCGACATCGACGCGTACTGCTGGGAGTTGCCGCGGAACAGCGGCAGCACGATCAGCTGACGGTCGTCGGGCCGCATCCGCAGCCGACCCGCGATGTTCCGCCCGGCGCCCAGATACGCGGCATGGCTGAGCGGCACCTCCTCGGCGGGGCCCGGGCCCGAGGCGGCGTGCAGCACCCCGAGGAGATCGTGCGGGCCGGGGCCCGCGCCGTCCCGCTCGGGGTCCCACGGCGCGTCCGACTGCGCGTCGCGCGCGGTGTGGAACGCGTCGTGCCCGTCCCCGCCGATGACCAGCAGATGGCGGCAGTCCGGTGCCTGGACGCAGGCGCGCGCGGTGGTGTCCCGCAAAGACGCCTGGGCGACGGTGACATGGCAGCGGGAGCGGGCGAGCAGATACCCCAGCTCGTCCGGGGTGTGCAGCGGATCGCTCGGGACGAGTACGGCGCCCATCCGCGCCGCGCCGAACCACAGGTCGTAGAACTCCGGGCAGTTGGCCGTGTGCACGTTGAGCCGGTCACCGATCCGCAGCCCGAGCGAGCGCAGCAGCCGCGCCGTCCGGGTCGCCCGTGCGTCCATCTCGGCCCAGCTGACCGACAGTTGCCCGCCCTCCGGGGTCTCGGCGGCGAGGAAGATCTCGGCGCCGTGGCGGGCGGCTCCCTGGGCCAGTGCGGCTGCGACGGTGTCCGCGGTTCTCGTACTCACGGCAGTGACTCTTGTGCGGCCACCTCACTTGGACCGCAACGGTTCATCAAATATTGCTTAACTGCTCGCTCAAGGTGATCGCGTGGTGACGCGAAAGGGTGAACAATGAGATGATCGACACCCCGCGCAGTGCGGTTCGATCGATGCGGGGAGGCGCTTTGCCGAGCACTGGCACGCATGCTCATGTCCTGGTGGTGGACGACGACGAGGATGTCCGGACGCTGGCCAGATGGCAGCTGGAATCCGAGGGCTTCGAAGTGCTGACGGCCGCCGACGGCCAGACGGCGCTCGACGCCGTCGCGGAGGGACGGCCCGACGTCGTCCTCCTCGACCTCACCCTTCCGCTCGTCGCGGGTCTGGACGTCCTCACCCACATCCGGCGCCGCTCCGCCGACCTCCCGGTGATCGTCGTCTCCGGCAGGTCCGGCGAGACGGACCGCATCGTCGGCCTCGACCTCGGCGCCGACGACTACGTCGTCAAACCCTTCTCCCCGGCGGAACTCGCCGCGCGGGTCCGCTCGGTGCTGCGCCGCAGCCGCCGGGCCGAGACCGCGCCCGCGACGCCCGTGCCCGTCCAGGAGCCGCTCGCCGAGCCACCGCGCGCCCGCGGGGGCCTGGTCATCGACCGGGCGACGCGGACGGTCACGGTGCGCGGTGACGCGGTGGAGCTGACCGCCCGCGAGTTCGACCTGCTGGCCTTCCTCGCGGCTTCGCCCCGCCACGTCTACACCCGCGACCAACTCCTCGAACACGTCTGGCAGTCCTCCAGCGACTGGCAGGAGCCGGCCACTGTGACTCAGCACGTCCACCGGCTGCGACGCAAGCTGGAACGCGACCCGGACCGCCCGCACTGGCTGCGCACGGTCCGTGGTGTCGGCTACCGCTTCGAGCCCTGAAAACCCAGAAGGTGTCATGTTGCGCGAATTCGATCGGAGTGCCTCTCTGGGGGCGGGCCCGGGCACCGAGGCCATGCCGCAGCTGCTCGTCCACCACGCCCAGGTGCTGGAGATGATGGCGGAGGGCGCACCGCTGCGGCCCGTCCTGGACGCCGTCACCGGCGCGCTGGAGGACCTGCTGCCCGGCACGAAGTGTTCGGTGCTGCTCCTCGACGAGCGTTCCGGGCGGCTGCACCACGGCGCGGCCCCCAGCATGCCGCAGAAGTACATCGAGATGATCGACGGCATGGACACCGGCCCCTGCGCGGGCTCGTGCGGCACCGCCGCGTACACCGCGGTGCCCGTCGTGGTGCCCGACATCCACCGCAGCGCCCTGTGGGACGACTTCCGTCCGGCCGCCGCCATCGCCGGGGTCCGGGCCTGCTGGTCGACGCCCATACCCGGCAAGGACGGCCAGGTGCTCGGCACGTTCGCGGTCTACTACGACACCCCGCACACCCCCACCGAGTACGAACGCCATCTCGTCGAACGCTTCACCCACCTCGCCGCCGTCGCCATCGACCACGACCGGCTCTTCGGCAGCCTGGCGCAGAGTGAGGAACGCTTCCGCCGCGCCTTCGACGACAACGCCGCCGGGATGGCGCTGCTCGGCCTCGACGGGCGGGTGCTGCGGGTCAACCGCGCCCTGTGCGCCCTGCTGCGCAGGGAGGCGTCCGACCTGGTCGGGCGCTACTTCCAGGATCTGGTGGAGGCCGAGGACCGCGCCTCCCTGCTGCACGGCGTCGCCGCCGAGACCGACGACCGGCACCGCTTCGAACTCCGCTTCCGCCGCCTCCACGACGAGCCGATCGTCACCTCGACGACGTACTCCGGTGTCCGCGACGCCTACGGCAACATCGCCTCCTGGTGCGTCAACCTCGTCGACGAGACCGACCGCAAGGCCGCCGAGGAGGAGCGGCGGGCGCGCGCCGAGGCGGAGATCGCGCAGCGCCACGCGGAGGAGAACAGCCGCACCAAGTCGCAGTTCATGACCGCGCTGGGGCACGAGATCCGCACCCCGCTGCACGCCGTGGTCGGCTTCGGGGAGATGCTGCGCTCCGGCAATCTCACCCCGGAGCGCAGCGCGGAGGCGCTGGAGCGGATGAGCTCCGCCGCCAGGCACCTCGTGGATCTCGTCGACGACCTCAGCGACGTCGCCGCCATCGAGGCCCGCGCGCTGCGGCTGCGGGCCGAGCCGGTGCCGGTCGGACCGCTCCTCGCCGATGTGCACGGGTTGCTGGCCACCGCGGCGGACGAGGCGTCGGTGACGTTCGACGCCGAGCTGCCGGAGGGCGCACCGGCCGTCATAGGCGACGAACGGCGGCTGCGGCAGGTCCTGTTGAACCTCGCCACCAACGCCATCAAGTACAACCACCCCGGCGGCCGCGTCGTCCTGAGCACCGCCCGGGCCGACGGCGACCGGCTCTCCCTGGTCGTCACCGACGACGGCCCCGGCATCCCCCGCCATCTCCAGCACCGGCTGTTCGTCCCGTTCGACCGGCTGGGCGCGGAACGCGGGAAGAACCCGGGCTCGGGCCTCGGCCTGCACGTCACCAAGGGACTGGTCGACGGCATGGGCGGCGAACTCGCCATCGAGAGCGGGGGGCCGGCCCCCGGCGCCGTCGCCCGCGTCACCCTGCCGACCCCCGGCGACACCGCGTCCCGGCCGCCCCGGGACCGTCCCGCACCCCGGGACGTATGACGGGACGGAACGGGCCAATTCCCTGCGTACGGCGCTCAGCGCCCGTTCCCCGTAAGGGAATTGCGCGTACACTTCGCGGCGGCAGCAGCGCGGCGCACCCGGTGCGCCCGCTGCGCAGGCCGTCGGGGCAGCAGCCCCCGGCGCGCCGGGGCCGGGCGGGCCCGCTGCCGCAGTCTCATCAGGGAACAACACCGGCCCACGGCCGCACCCTTGGGGTGTGCCGTGCCGGGGTTTCGTCAGCACGGCGGAGCCGGAACGGTACGCCGCACCCGGCGCCGCTCCGGAGCCTTCCGCCGCCACCGGCCGACGCGCCGCCCGGCCTCCTGGGCCCCGGGCGCGGACGGCCCGAACACATCACACCGAATCAGGGAGCCGACCCGCCCCGGTGCACGACCGGTACGGTCGCCGACCCGATCCAGACGAAGGGGGAGCGGCGTTGGCCCGCCACCTGCTGATCGTGGACCCGGACGGGGTCGACGGACACCGCACCATCGCAGAAGCCATCCAGGCGGCCCGCAGCGGCGCCGTCATCAGTGTGCGGGCCGGGCGCTACGAGGAGAATCTCGTGGTGACCAAGATGGTCACGCTCGTCGCCCACGAGGCCGGGGCGGCCGTAGACATCGCGCCCCGCACCGGCAGCGCCGTCCAGGTGCTGGCCGAGGCCGTCAAACTCTCCGGACTGCGGCTGCGCAGCGACGACACGGAACTGCCGGTCGTCGATGTGCCGCGCGGTCAGGCCGCCCTGGACGACTGCGAGATCACCGGCGCGTCCTGGACGGCGCTGCTCTCCCGCGAGGAGGGCTCGCTGGCGATGCGCAACTGCCATGTCGTCAACCAGGCGGGCGCCGGGATCGTCGACATCTCCCGCGCCCCCAGCATCATCGAGAACTGCCTCCTCGAACGCCTCGGCAGCTCCGGCGTGGTGATCGGCGAGGACGCCGACCCGGTCGTGCGGGGCTGCACCGTGCGCGACGCCCGCGGCAACGGCGTCCTCGCCAACGGCCGGGCCCGCGGCACCGTCGAGGACTGCACCTTGACCACCACCGGCAAACCGGCCGTCGCGCTGGAGGAGGACAGCGCCACCCGCATCGCCCGGTGCCACCTGCGCGACACCGTCATCGGCCTGCATCTGTCCACCACCTCCCAGGTCACGGTCGAGGAGTGCACGGTCAGCGGCACCTCCAGCCACGGCGTGACGCTCGGCGGCGACACCGACCCGGTTCTGCGCGGCGTACGCGTCGAGCGCAGCGACGGCCACGGCATCGTCGTCACCGGGCACGCCCGCGGCACCTTCACCGACTGCGTCGTCGAGGACGCCGCGGGCTCCGGCGTGGTGGCCGAGGAGTCCGCCGCGCCGGTTCTCACCGGTCTCACGCTCCGCGGCTGCGCGGCGGAGAGCCTGTTGCTCGCCGGGGACGGCGCGGCCCGCGTGGACCGCGCCGAGATCACCGCCGCGAAGGGCACCGGCATCCTCATCGACGGACAGGCCGCGCCGGTGCTGCGCCGGGTGACCGTCACCGACCCGGAGGGCCATGCCCTGGAGGTGCGGTCCACCGGCCGCGCCCAGATCGAGGACGGCGAGCTGACCGGCGCGGGCCGGTGCGGCGTCTCCCTCGCCGAGGGTGCCCGGCCCACCCTTCAGGCCACCGCCGTACGCGGCGCCAAACGTGCTGGCGTCCTCGTCGGGCCGCGGGCCGCCGCCACCCTCCTCGACTGCGAGATCGCCGCCGCCGGGGAGGACGGCGTCACGCTGGAGGAGGAGGCCGAACTGACCGCCGTCCGCACCTGGGTGCACGACGCCAAGGCCAACGGCGTACGGGTCGGGCCGAAGGCGCGCGGCGCGCTCAACGGCTGCCGCCTCACCGACAACGCCGGGGACGGCGCCCGCGTCGAGACCGACAAGCGGGTCCGGGTGACCGGCTGCACCGTCACCGGCAACGGCGGCGCGGGCGTCCGCCAGACCTCACCCGACGGCGAGATCAGCGTCGAGGACCTGACCAGCGGCGACAACGCCGACCCGGACATCTGGGGCGAGGCCGCGGCCGCCGCGGGCCCGGGCGGCGGCGTCGACACCCGAGGGCCGTTGGCCAAGCTCGACGCACTGGTCGGCCTCCAGGGCGTCAAGGAGCAGGTCAACATGCTCGTCAACCTCAACCGGCTGGCCCGCCGCCGCCGCGAGGCCGGGCTGCCGGTGCCGAACAACTCCCGCCATGTGGTCTTCGCGGGCCCGCCCGGCACCGGCAAGACCACCGTCGCCCGGCTCTACGGCTCGATCCTCGCCGCGCTCGGCGTGCTGCGCTCCGGCCATCTGGTGGAGGTCTCCCGCGCCGACCTGGTCGCCAAGATCGTCGGCGGTACGGCGCTGAAGACCACCGAGGTCTTCGAGAAGGCGCTGGGCGGCGTCCTCTTCATCGACGAGGCGTACACCCTCACCGCCCAGGAGGGCAGCGGCGCCAACTTCGGCCAGGAGGCCGTCGACACCCTCGTCAAGCTGATGGAGGACCACCGCGACGAGGTGGTGGTCATCGCCGCCGGATACACCTCCCAGATGAGCAACTTCCTCGACTCCAACCCGGGCCTGGGCTCGCGCTTCAGCCGCACCATCGAGTTCGAGAACTACACCGTTCCCGAGCTGGTCACCATCGTGCGCAACCAGTGCGAGGCGCACCGCTACACCCTCGCGGAGGAGACCGAGAAGGCGCTCGCGGTGCATTTCGAGCGGATGCACAAGGACGAGTCGTTCGGCAATGCGCGCGCCGCCCGCAAGGTGTTCGAGGAGATGGTGGACCGGCAGGCGTTCCGGCTCGCGGAGATGGCCGAGGTGTCCCAGGACGATCTGACGACCTTCGTCCCGTCCGACGTCGGCAAGCAGGCGGCCGCCGCGGTCGGCGCGGGCACCGTCCAGCACGACAACGAGGCACTGGACGAGGTGCTGGGACGGCTGCGCGCCATGACCGGCCTGGAAGCGGTCAAGAACGAGGTCGAGGACCTGGTCAACCTCCTCGGCACGGCGCGCCGGAGGCAGGCGGCCGGACTGCCCGCCACCTCCGTCGGCCACCACCTGATCTTCGCCGGACCGCCCGGCACGGGAAAGACCACGGTCGCCCGGCTCTACGGTGAACTCCTCGGCTCCCTCGGCGTGTTGCCACGCGGCCAGCTCGTGGAGGTGGCCCGCGCCGACCTCGTCGGCCGGTACGTCGGCCACACCGCACAACTGACCCGCGACGTCTTCTCCCGGGCCCGCGGCGGCGTCCTCTTCATCGACGAGGCGTACACCCTCACCCCGTCCGGCGGCGCCTCCAACGACTTCGGGCAGGAGGCGGTGGACACCCTCGTCAAGCTGATGGAGGACCACCGCGGTGACGTCGCGGTGGTTGCCGCCGGATACTCCGGCGAGATGGAGCGCTTCCTCGCCTCCAACCCGGGCCTGGCGTCCCGCTTCTCCCGTACCGTCCACTTCGAGGACTACACCACCGACGAACTCCTCTCCATCGTCCTCGGCACCTGCGAACGGGACGGCTACGCATGCGTCCCTGAAACGGTGGAGGGCCTGCGCCGCCACTTCGAGCAGGTCGAACGCGGCGAGGACTTCGGCAACGCCCGCTACGCCCGCAAGGTGATGGAGGCGATGGTCACCCGGCAGGCGAGCCGGTTGAGCCGGATGCCGGAGGCGGGGGTGGAGGAGCTGCGGCGACTGCTGCCGCAGGATCTGGCGAGTGCCAACCTCTGAACGGCCGGGTTTGCTGTCACCTCTGATGCCCGCCCGCCGTCCACCGCGGGCGGGCACCGGACACCCCGACCGGAAATCACCGCTCCATACCCCCCACTTGTAGGTGGTGGCGGGCGGCCCGGAACTGGGTGAATGGGGGTCCGTGGCGGACGGGGACCGCGTCCCGCCCACGGTCACGACAGCGCACCCCGCGCAGGGATGCGCGGCGACGGGTGACGACTACGTAGGGAACACCGCTGGTGGACAACTGCCGCGAGAGCACTGCCCGGTTCACCGCCCGCGGGGGCATCCGCCCCCGGCTCACGGGCGGGCGACGGGCCCTGATGCTCCTCGCCGCCTTCGGCCTGCTGGCCGCAGCTGCCGCCCCGGCTGCGGCCGACGGGCCCGGAGACGTCTCGCTGCCGCCCATCCCCCGAGGACTGGAGGACAGCTCCTGCACCAAGCCCTCCGCCAAGAAGATCTCGGGGCGGCCGTGGGCGCAGAACGTGCTCCGCCCCGAACTGGCCTGGGACCTGACCGAGGGCGACGGCGCGACCGTCGCCGTCATCGACACCGGCGTCGACGCGCACGGCACGCCCGCGCTGGCCGGCCGGGTCGAGGCCGGTCCCGATGTCGCCGGAGGCGGTTCGGCCGGCAAGGACTGCGTCGGCCACGGCACGTTCGTCGCGGGGCTGATCGCCGCCGCGAAACCGGACGACGCGGGCTTCGCCGGGATCGCCCCCGGCACGCACATCCTGTCCGTCCGCGCCACCGCCGACAACGGCACCACCACCCCGGGCCATCTTGCCGCCGGGATCGACGCCGCCGTCGCGGGCGGCGCGCAGGTGATCGAGGTGCCGGTGGCGCTGGCGTCCGGCAGTGCCGAGCTGACGGCGTCGGTGCAGGCGGCCCGCGCCAAGGACGTCCTGATCGTCGCCCCGGCCTACGGGGACCAGCAGCTCGACAGCGGCAAGGCGGCGCCTGCCGCCTACCCGGCACAGCTGCCCGGCGTGGTGGCCGTGGCCGCCCTCGCCCCGCCCGACGGCCTGCCCGACCAGCAACAGCCGCCGCGTACCGCGCCGGACCTCGCGGCCCCCGGCGACAACGTCGTGAGCGTCGGGCCGCGCGGCGGGGGCCACTTCACCGGCAGCGGAGCCGACTACGCCTCGGCCGTCGTGGCGGGCGCCGCGGCGCTGGTCCGGTCCTACCGGCCGGATCTGACGGCGCCGCAGGTTCTGTCGCGGCTGCAGCGGACGGCGTACCACTACCAGGGCGCGGTCTCCCTGGTCGGCTCGGGCACCGTGGACCCCGGCTCGGCGGTCACCGCCAGCCTCGGCGCGGGCCGCGACGACGGCGCCGATCCCGCCATGGCGCTGCGGCTGCCCGAACCGCCCTCGCGCGACGCCGAGCACCGTGCCTGGACGATCGCCGGGGTGTCGGCGGGGCTGATCGCGCTGCTGGGGCTCGCCGCCGCCGCCGTTCCGCGCGGGCAGCGGCGCGGCTGGCGCCCCGGCAGGCTGTCGGCCCCCGCTCCGGATGCCACCACCGCCGACGCGGGCCCGGCCTCCGTCGGCGACACGGGCCCGGCCTCCGCCGGCGCCTGACCGCCATGGCCCGGACACCGGGTACCGTCCCCGGCCCTCCCCGCCCCCGCGGCATCTCCCGTGGGGGCACTTTTCTGCACCATGTCTATTCCCCACCCTCTCTTCACGCCATTTCTTGCCCCTTCGCGCCGAGAATTCGCCACCCCAAACCCTCCACCTGGGGGTGGCGCACAGCGCCTTTTCTTTCCCGTCTTCCCGCGCGGTACAGGAAAGGCTTCCCCTTTCGATGTCGATGGGGCTGGGGGAGTGGACGGAAAGGGGACGTTGTGTGCTCAAGCAAAGGGATGGAGGGGTGTCGCTCCGGAAGTGAGGGGGGTGGTACGGGGGCGGGTGTGCTCGGCGTGGACGGTGTCATGGCGCCTGATGCTGGAGGAGGTAGGTGTGCTCCCCCTCGCCTCAATGCGGAAAAATTCGCATACGCACCTTTGCAGAAAACCCGCTCCCGGTGGAGTTCTTCACGTGGCGGACCGGGGCCTCCGTAGATTTCCTCGCACCCCTCGGGAGTACCCTCCGTAGTCGCTCAACCGATAACCAGTCAGCGATAGTCTTTCCTCAATCAGTGTCGGCCCGGAGGGATTTCCGGGCGAAGAGAGCGAGCCGCCGTGAGCGACACCACTGTCGGCCTGTGCCGACTCACCGTCCGATCCTCCGACAGGGCCTTCGACATCGGCGTACCCGTCGATGTGCCCGTCGCCGACCTGCTGCCGGTGCTCGTCGACTACGCAGGCGACGACCTCCACGAAAAGGGCCTGGAGCAGGGTGGTTGGGCCGTCCAGCGTCTGGGCGGGCCCCCGCTGGACGACGAGGGCACCCCGCGCACCCTGGAACTGCGCGACGGCGAGACCCTCTACCTCCGCCCCCGCAACGAGACGCTGCCCGAGGTCGCCTACGACGACCTCGTCGACGGGGTGGGCGAGGCGCTGCGCAAGCGCTCCGACTCCTGGCGGCCCGAACTCACCCGCCGACTGCTCCTCGGCTTCGCCGCAACCGCGCTCGCCGTCGGCCTGGTCATCCTCGCGCTGCCCGGACCGGGCATGATGCGTGCCGTGATCGGCGCCGGTCTGGCGCTGCTGCTCATCGTCTGCGCCGGTGCCGCCTCCCGCGCCGTCGGCGACGCCGCCGCGGGCGCGGTCCTCGGCACCATGGCCGTGCCCTACATGGCTCTCGCCGGGGCACTGGTGCCGTCCGGCGGCGAGCCCGAAGTCCTGCTGGGCGCACGGTTGCTGGCGGCGGGCGCGGCCGGGGCCGGTGCCTCCGTGCTGGCACTGTCGGCCGTCGCGGCGTGCGCCCCGCTGTTCCTCGGCGCGCTGACCACCACCCTCTTCGTCGCCGTCGGCGGTGCCGGAGCCGTCGCCGGGCTGCCGCTCGCGCACGCCGCCGGGATCGCCGTCCTCTGCGTCCTGGTCTGCGGTGGCCTGGTGCCCGGCCTCGGCTTCCGGCTGTCGGGGCTGCGGCTGCCGGTCCTGCCCTCCAACGCCGACCAGCTCCAGGAGGGCATCGCCCCGCACCCCGCCGAGCAGGTCGCCTCCCGGGCCGTCCTCGCCGACAGCTACATGACCGGTCTCTACGCGGCCCTGGGCCTGGTCTCCGTCGCCTGCCTGACCACCCTCCTCACCGCCCCGGCCGCGGACGGCTGGCCGCCCCGGGCCTGCGCCTGCGTGCTGAGCGTGCTTCTGCTGCTGCACTCCCGCCACTTCGGCAGCCTGTGGCAGCGGCTGGCGATGGTGGTGCCCGGTGTCTACGGACTCGCCCTGGCCGCCACCCTCACCGCGGCGGGCGTCGCCCTTCCCGCGCGGCTCACGCTGGCCGCGGCGCTGCTCACTGCGGGCGCCGTCTCCGCCGTCGCCGCCTGGACGGTGCCGGGCCGCCGCCTGGTGCCGTACTGGGGCCGCATCGGCGATGTGCTGCACACCCTGACCGCCGTCGTCCTCGTCCCGCTGACGATCCTCGTCGCCGGCATCTACCAGCAACTGCGCGCCATCAAGGGCTGATCCGGCCGCATCGGCGACCGCCGGCCGCGCCATGCGGCCGGGGAAGGGGAAATGACATGCAATCCAGGCGGGACCAGGTCCAGGCCCACCTGTTCGTGAGGAGCCGGCTGTCGGCGGGCATGCTCCGCGTCGAACCCGACGCCCCGGACGCGCCCAGCGCCCGCACCAAGCGCGGTCTGCTCGGCGGCGCCGTCGTCGCGGTGCTCGCCGCCATCGGCGTCACCCTCTACGGGGTCGTCTCCCCGGGCGGTGCCACCTCGTGGAAGACACCGGGCACTCTCGTCCTCGTCGACGACTCCACCAGCCGCTACCTCTACGCCAACGGCGCCCTGCACCCGGTGCTCAACGAGGCGTCGGCGAAGCTCATCGCCGGCACCCGGATGACCGTGCAGCACGTCAGCGCCGCCTCCCTCGGGGGCGCCCCGCACGGCGCCCCCGTCGGCATCGTCGGCGCACCCGACTCCGTCCCCGCGCCCGACGCCCTGGACACCGGTGCCTGGCTGGCGTGCTCCGGGCGCGCCACCGACGCGTACGGCAAGAAACGGACGCTGCTGAGCGTCGCCGTCGGCAGCACGGAAACGGGCCGGGCCCTCGATGACGGCACCGGGACCCTCGTGACGGCGCCGTCGGGCGGCGTGCAGCTCCTCTGGCACGGCACGCGGCACCGCATCGACACCGAGCACGGCGCGCACTCCGCCCTGGGCTGGGCCGACGAGGACCCCCTGCCGGTCAAGGACGACTTCCTCAACACCCTGACCGCGGGCACCGACGTCGCGTCGCCCCCGGTGCCGGGCCGCGGCGGCGACGGCCCCGAGCTGGCCGGTGCGCCCAGCCGCGTCGGCCAGCTCTTCACCGGCTCCGGCGGCCAGCGCTACCTGCTGCGCGAGGAAGGGCTCGTGCCGCTGACGCCGCTCCTCTTCGACCTGCTGCGCGGCGACCCCCGTACGCAGAAGGAGGCGTACGGCGGCGCCGCCGTCGAGGTGCGTGGCATCGGTCCCGCCGACCTCCAGGCCCACCAGGCGTCCTCCGGCCTGGGCAACGCGCTCGCCCAGGGCCTGCCCGCGACCGCGCCGCGCCTGGCGGTGGCGGACCGTACGCAGGACGTCTGCGCCAAGGTCACCCCGGGCGACGGCGCCAAGGGCCCGACGACCGGCATCGCCGTCCTGGACGCGAAGGATGTCCCGGCCGGTGCCCCCAACGACCAGCCCGGTGTCCAGGCGGGCTGCCTGCCGTCGGACCGGGTCTGGGTGCGGCCGGGCGGCGGCGCACTGGTGCGGGCGCTGTCCTCGGCGGGCGCCGGGGCCTCCGACTACCTCGTCACCGACTCCGGCACGGTCTACCCGCTGCCCCCGGCGGCGGCCAAGCAGCTGGGCTACGACAACGCCCGACCGGTAACCGTCCCGGGCCCGCTGGTGCAGCTGCTGCCCACCGGGCCGAGCCTGGACCCGGCCGGTCTCGCCAAGGGCGGCGTCGTGCCCGCGGCGGCGTCCTCGTCCGCGAACTGCCCTGCCGGGAGCGGCACATGAGCATGACGCGACGGGGACGGCGCCGCCGCCCGGCGGGCCCGCCGGGGCGGTCGCGGTGGAGACCCGCGCCCGCCCCGAGCCGATGCGACGACCACGAGGACGGAACCCGTGACTGAGGCAGGACGGAACCCGTGACGGAGATCAGGACCACCCGGGATCTCCGGCGGATCTTCGCCGCGTACCCGGAACTGGCCGCGCAGATCGACACCCTGCGCGCCGACGTCGAGCAGATCGCCACGCTGAACAAGAACGGGGCGGGGACGAACGACGAGATCCACGACCAGTACACGAAGATCGCCGACCCGGCCACGGAGGTGCTGCGGAAGGTCGTCTCGCTGATGTCCGACGTCTCGGCCAAGACCGGCGAGGACGGCGACGACGTCATGCGGCTCTTCGAAGCGGCCGAGAACGACAGTCAGCAGCTCGCCAAGGCGTGGGACGTGCTGGAGGCGGCTCAGGACGACGGACGGCGCGCGAACCCTCGCCTCGCGGCAGGTGACGCGGAGACGTGACCCGGGGGTGCCTGCGCCTCGGCTCCGGCCGTCCGGCGCCGACGCGGTCCGGACGGCCGGAGCGAGCGGCGCGGGCGCCCTCTGACACACCGTCCGAAGCGTTCCCGACGCGCCCTCTCCCGCACTCCTGCCGCGTTCCGCCATGCTCCACGCAGCGGGCCCCGCCCGCGACACAGCAGCACCAGAAAGGGATCCGCTGTGGCCCTCATGCCGTCCCAGGACGTCATCACCTTCCTCAACGCCATCGGCATGACATGGCCGCAGGCCGACGAGGACGTGCTCCGCGAGGCCGAGGCCGCCTACCGGAAGACGGCGGGGGACTTCCGGCAGGCCGGGGAGTACTTCATCGAGGTCGCCCAGCGGATCAGCGGGGAGTTCAGCGGGGCGAGCGCGGACCAGTTCGGCAACTGGGTGGAGTACCTCTCCTCCGGAGACCACCCCCTCCTCGCGGCCGCCGCGGCACAGTGCGAGCAGCTCGCCAAGAACGCCGGTGACACCGCCACGGACGTGGAGCACACGAAGTGGTCGATCATCGGCCAGGCCATCGCGATGATCGCGATCCAGGCCGCGATGGCCGCTCTCAGCTTCTTCTTCGGCCCCGGCGTGATGCTCGGTCTGAGCTTCGAGTACGCGGTGGTCCAGGAATTCGTCATGAACGTGATCGCGGCGTTGCTGCGCTCCATCGCGGCGCAGGCCGTGATCGGTGCCGGGGTGGGCGGCGCGGTCGACCTCGTGATCCAGGGCATCCAGATCGGCCAGGGCCACCGCGACGCCATCGACACGGACCTCCTGAGCCAGGCCACGGTGGCCGGGGCCATCGGCGGCGCCATCGCCGCGCCGTTCGACCTGATCGGCGTCGGCATCGGCAAGTGGATCGGCAACCGCATCGGCACCGGCGTCAAGGGCGCGCTCGGCAAGGAGTTCGGCCACCTCTTCGAAGGCGCGACCGGCACCCCCGTCGGCCAGCTCGGCAAGGCCGAACGGCAGGCGTTCGCCAAGGACTTCGCCGGCCTCGTCGGCAACACCCGGAACGAACTGGCCAACGGTTTCGAGAAGGGCCTGTTCAGCAAGGGCCTCCTCGGCAGGGGCGCCGAGGGCGGCAAGGGCAGCATCGCGCACGCCTTCACCGAGAAGACCGGTGATCTGTTCGCCAAGCACCTCGGCGGCACACCCGTGTCGGCCGGGGGCAGGGCGATGACCGCGGACGAGGCCAGGGCATTCGGCAAGGAGTGGGCACAGGCATATACCGGCGAGGTCCGCGGGGGCGCCGCCAAGGGCGTGGGCGAGGGCGTGGAGACCGGCGCGGCCACGGGACTCGGGGCAGGCGCCGGGAAGGAGCTGCCGCTCTCGGTGGAAGAGGTGGCCGCCAAGCATCTCGGCGCCGAGGGGAAGGCGCTCTTCGGCGAGGGCGTCCCCCACGCCATCCGCGACGTGCTCGGCACCCACCTCGAAGGTGATCTCCGCTACCGCCTCGCCGGGCTGGCCGCGGGCACCGTGACCGACGGCGCCAGCAACGCGCTCTCCGACGCCGTCGTCAACTACACCTACACCGGCACGTTCGAGACGACGGGCGGGGCGTTCCTCGGCGGCATGGTGATGGGCGCCGCGGGCCGTGGCCTGGGTGAGTACGTCATGCCGCCGATCACCCAGCACGCCATCCACCCGGCGATGGCGGCGGTCGGCGGGGGTTTGAAGGCCGTCCACGACCAGGCCGTCAACCCGGCGGTGACGGCACTGGGCGGGGGTTTGAAGGCCGCCAAGGAGAGCCTGTTCGGCTCGCCCGTGGTGAACGACGGGACCGCTCCGCTGCTGTCGGACACGGACAGCATCGCCACGACCAGTACCTCGGACTCCGTCACCCTGAACGGGTCGGAGGACGGCAAGGAGTTCTTCGGCAAGGACGTCGGGGGAGACAAGGACGACTCCGGTGCCGGGTTCCCGGGCGCGGGCAAGGGCGGTTCCGCCGACAGCGACACCTTCAGCACGGTCTCCCACACCGACACGGTCTTCACCACCCACAGTTCGGACGACAGCTTCACCGGATCGGACGGCGACGCCCCCGCGACGCACCTCACCGGCGCCGCGGGGGCGGCCCCGCAGGAGCAGCACGTCGGCACCCCCGGCCGGAACGCCGCACCGTCGGCGAACACTCCGCAGACCGGCGCCCCGCACCCGCAACGGACCGCTTCGCGGGCCGACGCGGGCCACGACCCTGTCCGCACCGGCACCACGCCCAAACCGGGCCAGGACGCCGCGGCGGTGCCGTCACCCAAGAAGGTCACCACCACCGACAGCAGCACGCAGGGGAAGCCCCCCACCACCGGCGACCGCACCTCGTCCACCGCCGCCACCACGCCGCGGCCGCCCACGGCTCACGCCACCGAAAGCGGCGGCACATCGGCTCCCACCGCCGGGGACCACGTCACACCGGCCCAGGGCACCGGGCAGCACACGCCGCCCACGGGCGCCCCGCACCCCACCGCCACCGACTCCGGCACGCCCCCGCAGGCCACCGAGCACCCCACCGCCACCGGACCCGGCACCGAGGTCCTGCCGGACCCCGCCACCGACCTGGTGGACCGGATGATCCGGATCCGCGCGGCCCGGCACACCGCCGGCGTCACCGACGCCCCGGGCGGCGAACCGCACGGCTCCGAGACCCTGTGGGAGGCGGTGTTCGGCGCCGACGGCCCGCTCGCCGGTCACTTCGGCGGCGACACCTCGCCGACCGGCCTGCCGCACGACGACAGCGGCCCGCTGCGCCCGCTGACCGACGGGGAGCGTCAGGAGTGGGTCCAGGAGCACCTGCTGGCCGCCCAGCGGCCGCTGCCCGCGTCCGAAGAGGTCCTCCGCCGGCATCTGGACGACTTCCTCACCACGCTCCACGCCGATCTGCTGACGGAGTTCACCGCGTCCGAGGAGGCCGCGCGCCACTTCACCCCGGCACCGACGTGGGCGGAGCACCCCGACGCCGCGAAGCGCGCCGACGACTGGCGCGCGGAGCAGCGCCGGATGGCCGGCGCGTACGAGGGCGAGCTGTCGCAGGCGCAGCGGGCCGAGGCCCGCGAGGAGTTCTTCACGAGCGTCTTCGACCAGTGGGCCGGCGATCGGTTCGGCGGCGCCCTGCGCGGGGGCGGAGCCGTCCCCACCGAGGCACACCAGCTGATCCCGCACCAGCGGCAGGGCCGGGGCGGTGCGTCGCCGGTCGAGGCCGAGCGGCACTCCGCCGTCCTCCGGCGCCTCCACGACCAGGTGCGCGAACTGGCCGCACGCCACCTCACCTTCGACCGCCACGACCCGCTGTCCTCCCCCGAGAACCTCCGTGTCCACCTCGACCGCGCCTGGGTGATCGAGCACGGCGTGGAGCACCTGAGCACCTGGTCCGAGGCGGCGTTCGGCACCTGGCGCGACGGCCTCACCCCGGAGCACCGCGCCCTGCTGGACGAGACCGAAACCGGTGTCGCCCCCTCGCACCCCGACGACGCCCGCCTCCTGCACCTGCCGCAGACCCGAGGGGAGACCCTGCTCACCGAGGCACAGCACGCCTTCGCGCAGCAGGCCCGCGCCCTCCTGGAACAACTCCTCGGCACCGGAGCGCTGCGTACCGACCCGCAGCAGCTGATCGCCACCCTCGACGCACTGAGCGAGGGCGCGTTCCGTGCCGAAGCGCTGACGGAACACCTGGGTGCGCAGGCCCAGCCGGTGGGCGCGGCGCTCGACACGGCCCTGACCACGCTGCACCACACCCTCGACGAGACCCTTCAGGACGTCGTCCACCGCCGGGGCGCGGAGGAGTACGCCGAGCAGACGCTCCGGTCCGCCACCCGTAGCCCCGAGCCCGTGCCCCGGGCGACGGAGTCCGACGCGCCGTCGCCGCTCTCCGACGGCGGCCGCGAACGGCTCCGCCGCCGGTGGTGGGATGCGTACGACCGGGACCGGCAGGAGCTGTACGGCCCCCCGGGCAGCAGGAAGCGGCCCACCGAGGGTGACCCGGAGCAGGACAGTTGGTACGCCCGGCGCCGGGCCCGCGAGGAGGAGCTGCACCGCGAGGTGGAGCTGCAGATCGCCAAGGAGACCGCGGCGAAGGACGCCGTCACGGCGGTCGAGCGGGCCGCGGACACCTGGCAGCAGTCCCTGGAGGCGGTGTCCGAGGAGATCAGGGCGAAGCTCGGGGGAGCGTTTGCGCTGCACGGCCAGCAGCCCGCCTCGATGGAGGCACGGCGCACCGCCGCGCGCACGCTCGGCGACGCGCTCCACCAGCGACTCGACGCCTGGGCCAAGGACAAGAACCGCAACCCCGTCGAGATCGGCCACCTGCTGGAGGAGTACACCCGGCCGGAAACGGTACGGCGCCGGATCGCGCTCGCGACGGCCCGCGCCGAGGCGGCCCGCGCCGCCCGCGCGGAGGCCGGACAGCTCGCCGCCGACGAGGCTTTGCCCCTCGCCCAGGACGCCCGGGACCGCTTCGCCACCGAGCACGTCGACCGCGTCACCGCCCAGTTCGACGCCCTCTTCACCCTCGACACCGTCTTCGGCACGGCACGGCAGACCCCCTCCCGCCTGCTGACGGACCCGACCGCCACCGAACCGGACGGCACGAACGGTACGGAGGGTACGGAGAACGGGGCCGCGGACACCGCCTCCGAGGGGCCGGGAGCGAAGGACGACACGCCGGAGGCGGAGCGAGACGCGCGCTCCTTCCACGAGGCGTTCGCCGCTTGGACGGACGGCCGTGGCAGCCTCAGCGGCCAGCTGAAGACCCGGCTGCTCTTCGAGGTCAGCGCCACCGACGGCCTGGGGTCCTGGGCCGAGGGCTTCGGCGGCGCCGCAACCGGACGCGCCGTCCCCCAGGACGCGTTGCGGCGCATCGGGTCCCGCACCCGCGAGGACTGGTTCACCACGTTCCAGAAGACCTGGGGCCCCGACGACCTCGACGCCGCGCGTTGGCTCGCCCACGAACGCGCACACCAGGACCGCTTCGCCGCCGCCACCGCCTCCGCCTCCGCCCAGGAGACGGGGGCCGCCCTCACCCACGCCGGCCCCCACCCGGACCCCGACGAGATCTTCGGGCTGCTCACCGAACAGAACCGGACGGACGACGGCACGCGCACCACGGAGCCCGAGGCCCGGGACACCGAGCCCCGGAGCGAGGAGGAACAGCAGGCGCTGCGCGAACTGCACGGGCGGGTGGCCCGGCCCGAAGACGTCCTCGACCGCGCGCGCAGGACCGGGCTGTCCGCGCAGGAGCTGGTGGAGCAGATCGCGAGCCGGCGCCGGGCGCCGGACGCCCCGGCCCACGCGCAGCTGCTCTCCCTGGCGGACGCCCTCCTGAAGTGGCCGTCGGTGATCGTCGAGGGCGGTGTGGGGACGCCCGAGACCCGTGCCCGGCGCGACGCCACACGCCTGGCACGCCAAGAGGTGCTGGACGTCCTGCTCGACGAGGGGGCGGCGGCCGCCCGGCAGCGCGCCTACGAACTGTCGGAGCGCGAACGGGAGAGGGCGCTGGCGCTGCTCCCGAAGGAGCGGCAGAACGAGCTGGCCACAGCCCGCGGAGGAGAGAGGGAGCAGGAGTGGCAGGAGCGGCGGCGGGCCGCGACGTGGATCGACTCGGAGGAGCGCCGCCTGACCCGCTTGCCGGGCGGCATGCCGCAGCGGCCTTCCGGGGGTGGTGGTTCCCAGGGCTTCGGGCCGGAGGAAGCGGGGCCGTCGTCCTCGTCGTCCGGTACGGGCACCGTGCGGAACCAGGAAGTGCCGACGGCGGACCCGCGGCAGCTGCCGAAGATCACCGACGACGCGGGCACCACCCACGACGGTGACTCCGACGAGGACCTCCACGACAGAGATTCCGGCATCGGCGACGACGGCCTCGTCACCGAGATGCCGAGCGGACAGCGGCCCCCCGCCCACCTGGGCCGGTCGGTACCGGCGCCGCGCGTGACCGAGGGCTTTCTGCACCGCCTCCGGCACGGCGATGCGGACCGCGGCGTCCCCGCCCGGATGCTCCCGAACGCCGACAACCGGGAAAGCGGCGGCTTCGCGTACCGGCCGCGCAAGAAGGGGGATCCGGCAACGCGGCAGTGGGTGCCCTGGGAGGACGCGAACGGCGTGGTGAAGGTCCGGGTGCGGCAGCTGCCCCCGCCCGCCGCGGCCACGGAACCGTCCGGCTCGGAGAGCGCCACGGCCGGGGACCACGCCCCTGGCCGTGGGGAGCTGATCGAGTTCTTCCCGGTGCGGTGGTCGTCCGATGAGCTGGAATCGGCTCTGGAACGGGGACATGCCCATGCGCTGGAGACGGGGGAGACCACCCCGCACCACGGCGGCTACCTCTGGCGCGGCATCGGAAACGGCGTGCGCATCGACGGGTTCGTGCGCGACGGGGAACACGTCTGGGCCCGGCCGTCCCCCCACGCCCTGCAGCCGACCGGCCGGTGGGACGCCCGCGACGCCGCCGCGCACAGTGCCTCGACGCGGGTGTGGCTGTCGCCGCACCGCGACGTGCCCGGCGATATCCGGTATGTGTTGTCGCCGGACGGCGAGCTCGGCATGGAGCTGACCGTCACGGTGTCCCGGCCTCCGGCGGAAAGCGGCATCGACGACGCGCAGTACCGCTCCGCCGTGCAGAAGCTGCGGGAGCATCTCCACGCGGTCCACCACACGGTGACGGGCACCGAGCTCCCCCTGACCTTCACAGTGGACGAGGCGCCGCCGGGCACCGGGACCGACACCGGCCTCCACGCCTTCTTCCGGCAGGAGGACGGCGTGGACCTCGACGCCGTGGCGTACCACCTGTTCCGCATGGAGCCGAGTGCCGTGGAGATCGACGAGAACCTGAGGTTCCTGCGCCGGAAGTCCCCGGTGCCCGCGCGCGAGGACCAGTGGCGAACGCTCCGTGAGGGACTGCGGGACAGGGCAGTGCAGCGCTGGAAGGCGGCAGGCATCGCCGCCTTGGGCCGCGACAAGGAGTTCAGCGCTCTCGCGGGTGCCTCGCACGAAGCGGCCGACCACGCCGGTGCGCCGGGCACGGACGGCCCTCAGGAACCGGGTACCCCGGGCGACGGCGGCGGCAGCGGGCCGGGCAACGGCGGCCCCGGCACCGGTGGGTCATCCGCTCCCGGTGCGGTGCCGCACCCCCCGGCGTCCGCCGCGGGCCACGCGAACGAGGTGCTCCACAGCTCCGCGACGGCTGCCACGCCGGTGCCGCCCGCCCCGTCCGCCACCGCGGCGACGTTCCCCGGCCCGGAGGTGCCCTTCCCGCTGAGCCAGGAGCTGGAACCGCGTCCCACTCAGGACGAGTGGGCGCGGGGCGACCGCACCCGTTCCGGCGACGCGCGGCGTCAGCTCCGCACCCACCTGGCGACCTGGGAGCAGTCGCGGCAGCCGGAGACCGCCCGGACCCTTTCGCCGCGGCTGCCCGGAGAGGGATACGTCTCGTACTGGAAGCGCAAGCAGCAGCTGGACGCGTTCCTCGACGCGCACTCCACGCTCATCGACGGCTGGGACGGCCCGCACCGCGACACCGCCGTGGCCCGCTTCCTGGCCGAGCAGGTGACGCCGTGGACGGTCGAGGAGACCGGGCCGTCCGGGGACACGGCCACGCCCCCGCCCGTCCCGGCCCTGAGGGAACTGCGCCGCTCCGAGGCCGGTCCCGAGCAGTTGCTCGACCATCTCAAGCGAACGGCCGAGCCCGAACTCGCCCGGACCCTGCTGGGCATTGCCCCCTCCCAGGACTCCCTGCTGGATTTCCGGACGGAACAGGCCGTCAAGCGGGCCCGGCAGTTCCTGCGGCTGGTGGGGCCGCCCACCGACGAGGACGCCGGGCGGGCCCTGCCCGTGGACGCGCTGCTGACCGCGATGCTGCTGGAAGACGCCGCGGTGCGCATCGACGACAACTTCATGCGGTTGCCGGTCGAGGAGGTCTTCTCACCGCTGAGCGACGTCTTCGGCGGTAGGGAGGCCGTCCGCAAGGCCCTGGAGGCGCTCGACGTCCGCGGCGTGTTCGATGCGTATTTCAGGGGTGCCGCCGGACCGCAGGACGTCTTCCAGCACCTCGTGTCCGTCGAGTCCCGGCTCTCCGGCTGGGACGACGACAACATTCCCACCGCGCTCTCGGACAACCTGGCGGACCGTCTGCGCGATCTCTTCCACGAACTCCACCAGTTCTTCCAGGCGTACGCTTCCGTGCCGTACGCGGACGGCGAGCTCACCCCGGGCGCCGCCGTGCACACGGCCGGCCCCGAGTTCGCCTACACCCGGCACACCAACGGCAACCGCAGCCTGGCCCGCACGAACGACGTCGTCGGGCTGTTCCGCTACGAGGGTGTCCACCAGGAGCGCTACGAAGAGCTGGCGCGGCTGTTCGCGACGCGGGATCAGATCCGCCAGGAGTACCAGGCCCTGAAGGGGGAGCAGATCCTTGAGCAGCGCTGGCGCCAGGGCTGGCTGCTCGCCGATGATCCGCTGACCCGCCTCACCAGGGACGATGTACTCGACGAGTACGACTACAGGCGGCTCTACCTGCGGATGGGTGACCAGCAACGCGGCACAGCCGACAGGCTGGGGCAGGGCATCGCGACGCCGGGGGCCGGGATCGCCCTGACCGCGGTCGCCCAACTCGCCATCAAGGCCCTCCCGAACGACTTCAGGAAGCTGCTCGCCGAGCGCGACCTCGACGCCGTGGCCACCGCCTCCGTCGCCGCGGCCGGCATGCGGCTGCTGCCCACCCGTACCGGGCCCGTCACGCGGCTGGTGTCCGTCCCGCAGATGCCGTTCCACATCGGCGAGGAACTGAATCTGGAGTTCGACACCGCGATACCGGCACAGGACCCGGCCCCCGGGCAGCACGGTCCAGGGCAGTCGGCGCAGAACCTTCCCGGGAACATGGAGATCACTTTCGAGGGCTTCGACACCATCGATACGTCCGCCTTGTTCCCGGGAGGCGTCACGGGGCCGGTGCTGTTCCGCCCGGGTACCCGCGGTGTGATCGTCTCCGCGGAGAGGGCACCGGACCTCGATCGCATGGTCACGCCGGAAGGGGGTGGCCAGGCGGTGTGCCACCCCGGTATCCGGGTCAAGGCGGTGCCGCTCGTCGCCGCGCTCCCACCCCTCCAGGTGCACGCTCCCTCGGTGGCGTTCTGGCGGTGGATGACCTCGCTCGGCCCGATAGTCGCCCAGCGCTTCGAACTGCGGCGCTTCGAGCTGGGCGACGGCAGCCGGCTCAGCCGCCTTGCCATCCGGGCGCGCCTCACCCGCCACGAGGGGGTCACCCCGCAGGACGCGGAGCGGAAGAAGGGCCAGTCCGCGTACGCGCTGAAGCTGTACCACAACGTCGGGCACCGCTTCCCCAACGGCGACCTGGTGCATTTCGCCGTGGAGTTCGTCGGGGAGAAGGCCGTCGCCCACCATCAGGTGCATCTGCATCCGGGCTCCGGCCGGGAGAACAAAACCACGTGGTTCGCGAACACCAGGACGGAAGTGATCGCGCACGAGTGGGGGCACGACTTCGGCGCCGCGGACTGGTACCGGGACATCCGGATCCGCCCCACGGACGAGGACGGCTCGCTCATGTCGACGACCTTCGTCGACAAGTGGGACCGCGTCCCGAGCTCGGAGCTGCCGTCCGCGATCCATCGGACGGCCCCGAACCTGCGGTGGTCGTCGTACGACCTCGCGATGCTCTGGGCCTCCTGCGTACGGGCGGAGCTCGCCCAGGCACGCAGGACGGGCGAACACACCTCGTCGGGCTGGAGCGACTCTCTGACCAGCTCCTTGACGCGTGAGGGCGTGGTCCCGACGGAGGCGCTGCTGCTCTCGCCCGAGGAGGTGAAGGCCGCCGTGGGCGACACCCCCGGGTCCGGGCCCTCAGCCCCCGGCGGGGGCACCGTTCCCCTGGAGGTGCGGCACAAGGTGCTGTGGGGCGATCCCGACGCCAACCGACCCGGACGGCTGGCGCCGCGCAACCACTCGACGTTCCGCGCACGTCCGCGGCGCGTCGCCGGGTCGATGCGGCCCAACCACACCTACCTGGCGACGTTCCGGAGCCGGCCGTCGGGCGTCAGGGACCACGTCGCCCACCACAGGGCGGCCGGCGACCTCCTGGGCCCCTCGGCCAAGCCGGACGAGCAGCCGGAAGAGTCGTATGTGACGGTGCTGATGTTCCCCGACACCATGACCGAGGACGAGGTCGTCCACACGGCCCGTCAGGCATACCTCGACTGGCGCAGGCGGGGCGGCACCCCCGACACGACCACCGACGAGACCGAGTTCGACGGCATCTACCACGGCCTGCGCATCCGCGGCGTCGTCGACGCCACCGGCACCATCCTCGACTTCGTGCCGCACGAGGACCAGACCGACCCGGGCACCGGGCGCCCCCTCCAGGCGCCCCTCTTCCGAAGCGAACTGCCCGCTGCCCTGCCCCACGACATGCCGCGCATCACTCCCACCCTGGAAAAGTTCGTCCTCTACGGAGACCGCGGCAAGGGCCTCGGCGGCCACCACTTCTTCCACGCAAGCGTCCCGATTGCGAAAGGCATCTGGTACGGAGAGCCGTCGGCCGGTAACCAGAACGGCACCGTCCACACCGTGGTGCGGTTCCTCAAGGCGACCATCCGTCCTGCCACCGAGAAGGCCGACGCCGCGCTGTGGCACCTGGCCGCCGATGCCGACAGGAGCGGGCGGCACCTCCTCTTCCCGCGGGACTGGGGTGCGGACACGCTGTGGAACGCGGTCCAGGACGCCCACACCAGGGCCCTGGACAGCGGCCGGTTCCTCTGGCAGATGGGGCAACTCGACCGGCCCCACGCGGGATACCTGTGGATGGGCGAGAGCAACGGCGTCCGCATCCAGGGCTACACCCTTGAGGGCCGGCACGTCTGGGTACGGCCCGCCCCGCACCAACCGCGGCTGACCTGGGAGTCCAGGGGCAGCGAAGAGAACGTGTACGCGGAGCGGCAGCGTCTCACGGTGCCGCTCCAGGACGGGAAGACGCTCGACTTCTCCGTCTCGCACGTCGCGCTCCACGACGGCGACCTGGCCCTGCTGTTCGAAGCCGCACTGCCCGTGCCGGAATCCCTTCCCGAGAGCTACAGGCGCGCGGCCGAGCTGGTGCAGCAGGTCCAGGCCACGGTCGACCGGACGTACAACAAGGAGCGCCGGGCCGACGGGTACCCGCTCATCCGCTTCGAGATCGTCATGGACGGCAGGCCCGGTGACCTGTCGGATGAGACGTTCCGGAAACTCAGGGGCCTCCTTGAGGAGCAGCATCAGCCGGAGCGGAACGCCGAGCGTCTCCTGGGCTTCGCGTTGACCGGCCCGAACATCGGGACTCTGCTGGCCGCCGCCCTCCAGCAGACACCGATGCCGGATCCGGCCGAGCCGGGAGGCTGGCGGTCCGACGATGACCGGGAGGCGGTCGTCACAGCGCTGTTCAACCGTTCTGTGGAGAGTCTCACCACGGATCCGCAGGTGGCGCGGCTGCTGGACGCCTACCCGGCCGACAAGGAAGCGCCGCACGCCACCCGCCACGACACCGTCACGTACCTGCTCGCCCAGCGGCGGCACACGTTCAGCCCGCACGCATGGGACAAGACGGAGGCCGATCTGAAGGACCTGCCCGCCGGGCTCACCGCGGACGACGCCCGCCTCCTCGCCTTCCGTGTGGCCCATCGGGACCGGGCCCGGAACGCGACACCCGAGTACCACACCGATGAGGTGCCGGGCCACGACAACCTGTCGATCAAGGTGCAGAGGGATACCGCCGGAATCATCCGCGACTTCTGGATCGGGGAGGACGGAGCGGAGACGTCCGCCCCCGCCGCGGCTGCCTCCCACGGAGACGGCACCGACGGCGACATCGAGATGTCCGACCAGCAGACCGCGCAGGGCGGCGCCGACATCTTCGAGGTGCTGAGCGGTGGCCCGTCGACGCCGGACGCGGGGTCCGATCCCTCACCGGTGGCCGAAGACTCCGGGCCCGAGGCCACGGATCCGGTGGACCAGGAGACCACTGCCATGGACCTGGACAGCCCCGAGCCGCCTGACGGCGATGTCGCCCCGCACCGCACCAAGCGGCGGAGGTACGAAGATGGGACCTGACACCCACCGCGTGCCGTACGGGGGCGGCCGGTCGCGCGCGGGCGGTGGCGCGCGGGCGGTGGCGCGCGCGTCGCGGAGGTCCGGCCGCTGCCCGAGCGGCGCACCACGGCAGGTCCCGGACGCGTCCCGTAGGGGACGGCCGCCCGGCCCTCCCCGTCCGTACATCCACACATCCACGCAGAGCAACAGCAGAAGAGGAGATGATGGCGCCCATGGAGCCGGAAGAGTCCCGTAAGGGGGGCGGCACGCAGCGGAATTCGGCCGATGTACCGTCGGCGGACGGCGAGGCCACCGCCGTCGAAGCGGCCGCGGCGGACGTGCCCGCCGCGCCGTCGGCCGGGGGAGCCGGCAGGCCGCCCGCCACGGACGGCGCGACCGTGCCCGTCGTCTCCGCGGACACCACGTCCGCCGCCCGGCGTCTCCCCGACACCGCCTCGCCTGCCGCGACCGCGGGGGAGACGGACGCGGCGGCCGGCACCGGCCGGGCGACGGCCGCCAAGTCCGCCGCGTCGACCGCCGCGTCGGCCGAGTCCGACACCGCGACGGGCCTGGTGGCGACGGGCGGCCGGTTGTCCAAACCGATGGTGGCCGCCGCAGGCATCGCCGGCGTGCTGCTCCTCTGCTCCCCCTTCCTCATCTCCCAGTTGACCGGTCACCACGACGACGGCGGGAAGCCGCCGGCCGCCGCGTCCGAGTACGACGGGCAGGGCCGTGGCGCCGGAGTGGTGCCCGGTGCCGATCAGCCGCAGGGCCATCAGGGGCAGTCCGACGGCGGTGCGGCGTCGGGCGGTTCCGGTGACGGCGGGCAGGGCGGAGCCCCGGCGGGCGGCGACTCCGCCGCCTACACCGCGATGGCCGGGCCGGGCTGCACCGACAAGTCCACCGGCTACAAGGAGCACGGCACCTACGCCGACGGCGACGCGGGGTGGACGACGCACAAGAGCGGCGGCTGGACGAAGGACGGTTGCGACGGCTCGTTCGTCTCCGTGCCGATGGCCGGCGACAAGGGTGACGACGGCAACTACACGCTGTGGACCTTCGCCACCGGGCCGGTGAAGTCCGAGAGTTGCCAGGTGCGGGTCCACGTGCCCAAGGACGACGACGTGAAGCATGTCGGCGGGCACCCGACCCGCTATTCGGTGTTCGCGTCCGCCGCCGCGACCGGTAAGGCCCTGGGGGACTTCACCGTCGACCAGACCAAGAAGCGCGGTGACTGGGCGTCCGGTGGCACCTTCCAGATCAGCGACGGTCATTTCGCCGTCAAACTCCACACCCAGGGCGTCGACTTCGGCTCCGGCTTCGACGGTGCCCACCACGCGGCGTCCGCCGTCGCCGTGCGGTGCACCGGCTGACGCCCGTATCCCGCTCGGTTGCCGGGCCGTCCCCGACGTCCGCCGTGGCGTCGGGGACGGCGGTGACGAGGGGCGGGACGCCGATCCCTCGGGGCGTGCCGGGATGTGACGCCTCTTCAGGGGACACCCCCCGTTCACCTGGAATTTATAGGGGTCGGTAGGGGTGGGAGTGCGCTGCGTGGGGGGTTCGGGGGCTGGAACAATGGTGGGGGACGATCGGGGCCGCGCGGTGAGCGGGCGGCCGGGCCCGTGCCGCGGCGGTCCCGCCGGGCCGGAAACGGAACGTCGCCGGGCGATCGGAGGACGGAGCGTTCCGTCGTTCCGGGGAACCGCAGGGCGGCGACAGGAGACGGTGCGACGCCTTCGGGCGGAGCCTTTCCCGCCTGGTGCGGGAGGCAACCGAATCGGGCGCACGGCGGTCCTGATCACCGAGTTGGGCGAGCGGGGCGCGAGCCGCCCCGGAACACGGACACAGCGGCGGGCGGTACAAGCGGAACGGCGGCAGGGCGGCCGGTCCGTCTGCCGGACATCCGGCCGCGGCGCGCGGCGGGCGAGAGGAATGAGATGGGTATCGCTTCCGAGGTGGACACGGGCGCGGGGCGGACCGCGCCGGAGGAGGCCGACGCCATCGCGGTCGTCGGACTGTCCTGCCGATTCCCCGGGGTGGACGGCCCCGACACTTTCTGGCGGCTGCTCCACGACGGCCCGGGGGCGTCCGACGCGTCCGGCGGGCCGGGCGGCGGCAGGCGGTCCGGCGGCGCGGCCCGCTGGTTCGGGCCCGAGACGCTGGGGGTGCCCGCCGAGGACATCGGCGCCCCCGACCCGCGGCAGCGGCTCTCCGTCGACCTCGCCCGGGAGGCCCTGGAGAGCGCCGGGATCCTCCCCGAGGGCCTGGCGGGCAGTGGCACCGGCGTGTTCATGGGCGCCTCGGAGTGCCCCCGGTCCACCGGGCGCGGCGCGGCCGGGGCCGACCGCTCCACCCTCGCGAGCAGGCTCTCCGCCGCCCTGGGCCTGCGCGGTCCGAGCCTGGTCGTCGACACCGCGCGGTCCTCGGCGCTGACCGCCGTCCACCTCGCCTGTCTCGCGCTGCGCGCCGGCGAGTGCGAGGAGGCGCTGGCCGGGGGGATCACCGTCCGCCGGGCGTCCTCGGGCGTCACGGCGGAGGACGCCGACGGCGGGCTCCTCGTCCTCAAGACGCTGCGCCGGGCGCTGGCCGACGGTGACACCGTGCACTGCCTGATACGCGGCGGCGCCGTGAACCACGACGGCGGCGCCACCGCCGGGCCGGGCGCCGCCCAGGAAGAGGCGGCGCGCCGGGCCCGCGCCCACGCCCGGGTCGACGCCGCAGCGGTCCGGTTCGTCGAACTGGCCGCCACCGCAAGCCCGGTGCGGAGCGCGGTCCCTGCCGGGTCGGGCGGCCGTCCGGTGCGGGAGCCACTGCCCGCCGACGCCGGTCCGCGTCCGGAGGGTGCCGCCGCCGCGCTCCTGAAGACGGTGCTGCGTCTGCGCGCCTCGGCCCATGTGACCGGTGAGGCACCGGCGTGGACCGGCGCACCGGAGGGGGCGGGCCGGGCCGTGGTGCCGCTGTCGCGCCGGGGGAGTGAACCGGTGCTGGCGGGCGTCGGCGCGTACGGCGACGGCGGGACCTGCCATCTGGTGCTGTCCGACTGGGCCCGCAGGCCCGCGCCCGCGCCAGGTGCGGCCGTGAACGGGGTGCGGCCGGGCGCCGCTGGTACCCGGCGGGCCGACGCCGAGCCCGCCACGTCCCCGGCGGACACCGCCGCGACGCTGCGGGCCCGCGCCGCCCGGATGAGCGTGCATCTCGCGCTGTCTCTTATAGACATCTGACGCTGCCGACGACTTAATAGGTGTAGATCTCGG